>NZ_JAACFY010000004.1:0-315464 GCF_029237305.1 Aeromonas sp. 2MA4 | reverse complement strand
CGCCGGTTGAGTGAAGGGCATGTTAGAACCAGGGAAGAGAGCGATGAAAGGTTCAGATCACAGAATGGGAGAGAAGTTCAAAAAAATCCCCAAGCGACGCTTGGGGATTTTTGTATAAGAGACAGCCTGAGGGTGCCCTTTTCAGCAGTGCTGCATTAGTGAGCAATAGGCAGGGTTTCAGGGGCTTAACACGGCTATCGTGCACAAGCGCACATTTTTTCCTGCCGCACTGGGCCAAGATGAGTGGTGATGTTGTTTTAAGGACGTGTTTGTTTAATAAAAAGTTGCTTTTTTGTGTGTTATTTCGGTTTTTGTTTACGTATAATCGCCGCCGAACATGGATTCTAACAATAAAACTCTGTAGTTAAGGAAAGATCTCAATGGCCATCGAACGTACCTTTTCTATCGTCAAGCCGGATGCAGTCAGCAAAAACTTGATCGGTGCCATCTATAACCGCTTCGAGAGCGCGGGTCTGAAAGTCATCGCCGCCAAGATGCTGCACATGAGCAGCGAGCAAGCCGCTGGTTTCTATGCCGAACACCAGGGCAAGCCTTTCTATGACGGATTGGTCAGCTTCATGACGTCTGGTCCTGTCATGGTACAGGTGCTGGAAGGGGAAGATGCCATCCGCCGTCATCGTGAAATCATGGGGGCGACCAACCCGAAAGAGGCCCTGGCCGGCACCCTGCGTGCCTGCTACGCCGAGAGCATCGACCGCAACGCCGTGCACGGTTCCGACGCGCCGGCCTCTGCCGCCCGTGAAATCGCCTACTTCTTCTCCGACGACGAGATCTGCCCGCGCGGCTGAGTCTGGTGTTTGAAGATGATCAAGGGAGCCTCGGCTCCCTTTTGTTTTTTGGCCTTTTGGTCAATATCCCCTTATTCTCCGGGTAGAAAGCCAGACCCATTATTTGTACAATGCCGCCCCCTGACATCGTCAGCCAATAATTTATGTAGTTTGTGGACTGAGGCCTTTGATGAGCGAAATAAAAACCAACCTGCTGGATCTTGATCGGGATGCCATGCGTGCCTTCTTCGTCGAACTGGGCGAGAAGCCATTCCGGGCAGATCAGATCATGAAGTGGATTTATCACTTCGGTTGTGATGATTTCGATCAGATGAACAACGTCAACAAGGTACTGCGCGAGCGCCTGAAGGCGATCGCCGAGATCCGTGCGCCGGAAGTGAGCCGTGAACAACGCTCCTCTGACGGCACCATCAAGTGGGCGCTGCAGGTGGGCGGTCAGGAAGTGGAAACCGTCTACATCCCGGAAGAGGACAGGGCGACCCTGTGCGTCTCCTCCCAGGTGGGGTGTGCGCTGGCCTGCAAATTCTGCTCCACCGCTCAACAGGGTTTTAACCGCAACCTGAAAGTGTCCGAGATCATCGGCCAGGTGTGGCGCGCCGCCAAAATCGTCGGTGGCAAGCGCCCCATCACCAACGTTGTGATGATGGGCATGGGTGAGCCGCTGCTCAACCTCGCCAATGTGATACCGGCCATGCGCCTGATGATGGATGACTTCGGTTACGGCATCTCCAAGCGTCGTGTCACCATCTCCACCTCGGGTGTGGTGCCTGCGCTGGATATTCTCGGCGATCAAATTGATGTGGCCCTGGCCATCTCCCTGCATGCGCCGAACGACAAGCTGCGCTCCGAGATCATGCCGATCAACGACAAGTACAACATCGAGGACTTCCTCGCCGGTGTGCGCCGTTATCTGGCCAAGTCCAATGCCAACGGCGGTCGCGTGACCGTGGAGTATGTGCTGCTCGATCACATCAATGATGACATGCAGCATGCCCACGAGCTGGCCAAGGTGCTCAAAGACACCCCGAGCAAGATCAACCTGATCCCGTTCAACCCCTTCCCGGGCAATCCCTATGGCAAGCCGAGCAACAGCCGCATCGACCGTTTCTCCAAGGTGTTGATGGAATATGGCTTCACCGTCATCGTCCGCAAGACCCGTGGTGACGACATCGATGCCGCCTGTGGTCAGCTGGTGGGGGAGGTCATCGATCGCACCAAGCGCACCATGAAAAATCGGATGCAACAGGATGGGATTTCCGTCAAAATGGTTTAACTTGCTAAGCCATTGTATAGTCAGGGAATGGATACACGTACATTGATCGTAGTGGCAGCGCTCAGCGCGCTGCCCGGCTGTGTTACCGAGACCACTTACGCTGGCCAGAACTCTACCCAGCGTGAAGTGGGTCCCGACCTCAAGGCGGCTGCTCAGACCCGTCTGGATTTAGGTATTCAATATCTTCGGCAGGGTAATGCCGAACAGGCCAAGTTCAATCTTGATCGTGCCCTTCAATACGACCCCGACAACCCCAAGGTCCAGATCGGCTTCGCCTACTTCTACCAGCAGGTAGAGGACTACAAGGCGGCCGAAGAGAGCTACAAGAAAGCCCTCGCCATGGATCCGTCCAATGCTGACGCAATGAACAACTATGGTGCCTTCCTGTGCAACCGTGGCCGCTTCGACGAGGCGGAGAAGGCATTCCTGCAGGCCGTGAGTCAACCCGACTATATCCGGCTTGCCGATACCTATGAAAATGCGGCACTTTGCGCCGCTCAAAATCGCAGAAATGATAAAGCAAGCGAGTACTATCGCTTGGCCTTGGGGTATAATCCCCGCAATCCAAGGTTATTGCTGGACATGGCTGAGCTTTCCATGAAAGATGGCAAGCTGCCTGATGTGCAAGCCTATCTCGTCCGTTTTGCCGATGTGTCAGACGAGAATGAAAGCAGTCTCTGGTTGAGATTGCGGCTGGCTCAGGCCATGGACAAACCGGCACTCCTTCACCAATTCGGGACTGAGCTGGTAAGGCAATATCCCACTTCGCAACAAGCCAAGCGTTACTTAGCCAATGACTACTGAACAGCCACACGATATTCAAGACGACTCTCAGGCAGCAGGCCCAGGCCAGCTGCTGCGCAACGCCCGTGAACAGCTTGGCTGGACACGAGAACAGGTTGCGTCCCGCATTCACCTTCGTCTGACCCTGATTGCTGCGATCGAATCAGATACGTATGACAAACAGACTTCCCATACTTTCATTCGGGGTTATCTGCGCACCTACGCCAAGCTGGTCGGCATCCCGGATGAAACCATTCTGGCTGCCTACGACAAGCTGGGGCTGACGCCACCTGACAACATCGACATGCAGAGCTTCTCCCGCCGTTCCCGCCAGCAAGCCAACGACAGTCGGCTCAAGGTGGTGACCTGGCTGGTGATTCTGGTGCTGATCGCGCTCTCCGTCGCCTGGTGGTGGCAGAGTACGGCGCGTCGCTCCGCCGGTGACGAGGCTCTGGCGGCAACAGAAATGAGCAGTACGACCGACATGGGTGTGACCGGCAATATGCCGGGCGCCACCCTGGCCCCTGCGATGGAGATGGCTGATCCTGCCGTCATGCCGGCGGTCTCTGATGCGGCGGCAACTGCCGTTGAGCAAACCGTGAGCAGTGCTGCTGCAACCGCTGCGCCAGCGACCCCAAGCAGTGCAGCTGCAACGGATGTGTCCGCTGAGGTGGCAACATCGGCTGGGGAAGGCGAGACAGTGAGTGATGCAGCCACTGCCTCCCAACTCAAGATGAACTTCACCGCAGACTGCTGGCTTGACGTCAAGGATGCCAATGGCAAGACGCTGTTCAGCGGTCTGAAAAAAGCAAATGATCAACTGGTATTGGAAGGATCCGAGCCGCTCAAGCTCATCATTGGCGCGCCCATGGCGGTCAATATCGAGTATCAGGGCAAGTCCATCGACATGAGCCGTTACAACAACGGCCGGACTGCTCGCCTCTCACTGCCGCAGGAGTAATCTGTCCGCCATGTCCGCTCACGAATCTCCCATTATTCGTCGTAAATCCAGGCAGATCATGGTCGGTAACGTGCCGGTTGGGGGCGATGCCCCCATCACTGTGCAGACCATGACCAACACCAAGACCACGGATGTGGCCGCCACCGTCGAGCAGATCCGGCGGATTGAGCGGGTCGGCGCCGACATAGTCCGGGTCTCGGTGCCCACCATGGAAGCGGCCGAAGCCTTCAGGCTCATCAAGCAGCAGACCCGCATTCCCATCGTCGCCGATATCCACTTCGACTACCGCATCGCCCTGAAAGTGGCCGAGTACGGCGCCGACTGCCTGCGCATCAACCCGGGCAACATCGGCAACGAAGAGCGGGTGCGTGCCGTGGTCGATTGCGCGCGCCACTACAATATTCCGATCCGCATCGGCGTCAATGGCGGCTCTCTGGAGAAAGACATTCAGGAGAAGTACGGCGAGCCGACCCCGGAGGCCTTGCTCGAGTCAGCCATGCGCCACGTGGACTACCTGGATCGCCTCAACTTCGACAACTTCAAGGTGAGCGTCAAGGCGTCTGACGTCTTCCTGGCCATCGGCGCCTATCGCCTGCTGGCCAAGCAGATCGAGCAGCCGCTGCACCTTGGCATCACGGAAGCGGGCGGTTTTCGCGCCGGCGCGGTGAAATCCGCCGTCGGGCTCGGCATGCTGCTGGCGGATGGCATCGGCGATACCATCCGCATCTCCCTGGCGGCCGATCCGGTGGAAGAGATCAAGGTGGGTTTTGATATCCTCAAATCCCTGCGCATCCGTTCCCGCGGTATCAACTTCATCGCCTGTCCCTCCTGCTCCCGTCAGGAGTTCGATGTGATCGCCACCGTCAATGCCCTGGAAGAGCGGCTGGAAGACATCATCACACCGATGGATGTTTCCATCATCGGCTGTGTGGTGAATGGTCCGGGTGAGGCGCTGGTCTCTGATCTCGGACTGGCGGGGGCGGCCAACAAGAGCGCCTTCTACGAGGGCGGCCAGCGGGTCGACCGGCTCGACAACAAGGATCTCATCCCGATCCTGGAGCGCCGTATTCGCGCCCGGGCGGCCATGCTGGATCCAGCCAACCAGATCCAGGTGGATAAAGGTTGAGCCAATGTGGGGCCACCTAGGGTGGCCCCGTCTTTAGGTTGCTGATTTTAAATCCCGCTTTGGAACACCCTGATTTTACCTCGGGGTCGAAAATCCCTATAATGCGGCCAAATTTCACGTCTTTTCTCGAGTATCAACGTGGCAAAACAGATCCAAGCTATTCGCGGTATGAACGATTGCCTGCCGGAGCAGAGCCCGGTATGGCAGAAAGTAGAACAGATACTGCGCCAGGTGGTTGCCAGCTATGGCTACAGCGAAGTACGGATGCCGATCGTCGAGCAGACTCATCTGTTCAAGCGTGCCATCGGTGAAGTGACCGATGTGGTCGAAAAAGAGATGTATACCTTCGAGGACCGCAACGGCGACAGCCTGAGCCTGCGTCCGGAAGGGACAGCCAGCTGCGTGCGTGCCGGCATCGAGCATGGCCTGCTCTATAACCAGGAACGCCGGATGTGGTACATGGGTCCCATGTTCCGTCACGAGCGTCCCCAGAAAGGCCGTTACCGCCAGTTCCATCAGTTCGGTGTCGAGCTGTTTGGCATCAACGGGCCAGATATTGACGCCGAGCTCATCATGCTGACCCACCGTCTGTGGCGTCTGTTTGGCATCAGTGATCATGTTACCCTGCAGCTCAACACGCTCGGTCAGAGCAGTGAGCGCGCCGCTTACCGCGATGCGCTGGTAGCCTATCTGGAGCAGTACAAGGATCAGCTGGACGAAGAGAGCCAGCGCCGCATGTACAGCAATCCGCTGCGGGTGCTCGACTCCAAGGATGAGAAGGTACAGGCCATTTTGGTGAAGGCTCCGCGCCTGTTCGATCACCTGGGTGAAGAGAGCCTGGCTCACTTCGAGGGGCTCAAACGCCTGCTCGAGTCTGCCGGCATCAAATATGAAGTGAACGAGCGTCTGGTTCGGGGTCTTGACTACTACAACCTGACCGTGTTCGAGTGGGTCACCACCAGCCTGGGTGCCCAGGGGACTGTCTGTGCCGGTGGCCGTTACGACGGTCTGGTGGAGCAGCTGGGTGGTCAGGCGACGCCGGCCGTGGGCTTTGCCATGGGCATGGAACGTCTGGTGCTGATGCTCGAAACGCTGGAACTCAATGCCGATATCCGTCCTGCTGTGGATGCGTATCTGGCCATGGTGGGTGAGGGCACCGAGCAGGCAGGCTTCCAGCTGGCAGAGCGTCTGCGCGATGCCCTGCCAGATTTGCGCCTGATGAGCCACTGCGGTGGCGGCAATTTCAAGAAACAACTCAAGCGTGCCGACAAGAGCGGCGCGGCCATTGCCCTGATCCTTGGCGAGACCGAGGTGCAAAACGGGGAGATCACCATCAAATATCTGCGTGGCCAGGCTGAGCAACAGACCGTCACGGTCGACGCCGCCATTGCCCTGCTGGCAGCCAAAGGAGACTAAGCAGTGGAAGTTTATACCACCGAAGAACAACAGGTTGAGGTCATCAAGAGCTGGTGGAAAGAGAACGGAACCTCGGTGCTCGCAGGAACTGTTATCGGTCTGGTCGGACTCTTTGGCTGGCGCTATTACAACGACTATCAGCTCACCAATCAGGAAGCTGCCTCCCAGGCTTACAACGAGATCTCGGCCCAGCTGGCCAAGGGTGATGCTGCCACCTTCGAACAGGTGCAAGCCTTCATCACTGATCACAAGGGTGAGGCTTATGCCGAGCTGGCTGCCCTGCAACTGGCTGCGGCTGCCGTCAAGGCGAACAAGCTGGATCTGGCTGCCGAACAGCTGACTCAGGTCGCGAGCAATGGCGATGAGAGCATTCGTCCCATCGCTGCTTTGCGTCTGGCCCGGGTGCTGAACGATCAGGGCAAGGCTGACGAGGCTCTGACCCAGCTTGGCAAGATCAACAACGATGCCTTCAAAGCCCAGGTGGCGGAAGTGCGTGGCGACATACTCTACAAGCAGGGCAAGGCCGAAGAGGCCCGCGATGCTTATCAGGCAGCGGCTGATGCCGGTGGTCTGCAGGGCAGCGCCGAGCTCAAGCTGAAGATGGACGATCTGGCGCTGCCAGCCGTGACCACGGGTGGTGCTCCGGATGCGTAATTTGTTCAAAATGGTGGCCTTGGGGGCGGCAGTCTCCTTCGCTCTGCAGGGGTGTTCCCTGTTCAGCTCGGAAGAAGATCTCAACCCCATGGCGCCTTTGCCCGTGGTTGAATCTGCCTTCACCGCTGATACCGCCTGGTCCTCGTCTGTCGGCGATGGCATCGGGGACTTCTACTCCCAGCTCAAGCCGGTGGTGGAAGAGGAGCGCATCTATGCCGCAGCGCGCGATGGCGACGTAACAGCCTTTGATCGTGCGAGCGGCAAAGAGTTGTGGAGCGTGGATCTGGCCGATTTGCCGGTCAACGCCGAGAAGCGCAGTGCCCGTCTCTCCGGCGGCCTGGTTGCCCGTTATGGCAAGCTGTTCCTCGGATCCGAGAACGGGGTGGTTTACGCCCTGAACGAAGAGAACGGGGAAGTGCTGTGGCAGACCACTGTGCCGGGTGAAGTCGTGGCCAGCCCCGCCGTCGAAGACGGTCGTGTGGTGGTGCTGACGACATCCGGTCGTCTGGTGGCCCTCGATACCGATGAAGGCAAGTTGCAGTGGACCCTGGCTGAAGAGCAGCCGCCGCTGACCCTGCGCAGCGCAGGTGCTCCCGTCATTACCAACGGCGCCGTGCTCTATGGCCGCGCTGATGGCAAGGTGGGCATAGCCTTGCTGAGCAACGGTCAGCCGGTGCGTCAGTCCAAGGTGGCGGATCCGCGCGGTGCGACCGAGCTGGATCGCATGGTGGACGTGGATGCAACGCCGTTGATCGCGGGCGATGAGCTCTATGCCATCGCCTATAATGGCCAGCTGATGGCACGCAAGCTGATGACCGGTGACGAGGTGTGGAAGCGCAAGTATTCCGGCTACCGCGACATGGCGGTGACCGGCAATGCCATAGTGCTGACCGACAGCCGCAGCCATCTGTTTGCGGTAGACCGTCGCAATGGTCTTGAGCTCTGGTCCAACACCCAGCTGGAAAATCGCACCGTCACGGCCCCTGTCATCCTGGGTGACTATGTGGTGGTCGGCGATGTGGAAGGTTACCTGTATTGGCTGGATCGTACCGACGGTACCATCAAGGCCATGCAGCAGCTCGACAGCAGTGGCCTCTATGCCGCCCCCCTGGTGGACGGTGACACCCTGTATGTGCAGAGCCGTGGCGGCAAGTTGTACGCTATCTCGCGTCCCTGATCGTCCGTCAATGTGAATATCCGGCTCCTGGTCTTCGGACCCGGAGCCTTTGTCGTCTTGAGAATGAGGCTTTTATGACTCCTGTAGTAGCCCTGGTGGGCCGCCCCAACGTGGGGAAATCCACCCTGTTTAACCGCTTGACCCGTACCCGGGATGCCCTGGTGGCCGACTTCCCCGGTTTGACCCGGGACCGTAAATACGGTCAGGCGAAGTTGGGCGAGCTGGAATTTATCGTGGTTGATACCGGCGGTATCGATGGCACCGAAGAGGGGATCGAGCTGAAGATGGCCGAGCAATCCCTGCTGGCCATCGAAGAAGCCGATGTGGTGCTGTTTATGGTGGATGCGCGCGCAGGATTGACGGCAGCCGATCAGGCTATCGCAGCGCATCTGCGCAAGACCCACAAGAAGGTGTTTCTGGTGGCCAACAAGACCGACGGCATCGACGGTGATTCCGCCGTGTCCGAGTTCTACAGCCTGGCGCTGGGCGATGTCTACCAGATCGCGGCCGCTCACGGTCGTGGCGTGCTGAGCCTGTTGGAACTGGCCCTGGCTCCCCATCTGGAAACCCTGGTCGACGCCGCTGCCGAAGAAGATGCGCAGGATGAAGAAGAGGAGGACTTCGACGAAGAAGCCCTGCTGCGCATGGTAGCCGCCGGTGATCTCGATACCAGGGAAGATACCAAGGAGACCCCGTTCGCCGACTTGCCCATCAAGTTTGCCATCGTCGGTCGCCCCAACGTCGGCAAATCGACCCTGACCAACCGCATGCTGGGTGAAGATCGCGTCATCGTCTATGACATGCCGGGCACCACCCGCGACTCCGTCTATGTTCCGATGGAGCGTGACGAGCAGAAGTACGTCATCATCGACACCGCCGGTGTGCGTCGTCGTGGCAAGGTGCACGAGACGGTGGAGAAGTTCTCCGTCATCAAAACCCTGAAAGCCATCGAAGATGCCAACGTCTGCCTGCTGGTGATCGACGCCCAGGAGACCATCACGGATCAGGACTTGAGCATCCTCGGCTTCGTGCTCCACTCAGGCCGCTCAGTGGTGCTGGTGGTGAACAAGTGGGACGGCCTGGATCAGAAGGTGAAAGAGGACGTCAAGAACGAGCTGGACAGACGCCTGGGCTTCATCGATTTCGCCCGTGTCCACTTCATTTCCGCCCTGCACGGCAGCGGTGTCGGCCACCTGTTCGAATCCATTCAGGAGGCGTACCAGTCCGCCACCCGCCGTACCAGCACCGCCATGCTGACCCGCATCATGCAGATGGCGCAGGAAGATCACCAGCCACCCATGGTGAACGGTCGCCGTGTCAAGCTCAAATATGCCCACGCCGGTGGTTACAACCCGCCCCGTATCGTGATCCACGGCAACCAGTTGAATGACCTGCCGGATTCGTACAAGCGGTATCTCATCAACTACTTCCGCAAGTCGCTCAAGATCATGGGCTCCCCGATCCGGGTCGAGTTCCAGGAGTCTGCCAACCCGTTCGAGGGTCGGAAGAACACCATGACCCTGAGCCAGGAGCGTCAACGCAAGCGCCTGCTCAAGGCCAAAACCAAGAAATAAGGCCCAGCGGCTGCCCTCACCGGCAGCCGTTTTTTCTTGGGAAGAGGCGAGGGGGATCTGCTGTGGGTTGGCCCACCGCAGATCCACTTTGAGAGGAGTCGAGTATGAATTCCCTGATTTGCCCGGCCTGCAACACAGCGCTGGACAGCCGCAGCCGCGAGGTGACTTGTAGCCAGTGTCAGGCCCGTTATCGAGTCCGGGCCCTGTGTCCTGGCTGCCAGCAGGAGCTGGAACGGCTCAAGGCGTGCGGCGCTGTGGATTACTTCTGCAATCACTGCAACTGCCTGGTATCGAAGCGGTCGGTGATCTTTGAGGCGACCCCGGCCGCGCAACCATAAGAGAATAAAAAAACCCGGCAAATGCCGGGTTTATGCTGTGTGTTCTGCTATCAGCAAGGTGTAGGAGCGGTTTCTGCGCCAAATCTTGCGTTTGATGTCATTGAGCTTGAGTTTGCGTCTGGGGCTCCAGGCGCTCTTGGCTTTTCTGACCAGAGTGGTTCTTCTGCGAGCTCGCATCTTGGTCTCCTCCCATTGGGTGGCCATTTGGTACTACGAATGGAGCCTATCCGAAAATGCTGTCTACCAGTAGTTAACTTGATGAAATAAAGCGAGAAAAACAATTTCGGACAGGCTCCGGTCTGTCTGGATGGTAACAGAGAACTCACCCGGAAAACAAATCTGTCAACAAGGGCTCAACGCAGTGTGATCTGCTTGACCACTTCGGCGATGACGGTGGGGCGCTCTGTGCTTTGTGGCTCGCTGCTGTCGTCCTCATCCAGCTCTTCACGTCTGTGTGCTTTTTGCTGTTCGTTGTCGAGCCAGAGCAGGCTCTGGTAGTACTGGCGCACGTTGTTGACGTAGTTGCGAGCCTCACCGCCACGGGCATAGCCGTAGCGGACCTTGCGGTGCCAGCGTGCCTGCTGCAGCAGGGGCAGCACCTCTTTCACATCGCTCCAGGCATCGGGATTCTTGCCCAGCTCCTTGGTCAGACGACGGGCATCCATCATGTGGCCATAGCCGATGTTGTAGGCGGTGAGGGCAAACCACACCTTCTCATCGGCGGGCACGGAGGCGGGCACCTTCTCCATCATATGTTGCAGATAGCGGGCGCCACCCTCGATGCTCTCCGCCGGATGAGTTCTGTCTTTGACCCCCATCGCCTTGGCGGTGGGCTCGGTCAGCATCATCATGCCGCGCACCCCTGTGTAGGAGCGGGCCTGCGGGTCCCAGTGGGACTCCTGATAGCTGATGGCCGCCAGCAGGCGCCAGTCCACCATGCGGGCATGAGTCTTGAACAGATCCTGATACTTGGGCAGCAGGCTCTTGGCCCGCTGCAAAAAGGTGCGGGTGTCGACGAAGTCGAAGTTCTGTACATGGCCGAAGTACTTCTCGTCCAGCTTGGCGATGGCGCCATCCATGAAGCGCTGGCCGAAGAAGTCGATGATGCTGGCGTAGAGGCTGTCGTCGGGCAGCTTGGTCATGGCCCAGGCCACCGTCTGGTTCTTGGAGAGCGTCAGCCCCTCGGTGAGCTCGGGGTAGTAGCGCTGGGTGCGGGCCAGCACTGTGTCCTGCACCACCGTATAGTCAATCTTGCCGTCGGCCACCTGCTTGAGCAGCTCTTCCACGTCAGCGTCCCGGTTGGAACTCCATTTCAGCCCGGGGTACTCCTTGGCCAGCTCCCTGAGCAGATCCTCACCGGTGGAGCCTGCCGGTACCACTATGGAGCCTTTCAGATCACCAATGTCCTTTGGCTTGGGCGAGCCATAGCGATACACCAGCTTGGGGGAGACCTGATAAAAACCGGGGCCGAAGCGAAACAGGGCACGCCGCTCCGGGGTGACGACGATGGCGGCGGCGGCGAGATCCAGCTTGCCTTTCTCAAGCAGCTCGACCAGTTCGGCGATGGAGTAGACGGGGACTATGGTGAGCTTGACCCCCAACCAGTCGGCATAGCTCTTCGCCAGCTCGTAATCGAACCCCTGGGCGAGGTCGTCACGCTGGTAATAAGAGGTGGAGCCATAGATGGTGCCAACCCGGATCTCGCCCCGTTGGCGGATCTGTTCCAGCTGGCTGGAGGGGGTGTAGAAGTCGCAGCCGACCAGGGTCAGCAGCAACATCAGCCCGATAAACAGTCGAAAAATGCAGCGCAAGTAGGTGAGTACCCTTGTTGAAAAAATCGGCATTTGTCAGAAAAGAGGGACCTTTATACCAGAGAGTGTGCACCGAGTCACACTCGGTAAATCAAGAAAAACGTTTGTCCGGCGTGAGCCAGATCCCTATAATACGCGCGTCTCAAATCCCCCCACACTTTAAAACTTGGTGAGAAAGGTCATATGGAAATCTTGCGAGGTGCGCCTGCACTGTCTGAGTTTCGTATCCAAAAACTGTTGCAACGCTTTGCACAGATGGCAACGGCGAGTGGAGTAGAGAGCGGAGTAGAGATAGAGAGCGTTTACGCGGAATACGTGCATTTTGCCGAGTTGTCGGCCCCCCTGTCGCCGCCTGAGCGAGCGACCTTGGGCCAGCTCCTGCGCTATGGCCCGACCATTCCTGAACACACCCCCAGCGGTCAGCTGTTTCTCGTTACCCCCCGTCCCGGCACTATCTCCCCCTGGTCTTCCAAAGCAAGCGACATCGCCCATAACTGCGGCCTGACCCAGGTCAAGCGGCTGGAGCGCGGCATTGCCTATTACGTGCAGACCAAGGGTGAATTGAGCGCAGCCCAGCGCAATGAGGTCGTAGCCCTGCTGCACGACCGCATGATGGAAGTGGTGTTCGCCGACATGGAAGAGGCGAGCGCCCTGTTTGCCCACCAGGCGCCGCGTCCTTTCACCCAGGTGGATGTACTGGGTGGTGGTCGTGCCGCGCTGGCAGAGGCCAACGTGGCGCTGGGTCTGGCCTTGGCCGATGACGAAATTGACTACCTGGTGGAGAACTTCACCAAGCTGGGCCGCAACCCCAACGACATCGAGCTCTACATGTTTGCCCAGGCGAACTCGGAGCACTGTCGTCACAAGATTTTCAACGCCGACTGGACCATAGACGGCGAGCAGCAGCCCAAGTCGCTGTTCAAGATGATCAAGAATACCTTCGAGCAGACGCCGGATCATGTCCTGTCTGCCTATAAAGACAACGCCGCCGTGATGGAAGGGAGCCAGGGTGGCCGCTTCTTCCCGAGCCCTGCCAGTGGTGAGTACCAGTATCATCAGGAGCAGGTCGACATACTGATGAAGGTGGAAACCCACAACCACCCGACCGCCATCTCCCCCTTCCCGGGAGCGGCTACCGGCTCCGGCGGCGAGATCCGAGACGAGGGTGCAACCGGCCGTGGTGCCAAGCCCAAGGCGGGTCTGGTGGGCTTTACCGTCTCCAACCTGCGTATTCCCGGCTTCGAACAGCCCTGGGAGCAGGATTTCGGCAAGCCGAGCCGCATCGTCAGTGCCTTTGACATCATGCAGGAGGGGCCGCTTGGCGGCGCCGCCTTCAACAATGAATTCGGTCGCCCGGCCATTCTCGGTTACTTCCGTACCTTCGAAGAGGAGGTGCCGAGCCACAACGGCGTCGAGGTGCGTGGCTACCACAAGCCCATCATGCTGGCGGGCGGCATCGGCAACATCCGCACCGATCATGTTCAGAAAGGGGAGATCCCGGTCGGGGCGGCCCTGATAGTGCTGGGTGGTCCGGCCATGAACATCGGTCTGGGTGGCGGCGCAGCCTCCTCCATGGCCTCCGGTCAGTCAGCCGAAGATCTCGACTTTGCCTCGGTACAGCGCGACAACCCCGAGATGGAACGTCGTTGTCAGGAAGTGATCGACCGCTGCTGGCAGCTGGGCGATGCCAACCCCATCGTCTTCATCCACGACGTGGGGGCGGGTGGCCTCTCCAACGCCATGCCGGAGCTGGTCAATGACGGTGAGCGTGGTGGTCGTTTCGATTTGCGTGCCATCCAGAGCGACGAGCCGGGCATGAGCCCGCTGGAGATCTGGTGCAACGAATCCCAGGAGCGTTACGTGCTGGCGGTGGCGCAGGACAAGCTGCCCCTGTTCAAGGCACTGTGCGAGCGTGAGCGTGCGCCTTATGCCGTCATCGGTACCGCCACCGAAGAGAAGCATCTCACCCTCTCTGACAGCCACTTTGACAACCAGCCCATCGATTTGCCGCTGGACGTGCTGCTCGGCAAGGCGCCCAAGATGCACCGCGATATCACTACCCTGCCAGCTCAGGGCAAGCCGCTGCAACTGGACGGCATCACGCTGAACGATGCAGCCGAACGGGTACTGCGTCTGCCCACAGTGGCGGAGAAGTCCTTCCTCATCACCATCGGCGATCGCAGCGTGACCGGTCTGGTCAACCGCGATCAGATGGTCGGTCCCTGGCAGATCCCGGTGGCCGATTGCGCCGTTACTGCGGCGACCTACGACAGCTACCACGGCGAAGCCATGTCCATGGGCGAGCGCACCCCGGTGGCGCTGCTCTCCCACGCCGCATCCGCCCGCATGGCGGTAGCGGAAGCGCTTACCAACCTGGCGCCGACTCACATTGGATCGCTCAAGCGGGTCAAGCTCTCGGCCAACTGGATGGCCGCTGCCGGTCATCCGGGGGAAGATGCCGGTCTCTATGAGGCGGTGAAAGCGGTAGGTGAAGAGCTCTGCCCGGCCCTTGGTATCACTATTCCGGTGGGCAAGGACTCCATGTCCATGAAGACCCGCTGGCAGCAGGATGGCAAGGAGCAAAGCGTCACCTCGCCGCTCTCCCTGCTCATCACCGCCTTTGCCCGGGTGGAAGATGTACGCAACACGGTTACGCCGCAGCTGCGTACCGATCTCGGTGAGACCGACCTCATCCTGATTGACCTTGGCAACGGCAAGCAGCGTCTCGGCGCCTCGGCCCTGGCTCAGGTCTACCGTCAGCTGGGTGACAAGGCGCCGGATCTCGACAATCCGGTACAACTGAAAGGCTTCTTCAACGCCATTCAGGCGCTGGTGGCCGATCGCAAACTGATCGCCTATCACGACCGTTCCGACGGCGGCCTGTTCGTCACCCTGACCGAGATGGCCTTCGCCGGTCACTGCGGCCTCGACATCCAGCTCGATCGCATCGGCGGCGAGCTGCTGCCTGCGCTGTTCAACGAAGAGCTGGGCGCCGTCATTCAGGTGCGCCGTGAAGATAAAGAGGCGGTGATGACCCTGCTGGCCGGTCACGGTCTGGCTGCCTGCTCTCATGTGCTGGGCACAGTGCGCGAGGGGGACCTCATCACACTGCAGCGCGCGGGTACAGAAGTGTATCGTGCCAGTCGCACCGCCCTGCGCACCCTTTGGGGCGAGACCAGCTGGCAGATGCAGCGTCTGCGGGACAACCCCGAGTGCGCGGATCAGGAACATGCCGCCCGTCAGGATGCCATCGACCCGGGTCTGCAGGCCAAACTGACCTACAACCCGTCCGAGGATGTGGCCGCGCCCTATATCGCCAAGGGAGTTTCCCCCCGTCTGGCGGTGCTGCGCGAGCAGGGGGTTAACTCCCATGTGGAGATGGCGGCTGCGTTCGATCGTGCCGGTTTTGCCGCTGTCGACGTCCATATGAGCGACATTCTCTCCGGCCGGATCAAGCTGGAAGCGTTCCAGACCCTGGTGGCCTGTGGCGGCTTCTCCTACGGCGACGTACTGGGGGCGGGCGAGGGCTGGGCCAAGTCCATCCTGTTCAACGACAACGCCCGTGAGCAGTTCCAGCGCTTCTTCGAACGTGGCGATACCCTCTCCTTGGGCGTGTGCAACGGCTGCCAGATGATGTCCAACCTGCGCACCCTGATCCCAGGGGCCGATCTGTGGCCGCGCTTTGTGCGCAACCGCTCCGAGCGCTTCGAGGCGCGCTTCAGCCTGGTGGAGGTGCAGGACTCTCCGTCCGCCTTCTTCGCCGGCATGGCGGGCTCAGTGATGCCCATTGCCGTCTCCCACGGGGAAGGGCGAGTGGAGGTGCGCGACGCCGCTCACCTGAGCGCGTTGCAAGCCAGTGGTCTTGTGGGTCTGCGTTTTGTCGACAACCGTGGTCAGGTGACCGAGCAATACCCGGCCAACCCGAACGGTTCGCCGGATGGCATTACCGCCGTGACCACCACGGATGGCCGGGCCACCATCATGATGCCGCACCCGGAGCGGGTGTTCCGCACCGTGGCCAACTCCTGGCACCCGGACAACTGGGGCGAGGATGGCGCCTGGATGCGGATGTTCCGCAACGCCCGTGTACGACTGGGTTAAACCCCGTCACCCACGCTGCAGCGCATCAAAAACCGGCCACTTGGCCGGTTTTTTTATTGGCAGAGGCGTGGCGCAGGCATGTTCAGTGTGGCCATCCCTGCTATCAGTGGAGGAGACGAGCGTTGGTTTGATGCAGATAAAAAATCCGGAACCAACCGGGCTGGTTTCGGATTTTGTGCATCGGACGCAGGGAGCAATGGATCTTGGCGCATGGTATCCCGGCTTGGTGAGCCATTTCTCTATGACGTGGTTTTCATGGACTAAAAACCCGAGCCGGGTTGCTGCAAAAAATCGGCCTCTTGTGGCGTATCTGCGCGACCCAGTATGGCATTGCGATGGGGGAAGCGGCCGAAGCGTTCGATGATCACCTGATGGCGGCGGGCAAAGTCGGCAAACCCTTCGAAGGTCGCTTGGGCCGGGGTCGCGGACTGTTCGGCCGCCAGCGCCTCGAACAGGGTTACGCTCCTGGCTTGCTGCTCGCGAGACTCGGCGTGCTCCAGCGGCAGGTAGAAGAAGACCCGAGCCAGCGGGGAGAGCGCCCTGTCTGCTCCAATAGACAATCCTTTCAGGCAGAGGTCGCGAGCATGGGGATCCCGGGCAAAGGCGCCGGGTGTGCCGCGATGTACATTGCGCGGCAGCTGGTCCAGCAGCAGGATCAGTGCCAACCGACCGACGGGTACCTCGGCCCAGTGGGCCAGGCTGCCAGCGGCCGCTGCCTCGGCCAGTTCGCCAAAGCGGCTGGCTATCAGCGCATCGGTTTCGCGGCTTTTTCCCCACCAGAGTGAAGCTTGCCGCGCGGCACGGGTGGCATCGTCGGCATCATCGCCAAACCAGAAATCGAGCAGAGGCTGCCAGGGTTGCATGTGAACTCCTTGGATCAGAGGAAAACAAGGCCAATTGACCCTGATGTGGTAGCTGCCGAAATGGCGGCTTCTCGTTACACTGTGCCATCTTTTACCCGAAATGAGGAATCCCCTCTGGTCGGCATTCGCCTGTGGCGCCTGCCCGGCGAGCCTGAGGGGAGTTTTCCACTGATATGAGGAATGCCTGATATGGCCGGAACCAGTTTGTTGGCCCTGCTCGATGATATTGCCAGCGTGCTCGATGACGTGGCGTTGATGACCAAGGTTGCTGCCAAGAAGACGGCCGGCGTGCTGGGGGACGATCTTGCCCTCAATGCCGAGCAGGTTTCCGGCGTGCGGGCAGAGCGGGAGCTGCCTGTGGTGTGGGCGGTGGCCAAGGGATCGTTTCGCAACAAGCTGATCCTGGTGCCTGCCGCCATCGCCATCAGTGCCCTGGTGCCCTGGCTCATCACCCCCTTGCTGATGCTGGGGGGCGCCTATCTCTGCTTTGAGGGGGCGGAGAAGCTGGCCCACAAGTTGTTGCCCCACGATGCAGCAGAAGGTGAGCCGAGCAGCCAGGTTGTTCCCGACGATCTGGTGGCCTTTGAACAGCAGAAGGTGAAGGGGGCCATTCGCACCGACTTTATCCTCTCCGCCGAGATCATCGTGATCGCGCTCGGCACTGTGCAAGGCAGCAGCCTGGGTTTGCAGATCTCCGTGGTGGCAGGCATAGCGCTTTTGATGACGGTGGGGGTCTATGGTCTGGTGGGACTTATCGTCAAACTCGACGACATAGGTCTGCACCTGCTGCAAAAGTCCGACGGCAGCGCCTTGCGCCGCGCAGTCGGGCAGGGGCTGCTGGTGACGGCGCCCCGTTTGATGCATCTGCTGGCGCTGGTAGGGACCATTGCCATGTTCATGGTGGGGGGCGGCATACTGGTGCACGGTTGGCCCTTCGCCCATCACCTGATAGAAGGGGCTGCCGGGGCACTTGCCACCTTGCCAACAGTGGGTACAGTGCTGGCCGCCATCACGCCAACCCTGCTCAACGCCGTGACCGGTGTGGTGGCCGGCCTGCTGCTGGTGCTGGCGATGACACTGGTGAGCAAACTCAAACCCGCCAGATAACGGCGG
The DNA here is from genome assembly GCF_029237305.1 of Aeromonas sp. 2MA4. Classification (NCBI taxonomy): domain Bacteria; kingdom Pseudomonadati; phylum Pseudomonadota; class Gammaproteobacteria; order Aeromonadales; family Aeromonadaceae; genus Aeromonas; species Aeromonas sp. 2MA4. Next base: position 297,465 of record NZ_JAACFY010000004.1, on the reverse strand, counting down.
CTTCTCCACTCTCGGTGCCCGGCCGACAGAGGCCGTCGCACAGATGATTGTTTGTCCTGTTTGTTGACTCGGATGGGGGCTAGGCAAGTGCCGGCCCCCTTCGTACTATCCGAACTGGCACTAGCCCATAGAGGCTGGGTCACATGACATGGATGCAAACAAACAAGGACCATTATGAACCCACCCGAATGGCTGGATGATCACATCTATGCCGCCCCCGACTGCCCGGCGGTCGACGCCGATTTTCATCAGGCCCGCCATACGCTGACGACCTTGAGTCAATTGCTGAACGAGCTTCCTCAAACCACAGACGTCAATGGCTTGCGCCACTTGCTGCGGGCCATCAGATCCTGCTGGACCGACGTGAACCGGTTGGTGTGGAACAGCCAGACCTATGCCTACAACCGGCTCAGTCGCAATGGTTGCGACGAAGCGGCCAAGGTGCTGCTATCCCGTGGCCAGCAGTTGCAGGCGACCCTGGCCCAGCTCAGCAAGCCGGTGACCCTGTTCTGGGCAAGTGCCCCCGAGGGGCAGGTTCGAGCCTTGCTGCAGGATGCCGAGCTGTTCGAGCTTGCCTACCTCATCCGTCATGATCGCCGCCTGCAGGATCAACGGCTGTCGCTCGAGAGCGAGCAGCTGATCGAGGGGCTCTCGGTGGATGGACTGCAAGGCTGGGGGGATCTCTACGACAGTCTGGTGGGCCGACTCAGGCCCGTGGTGGACGGAGAGCCTATGGGACTGGCCCAGGCGGATAACTTGCTGGCTCACCCGGATCGGGCGCGCCGTGCCAGCGCCTGGCACGGCATCCAGGCCGCCTGGCAGGCAGAGCAGGAGACGGTAGCCGCCATCCTCAACGCCATCAACGGCTGGCGCAACGAACTCGCCGCCCAGCGTGGCAAGACGCGTCGGCTCGATGCGCTGGATGTCTCCTGCCATCAGAGCCATATCGAGCGCGCCACTCTGGATACCCTGATGGCCGAGGCTGACGCCCACAAAGCGCTGGGACGGCGAGCCCTGCGCGCCATGGCCAGCGCCCAGCAGATCACCGATTTTGCCCCCTGGGATCTCTATGCCCCTGCGCCCGCCGCGCCCTCGGCCCTGCTCAGCTTCGAGCAGGCACTGACCCTGGTGGCCGATGCCTTCGCCGGGTTTGACCCTGAAATGGGGGCCTTTGCCCGCATGATGGCCGAGAAGGGCTGGATTGATGCAGCCCCCAGCGCAAACCGGCGCAGCGGTGCTTACAGTACCGAATATGCCTATCCTCCCGAGTCTCGGGTGTTTCTCACTTTCGAGGGCACCATGGACAACCTCATCACCCTGGCCCACGAGCTCGGGCACGCCTGGCACAGCTGGCTGTTGCGGGACTTGCCGCTGGAGCAGCGCGACTACCCCAAGACGCTGGCCGAGACCGCCTCCCTGTTTGCCGAGGCCCTGGTGCGTGATGCCCTGTTGGCCGCCACCGACAACATGGAGCAGCGCAGGGCCATCGCCTGGCTGGACGGGGAGCGCGCCGCCAGCCTGCTGCTCGACGTTCCGGCCCGCTTCACCTTCGAGCGGACCCTGGTGGCGGCGCGGGAGCAAGGCTATGTGGGGGCAAGCCAGCTGCGGCAGATGATGAAATCCGCGCAGCAGCAGTGCTATGGTGACACCCTCAGCCAGTACGACGAGCTGTTCTGGGCCAGCAAGGGCCACTTCTCCATCACCGATCTCGGGTTTTACAACTACCCCTACCTGTTCGGCTACCTGTTCAGCCTGGGGCTCTATGCCCAGAAGGAGCGGGCCGGGGGCGATTTTGCCCACGCCTATCGCGCGCTGCTCACCGACACGGGCCGCATGAGCGCCGAGGATCTGGTGGAGAAACACCTGGGGGTCGACATTCGCGAACCCGCCTTCTGGCAGGAGAGCCTGCGCTATGTGGAGGAGGCGGTCGAGCGCCTCGAACGACTGGTGTGACGGGCTGGCCCGTCTATCGCATTGGCTGATCAGACCGGCCGTTCGGGGGCGCCCCGGCGGCCCCTGTTTCTTTCGTGGCGGGCCCGCAGCGGCCCGGCCATGTGCATTTCACCCAGGGCAGCCTCTGCCCCTTGATATTGATGACGAGCGTTTGATGCAACAAAGAGTCTACCCACAGCAGTGGCACAACCAGCATATCTATCCCGCCCTCGACTGCCCCGAGCTGGAAGCGGACATGAGCCAGGCCCGTGCCAACCTCGCCGGGCTTGCCGGTTTTATCGACGGTCTTGAGCAGGTATTGGGCAATATCGACGCCTTGCCCGATTTTTTGCGGGAAGTGCGCCTGCGGGCCCAGCGGATCCGCAATATCGGCTGGAACGTCGCCGTGCTGGCGGCATCAAAGGGCAGTCAGGATGCCAGCGATCCGCTCGCCAAGCAGCTGGCCTCCCGCGCGAGGGCCCTCAATGCCGACCTGTTCAAGGCACTGGCGCCGGTCGAAGACCTGATGCTGGGACTGCCCGAGCCCGAGTTTGAGCGGCTGATGCAGGATCCCTTGCTCGGAGAAGAGGCGTACCGACTGCGCCATGAGCGCCGCTTGCGGGATCAGCGTCTGCCGGTGGAGGCGGAGCAGTTGGTGATCGGCCTTGGTACCGACGGCCTGCATGGCTGGGGCAACCTCTATAACGATCTGGTGGGCAAGATCCGCCTCGTGATCGACGGCCGCGAGATGGGGCTGGCCGAGGCAAGCAATCTGCTCTCCAGCCCGGTGCGGGCACTGCGCCGCGAGGCCTTTGATGCCATCAGCGCCGGCTGGGAAGGGGAGCAGGAGACGGTGGCCGCCATCCTCAATGCCCTCAACGGCTGGCGACTTGAACTGGCGCGCCAGCGTGGCAAGCAGCGTGTGCTCGATGCGTTGGATCTCTCCTGCCATCAGAGCCACATAGAGCGCACCACCCTGGATACGCTTATGGCCGAGACGTATCAAGCCCGGGCGCTGGGCCAGCGGGCGCTGGGGCTGATGGCCCGGCAGCTCGGCATCACAGATCCGGGGCCGGAGGACTTGTTTGCACCGCCGCCGGCCGCTAGCAGCCGCGAGATCCCGTTTGAAGAGGCGATCGAGATCATAGCCGCGGCCTTTGCCCGCTTCGATCCCGAGATGGGGGAATTTGCCCGCATGATGGCCGAGAAGGGCTGGATTGATGCGGCGCCCACCCCGAACCGGCGTACCGGTGCCTACTGCACCAAGTTTGCCGATCCGGTGGAGCCGAGAGTCTTTATCACCTATGCCGGCACCATGGACAATGTCATCACGCTCGCTCACGAGCTGGGTCACGCTTGGCACAACTGGCTCATTCGCGATCTGCCCATGAGCCAACGCAGCTACCCCATGACGCTGGCGGAGACCGCTTCCATCTTTGCCGAAACCCTGGTGCGCAGCGCCCTGTTCGAGCAGGCGCAGACGCCAGAGCAGCAACAAGCCATCGCCTGGGCCGAGGCGGACGGCGCTGCCACCTTCCTGGTCAACATTCCGGCCCGCTTCGACTTCGAGCAGGCCCTGGTGGCTGCCCGTGGACAGGGCTATGTGTCGGCACAGCGGCTAAAGACGATGACGGATGAAGCCTGGGGTCGCTGGTATGAGGGGAGTCTGGTGCGTTATCACCCTCTGTTCTGGGCGGCCAAGGCGCATTTTTCCATCGCCGGACTCGGCTTTTACAACTACCCCTACCTGTTTGGCTATCTGTTCAGCCTGGGGGTCTATCAGCAGTTGATGAGCCGTCAGGCGGCAGGGGAAACGGATGTGGCACAGGCCTATCGCGCCTTGTTGCGCGATACCGGCCGCATGAGCGCCGAAGATCTGGTGGCAAAACACCTGGGTCAGGATATCCGCGAAGCTGCCTTCTGGCAGGGCAGCATGGCGCTGGTGGCGGCGGCGGTGGATCGCTTCGAGCAGACCTGCTGCTAGGGGTCTTTGCCGCGTAAAAAGCCGCCGGGCAGTGTGTCTGCCCGGCGGTTTTTTCATGGTTTCCCACAGATGACGCTGTGCAGGGCGTGGGGCTGATCATGGCTGATAAAGAGGGCGGCCTTGTGGTACTGAGCAACCGTGACGGGCAATCGTTTGCTGTCCCATGGCACAGCCACTTGCCTCGCTAGCCAGGTGATCCCTTCGCCACAGCGGGTGCCCACTTTTATTGTCGAACGGAGCAGGTGAGGTATCTGATTGACTTAATCTGGTTTCATCCGCAACTGGAGGCGTGATCCAAAGCAAGAAAGTGGGATGTTTTGGTGGCGCAAGGCCCCGCCGCTGGGGTAGTTTCGATAGAACCGACACAGTTTTTGAGGTCTTGTCCATGATCATCTATCTGCATGGCTTTGATGCCACCAGCCTCGGCAATCATGAAAAAGTGCTGCAGTTGCAGTTTATCGATGATGATGTGCGTTTCGTGCACTACAGCACGGTTCATCCCCGTCATGACATGAGCCACCTGCTCAAGGAAGTGAAAAAGCAGCTCGACATGAGCACAGACCCCAAGCCTCTCATCTGCGGGGTGGGGCTGGGAGGTTACTGGAGCGAGCGGATCGGCTTCTTGTGCGGCATCAAACAGGTGATCTTCAACCCCAATCTGCACCCCGAGATCACCATGCAGGGCAAGATAGACAGACCGGAAGAGTACGAGGATATAGGCACCAAATGTGTGTCTGAATTTCGTAGTAAAAATTCAGGAAATTGCCTCTGCATCCTTTCCGTTCAGGATGAAATCCGCGATAATGGCGACATTGAGCGTGAATTGAAGAATTATTACAACATCGTGTGGGATGAGCGAGAGACTCACAAGTTCAAAAATATCTCTCATCACCTGCAACAGATGAAGGCTTTCAAAGAAGCCTGATCGATTGTCACGTCATGGATTCAACTATCAAGGGAGCCGATGGCTCCCTTCGCTTTAATGGAACCGAGGTAATTAACCATGACCAATATTGTTGTCGTCGGCGGTGGAGCTGGCGGTCTGGAGCTGGCTACCAGCCTGGGTCGCAAACTGGGCAAGAAGAACAAGGCCAAGATCACCCTGGTCGACCGTAACCGTACCCACCTGTGGAAACCCCTGCTGCACGAAGTGGCCACCGGCTCCATGGATGCGGGTATCGATGCCCTGAGCTACCAGTCCCATGCCAAAAACCACGGTTTCGATTTCCAGCTGGGCAGCCTGACTGACATCAAGCGCGACGAAAAACGCATCGTGCTGGGGAAGATCGTCGATGAGAATGGCGACATAGTGGTGCATGAGCGGGAGGTGCCGTACGACATCCTGGTGATGGCCATCGGTTCCGTGTCCAACGACTTCAACACCAAGGGCATCAAGGATCACTGCATCTTCCTGGACAGCCCCTCCCAGGCGCACCGTTTCCACAACAGCATGATGAACCGCTTCCTGCAGTTCGCCACCGAATACCAGCCAGGTGACAAGGTGAAGATCGCCATCGTTGGCGGCGGTGCCACTGGCGTCGAGCTCTCTGCCGAGCTCTACAACGCTGTGGAGCAGCTCTATGCCTACGGTTTCAAGAACCTCACCACAGAGAGCCTGAAGGTGACTCTGGTGGAAGCGGGTCCCCGCATACTGCCAGCGCTGCCGGAGCGCATCAGTGGCGCGGCTCATCAGGAACTGGTCAAACTGGGGGTGGATGTGCGTACCGCCACCATGATCACCGAAGCCACCAGCGATGGGCTGCACACCAAGGATGGGGAGCTCATCGAAGCTGACCTCATGGTGTGGGCTGCCGGTATCAAGGCGCCGGATTTCATGAAGGATATCGCCGGCCTTGAAACCAACCGCATCAACCAGCTGGTAGTGAAAGAGACACTGCAAACCAGCCGTGACGAGAATATCTTCGTCATCGGTGACTGCGCTGCCTGCCCGCAGCCGGATGGCAAATTCGTGCCGCCACGCGCCCAGTCCGCCCACCAGATGGCGACCCAGGCATGCAAGAATATCCTGGCCAAGCTGGAAGGCGGTGAGATGAAACCTTACCTCTATCACGATCACGGTTCCCTGGTCTCTTTGAGCCGCTTCTCCACAGTGGGCAGCCTGATGGGCAACCTGATGCGCGGCTCCATGATGGTGGAAGGCTACATAGCGCGCATGGTTTACATCTCGCTGTACCGGATGCACCAGGTCGCTCTGCACGGCTACATCAAGACGGGTCTCATCATGCTGGTGGGCCGCATCAACCGGGTACTGCGCCCGACCCTGAAGCTGCACTAAGCTGCCATCAGCACACGAAAAGGAGAGGCCTGGCCTCTCCTTTTTTTATCGTTCGGGTCCAGGTTCCGGCGATGGGCGCGAGCCAAATGGCGGCATGGTCGCCTGCAACGGCAACCATTATCGTGCAACTGGCTATTAGGGGGCGGGGGATGTTGTCCGGTAGAAGTTTGGGGTAGTCTGAAACCCATTTTCACCTCAGGAGCGCAAGATGATCCTCTCAACTACCCCCACGCTGGAAGGCAAAACCATTCGTGAATACCGCGGCATCGTCGTGGGTGAAGCCATTCTCGGCGCCAATATCTTCAAGGATCTGTTTGCCGGTATCCGCGATATCATTGGTGGCCGCTCCGGTGCCTACGAAAAAGAGCTGGCCCGCGCCCGCGAGATTGCCTTCGATGAACTGAAAGAGCGCGCGCAGGCGCTGGGCGCCAACGCCGTGGTCGGTATCGATATCGACTACGAGGTGGTGGGGCAGAACGGCAGTATGCTGATGGTCAGCATCAGCGGTACCGCCGTTGTAATCTAAGCCCTGTCAGCCATTGAAAAACCGGCAACCTTCTGCCGGTTTTTCTGTTTCTGCCCCGGCGTTGACCGGAACTGTGACAAATCCTGTGATCTTGCTGGCCAGCCTGTATACGCAGGGTTGCCCACTGCCGCCATACTGAAGCAAGGGAAACAGGCAGAGAGGTCAATCATGTGGCATTTTCGCTGGTTATTGTTGTGGTGCTGGCTGGGCAGCGCTGCGGGGGTCAACATTCAGGCGGTAACAGAGGAGCTTCCTCCTTACAACTATCGGGACAGAGACGGTCTGGTAACGGGTCTGTCGGTGGATCTCCTGCAACGGATGGTCGACAGGAGCAAGCTTTCGCTCGACAGCAAGGGGGTACAACTCCTGCCCTGGGCGCGGGCCTATCAGATGGCGCTGCATCACCCGAACACAGTTATCTTCAGCATGGTACGGCTGCCGGAACGAGAAGCGCTCTTTCACTGGGTTGGCCCCATAGGACCTCGCACCCTCTGGTTTTATCGCCTGGCGAAACGAGAGGAGGTGACGGCCAATCAGCTCTCTGAGCTGGCATCCTGGCGTATTGCCGTTGTGCGCAATTCGGCTGCGGCACGTGAACTGGCTGATCAGGGGCTTAATCTGGTGCTGGTGCACGATGAAGATGACAAGTTTCGCATGATGCTGCGCAGGCGAGCGGACATAGCCCCAGCCATGCAGATGGGGGCGGCCTATCACATAGAGTCGCTGGGCCACAGTTATTCGGACTTTGTCCCCCTGTTTCAGTATCAGGACACCAAGGAGTTCTACTTTGCCTTCAGCCTGGAGACGGACGAAGCCATCATCAAGGCACTGCAAGGGACCCTGGACAGCATGCGCGCGGATGGGACTTACGATGAGATCACCCAGAAATGGGAGCGTCGCTTCTGGATCCGGCCAGCGAGCGAATGAGCGTCTGCGCGGCGGCCCATGTCACTGAGGTTGCAAGGGGGGTTGTGATGGTTCGCCGCGTTTCGCCGAATCGCTCACCAGGGCCAAGCAGCTTATCCTGATGTCTTTCGGGTCATTTTCGGGTTACTATGAGTCCTTCAAGGTTGGCGCCATAATGCCAGATGGCCGCACTCGGGACAGGACACCTGACAATGACATTACTCAAGCCGCCAGGGCTCAAGCCTGGCGTCACCATAGGTTTTTTCTCCCCCTCCAGCGCAGCCACTGCCTGGGCGCCAAACCGCTTTGCCCGTTCAAAGCGGTTTATGGAAGCGCAGGGCTTCAGGCTCAAGGCGGGCAGCCTCACCGGCCAGCAGGATCACTGGCGATCCGGCACCATAGCCGCGCGGGCTGCCGAGCTCAATACACTTATTCGCGATCCGCACGTGCGTTGCATCATGTCGGTGATTGGCGGCAGCAACTCCAACTCCCTGTTGCCGTATCTCGATTTTGATGCGCTCAAACGGGATCCCAAGATCATCATCGGCTACTCGGATGTGACGGCCCTGCTGCTCGGCATTTATGCCAAAACCGGCCTCGTCACCTTTTATGGCCCGGCGCTGGTGGCATCGTTCGGTGAATTGCCCCCGCTGGTAGATGAGACTCTGGCCGGGTTTAGCCAGGTCTGCCTGGCGGGTGGGGGCGCCGTGCCTCATACCTTGCCGACCCCTGCTTATTGGACCGACGAGCGGCTCGATTGGGAAAACCAGACTCGGGCCAAGCAGTGTCAGCCCAATCGGTTGATCTCGGTGGGGACAGGTCGGGTGCGGGGACGGCTGCTTGGTGGCAACCTCAATACCCTGACGGGGATCTGGGGCTCTCCTTACATGCCGGCCATAGCGCACGGAGATATTCTGCTGCTGGAAGACAGCCTCTTGACAGCTGATACGGTGGAGCGCTCCTTCGCCCATCTCAAGCTGTGCGGTGTGTTTGACCGCATCGGCGCTCTGGTTATCGGCAAGCACGAGCTGTTCGATCATCAGGGCAGTGGCAAGCGGCCGCTCGATATTCTGCTGGAGGTGGTGGGGACGCCGCGTTTCCCCATATTGGCGGAGTTTGACTGTGCCCACACTCATCCCATGCTGACTCTGCCTCTTGGCATCGAGGCTGAGCTGGATCTCGATGCCCGGACCCTCACCCTGTGCGAACCCTGGCTTGGCGAGTGAGTGATCCCGTCAATCGCAGTATGCACAGAGGCCGCAACAGCGGCCTCTTTCACTTTCTCAGGTCCGGGATCAGGGCAGGGCATTGGCCCTGAAACTGGCCCGGAGCTGGGGCACCAGGGGAGAGACGTCGAAGCCTTTCTCCTCCCCCAGCACAGGGTGGAGCAGGGGGAGATCCGGGATCGGGGTCAGATCCCCTGCCAGCAGCTGACGGGTGGCCTGGCCCATCTGGTAGAGCTGGCGCACAGGGGCGAATTGCCGTTCGAGAGAGAGGGCACCATCATCGCGGGTAAAGGCCATCATGGGGATCTGGTAGCTGGCATCGCGGGGCGGTTTGTCGCCGTGAATGCCCTTGCCTGCCGACATCAGAAAGGGTTGATGATCGCCAAAGGCCACCACCAGATAGCGTTTGCCAGAATTGTCCAGCCGTTTGAGCAGCCGCTCCAGGGAAGCCATGGCATCCACCACCCCCGTGTAGTAGGTGTTGAGCAGCTGGCGGTCTGCCGCACTCTGATCTGGACAGGCCTTGTCGAGCTGCTGGGCATGATAGCGATCCCCGTCGAAGGGGCCGTGGCCCTGCATGGTAACCGTGTAGGCAAAGAGCGGTGAGGTGTCCTGCTCGCTGCGTCTGAGCAGATGGTCGATCAGTGCATCGTCCGAGATGTAGAGCCCTTTGTGCTCGAGACTGGTAAAGCGTGTATCGAACCAGCGCTCCTCATAGCCAAGGGCCGGCATCGCCTTGGCACGGCCCCAGAACTTCTCCACGTAAGGGTGGGCAAACAGGGTGTGATAGCCGCTTTGCTTTGCGCTTTGTGCAAGGCCGGGCACCTGCTCGGACAGGTAGTAATAGGGCACGACCCCCTGCTTGAGCAGGCCCACCGGCAGACCCGTGTTCATCTCGAACTCGGCCAGCACCGTCATGCCGCCTGTGGTGGGGGAGTGGATGGTCTTTTGCCACTGTTGCACGTTGGCGGGCAGGCTCAATGTGGGAGGTGGGGCGCAGATCCTGCCCTGCCAGCCGAGCCAGAGCGACTCGTATTGCAGCACTATTACCAGATCGAAGCGGGGGGGCTGTCCCTGGCTCACATGGCTGATCTGTGGAGTGAGCTCATTGATCTGCAAGGGATAGCGAAACACACTGCCGCTTTGCAGCATCTCATCCACCAGGTTGAACAGATAGAGGCCGGGGCCGGAGCGGATGAGATCCCTGTGATAGTTGACCGCTCTGTCCACGTAGCGAATGTTGGCCCCCAGCAGCTTGTTACCGGTCTGGGTCGCGAACACACACAGGGCAAAAAAGGCGGCGGTGGCGGCAGTCGTGCGAAACAGGCCGCGCAAGACCCAGCGTGACAGGGCGAAACGCCAGCAGACAAACAGCAGCGCAGCGACGCCGAGCACAGGCAATACCGGATGCTGATCCAGCAGGATGCGCAGCAGTGCCAGCAGATTGCCAAGGTCGTCACCCCCCAGCGGCACCCCGTAGATGGCGATCTTCATGAAGTTGGCGAGCAGGCCAATGCCGGAAAGCGCCGTGAACACCAGTCCCATATAGAGATTGAAGCCCGCCAGGGCACAGAGGCTCCAGCCCAGAACCATGCTGCCCCAGGCGAGATAGTAGTGCTCGGGCCTGAAGCCGGACCAGAGCAGAAACTCCCCCAGTTTGAATACCACAAAGCCGTGCAACAGCACGAAGGTGAGGTTGCCGAGCAGCAGACTACCGATGATCCGCCAGCGCAAACTGCGCCTGAGCTTGGGCAGCAGGGCTTTGAGTACGGCGGCGCTCAGTGCCAGTACCAATACCAGGCTGGTAAAGAGGTAGGTGAGGTTGAAACCCTGCTCCGGCAGAGTCTGCAGGATCTGGCTGAATTCAGCGCTCTCGGGTCGATCTGCCAGCAGCAGGCCGATCCGCAGCTGATAGCGACTGGCGAGGGCATCGTCCGGTGCCCGCAAGGTGCTGTTGAGATCCAGGGTGCAGCGCCCTTTATTGCATCGCTGGCGTTTTTCTACCGCCTGGCTCAGCTGATCTATGCGCTCCCCTTTGTCATTGAGCAGCTCCACCCGCACCTTGTCCCTCGCTTGCAGCGGTTTGAGCAGCTGCCACTGGCTGCGCACCACCAGATAGAGGCCACGGTTGTCACTCTTGTAGAGCAGAGAGTGGCGAGTGAGCGTCGCTATGGGTTGGTCGGCAGGTCCCAGCACCAGTGGCCGGGCCTGGCCGAGCCAGCTGCCGGGATTGATCTGCGGCAGTATCAGGGTCAGCAGCAGCAGCGCAGCCAGCAAGCCAAGCAGCAGGGAAGGCAGGCTGGGGATCCTGGCTGGCCGGCGTGCTGAGGAGGGGACTTTCATATGAGCTCATCCTTTGAGCGAGTAACGACGAATGGCTGCTGCATTTAATGTGACCCGATGGTGAGGGGCTTGTTCCTTGTTGTCAATTTAATGACCAAACAATGAATATTTCGTGACCACGAAGCCATGCAAACTGTGATCCGGATCGGGCCGTCACACTCATTCTGTGATGAAAGCGTCATCATGACGCTTTGCTGCTGGTCTGTACCTGCCTTGCTGCTTAGTCTCTCAATAATGGATGGAGGTACATGTATGAATCCCAAGGTAGCAGCACGTCAGGCAAGATTGCTCCGCATGCTGGAGAGCAAGGAGGAGATCCGGATCGGGCGCGAGCAGGATTGTCCCTTGCCACTGGCACAGCTGGTGAGACTCAGAGAGGATCATCCCGCCGTGCTCAAGGTCTATCGTCACGGGCTCACCGCCGAGGTGTTTCATCTCAAGGTGGAGGGGCATCACTGGTGTCTGAAACGGCGCAGGCATGACTCCCTGGTGGCCAATATCGACGGCAAGACCGCCTTCCTGACCGAGCTGGAGCGGCGCCGCGAGATAGAGGCGCTGCGTGAGCTGCATCCCACCATTCTCTCTCACGTGGTCTGTACCTGCTTTGGCTCGGCCAGGGCAGGGGTGCTCGTCTCCCCCTGGTTGCGAGGGGTGCCGGTACACGACCTCAATGAGCGCAATCTGGCCCAGATGCTGGCGGTGCAGGCCGAGCTCGCCCATTGGGGCTGGTTTGACTGGGATCCGAGCCCGGGCAACCTGCTCGATGATGGCCAGCAGATCGCCGTGTTCGATTTTGGCTACATGTGGCCGTTCGATCCCCGCCATGAATTCAACTCAAACGGCCTCTCCGATCCCCAGTTTCATGTGCCGGAACGGCTGGAGACCCGCACCCTCTCGGGTCTCTGGCTCGACGATCCGGATCCGTTGCCGCAGTTTCGCTACTGGCGTGGCCTCTGTCTGGGCTGGGTGCAGCGCGAATTGCAATATCTGACCCGGGAGGGGGCTAGCTCGGCAGTGCTGGCTCGATTGCAAGGGTTGCAGGGGGAGTGGCGCTCGGCACTGGCAAGCGATGACGCGCTGGCCGCCAACTGGTGGCGGGACATGTATCGCAGCCATCGGCTCGACATCATGGATGACCTCAGCGGCAAGAGCTGCGGCCCGCTCACTTTGCGCCGGCTCGACTGGCTTGAGAAGGCGGTGGCCGACCATTTCGCCGAACTGGCGGATAATCTGGGGCCTGACGAGGCTGGCTATAGCCAGGCAGCATTGCTGGCCAGACTCGCAGGTCTGCGTGAGGAGATCCGCTCCTGCCTGTTGCCGGTGCCGACCCTGGCGGGGTAGGCGCTGGTATCTGCATCGATGACATGGGCATCAACGACAAGAGGGGCACCCTGAGTGCCCCTCTTTTATGCCGTGTCAAACCTCGGCTGGCTCAGTCGAGCAGCTCCTGGTGGAGGCGATTGACGATGTGGCCCGCTTCCTCTTCCTTGACCAGGAAGCAGAGGTTGTGGGCACTGGCGCCATAACAGATCATGCGGATGTTGTGCTCGCGAATGGCGTCAAAGACCTGACTGCCCACGCCAGCCGCCTCGCTCATGCGGTTGCCGATGAGCGCCACCAGTGCCAGGCCGGTTTCCACCTTCACCTTGCAGAGCTGACCCAGCTCGGCCAGCACCTTGTCGCTGAGCACGGGCTCGCCGTTGCTCTGGCTGCCGGTGTGATCCAGGGTGAGCGACACGCTCACTTCCGAGGTGGTGATGAGATCCACCGAGATGCGGTGGCGGGCCAGGATGCCGAACACCTCGGCCAGGAAGCCGTAGGCGTGGAACATGTTGAGGCTGTGCAGGGTCACCAGCACTTGCTGGCGGCGCAATGCCACGGCGCGAAACAGCGGGTTGGTGCTGGTGCTGGCGCGGATCCAGGTGCCGCCGGCGGCGGGATCCTTGCTGGAGCCGACAAAGACAGGAATGTCCTGGCGCACCGCAGGTTGCAGGGTGGCCGGGTGCAGCACCTTGGCGCCAAAGGTAGCCATCTCGGCCGCTTCCACGAAGCTTATTTCGGGAATGGGGCGGGCGCGTGTCACCAGTCGGGGATCCGTGGTATAGATGCCGGGCACATCGGTCCAGATCTCTATGCTGCCCGCATCCAGCGCTTCGGCGAGCAGGGCGGCGCTGTAATCGGAGCCGCCACGACCGAGCGTGGTGGTGCGGCCATCGGCATCCGAGCCGATGAAGCCCTGGGTGATGATGAGGCTGTCGCCGAGCAGGGGCCCCAGCGCCTGTTGGCAGAGGCCGCGAGTGGCGGCGAGATCCACGGTCGCCTTGCCAAAGCGGCTGTCGGTGCGCATCAGCTGGCGCACATCCTGCCAGTGGGCCTTGATGCCACGCTGGTGCAACAGCTCGGTGAAGAGGCGGGTAGACATCAGCTCGCCACAGGCGATGAGCCTGTCAGCCAGTTCCGCATCCGTATGCTGACTGGCCTGGCGGGCCATGGTGCGGATCTCGCCGAGGGTGGCATGGATCAGGGTACTCACGTCGGCGGGATCGCCCAGTGCCGTCAGAATGGCCTGCTGGATCTCGGCCAGTTTGGCCAGCTGCGCCTCCTGGCCTGCCTCGTCCAGATCGCCCTGGGCCAGTGCCACCAGCAGGTTGGTGACGCCGGCGCTGGCGCTCAGTACCACCACCCGGGTTGCCGGATTGGCCAGCACCACATTGGCGCAATTGTTCATGGCCGCGGCATTGGCGACACTGGTTCCGCCAAACTTGGCGACATTGATCGGGCTCATTGCTTACTCCTGTCTTAATATAAAAATCCGGTTCCATCGGGCAAAAAGAGAGGAGGAGGCTGAAAATGGCAGGAATGAGAGAAGCTATCCCGGCCAGAAGCACTCCACCCGCAGAGCCCATCCCGTACCCGCCCCTGATGGGGCGCAGTGGGGGATGACCACTACCGATGACAACCCGGGGGATTCAGCCCCCGCAGCCGACGTTGAGGTATCCAGTTGCCTCACACGTCTCGGCGCTGCTCCCCCTGACCCAAGTTCATCGGACGCTGGTGTCCTCCCTTGGGCTGCCTGGGCAGCGCTCCTCTTCTGGCTCCACCGCAGGCGGTGGAGTGCAATTAGAAATACCCTGTGCTGGATTGCACTGTCAATCGAGATCGTGAAAAACTTAACAATCGACGACAACTCGGCACAAGATCAACAAGTTACGAAATGGTTTTTGACAAAACCTTGGAGCGGCGCTGCCAGTTGTAGAGCCGTTGCCGTTCCACCGGCAGGTCTTCCACCTCCAGCGGATCGAAGCCCCGTTCCCGGAACCAGTGAATGGAGCGGGTAGTGAGCACGAACAGGCGACGAATGCCGAGCCGCTTGGCCCGCTCGGCCACCTTGGCCACCAGCTGATCCCCCCGATTGGAGTTGCGATACTCGGGGTGAATGGCGACGCAGGCCATCTCCGCCATTGCCTCTTCCATGAAGCAGTAGAGCGCCGCGCAGCCGATGATGAGGCCGTCGCGCTCTATGATGGTGAACTTGTCTATTTCCATCTCCAGCTGCTCGCGAGAGCGGCGCACCAGAATGCCGTCCTCCTCCAGCGGGCGAATGAGATCCAGAATGCCACCAATGTCTTCGATGGTGGCGGCACGGGCCTGCTCGGCGCTTTCCCGCACTATCTGGGTACCGAGGCCGTCGCGACTGAACAGCTCCTGCAACATGGCGCCGTCATCCTGATAGCTCACCAGATGGGAGCGGGGCACGCCGCCCCGGCAGGAGGCAATCGCCGCACGCAGGTAACGGGCTGTGCCTGACATCTCTTCACCCGCCTGCTCCAGCTCCACCAGCAGCTCCTCGGCCTGCTCGGGGAAGAGCTCCGAGATGGCTTCGCCGTGTCTGTCCATGACGCCCTGGGTGCTGCTGAAACAGATAAGCTTGTCGGCTTTGAGATCCACTGCCACCCGGCGGGCGACCTCTTCCGAGCTCAGGTTGAAGCTCTCGCCGGTGACCGAGCAGCCGATGGGGGAGATGAGCACCAGCCCCTTCTGATCCAGCTGGCGGGTGATCCCCTCCACGTCGATGCGGCGTACCCGACCGCTGTGACAAAAGTCGATGCCATCATCCACCCCCAGCGGCTGGGCGGTGACGAAGTTGCCACTCACCACGCTGATGCGGGCTCCCTGCATGGGGGTGTTGGCCAGCCCCATGGAGAGCTGGGCCGTGATGTCGTACTGCAGGCCGCCACACACTTGTTTGATGATGGCGAAGCTCTCGTCATCGGTGACCCGGATCCGCCTGTGGTACTGGGCTTCGATACCCGCGCGAGCCAGTGCCTCGTCGTTTTGCGGACGTGAACCGAACACCAGCACCAAACGAATTCCCAGCGTCTGCAGCAGGGCGATATCACTGACGATATTGGCAAAATTGGGGTGGCAGATGGCTTCCCCTCCCATCATCAGCACAAAGGTGGCGCCTCTGTGCACATTGACATAGGGGGTAGACTGCCGAAAGGCATAGACCAGGCTGGGTTCGCGTTCACGCACTTGAGGCTTCTTCCATAAAAAAACAGCAATGGGCTCAATATATGAAAATAAATTCACAAATCAAGACTAAATATTGATTTAGCCATTTTATGCCACCATTTTGTCCGCTTGATGACGCTGAAGAAAAACGAGAGACGAAAAGGTGGTGAAAAATACAGCAACGCCAGTCTGGCTGTGGCCTTGGTTGATCCCGGCTCATAACCTGTTATCTTCGAGACTCCTTTTCGTCAGCTGTGCGATGACACAGGTTTTTATACAAGGACAGGGTTCATGGAACAGATTATTTCACCGGCAGATGCACTGCCGGGACGCCGCGATGCGATGGTGATTGGCCAGCAACATGCCGTCAATGGTCACCCGACTCAGGGCCCCTGGCCTGAAGAGATGGCAGTAGCCTGGTTTGGCATGGGGTGTTTCTGGGGTGTTGAGCGTCTGTTCTGGCAGCAGCCCGGTGTCTACTCCACCGCCGCTGGCTATCAGGGTGGCGTCACCCAGAATCCCACCTACAAGGAGGTGTGCAGCGGTCTGACCGGTCACGCCGAAACGGTACAGGTGGTATTTGACCCCAGCGTCATCAGTTATGCCGCCCTGCTCAAGCTGTTCTGGGAGCAGCATGATCCGGCCCAGGGCATGCGTCAGGGTGGTGATGTCGGTACCCAGTACCGCTCGGTGATCTTCTATGGCGACGAGACCCAGCAGGTGATCGCCCAGCAGAGCCTGGCCGCCTATCAGCAGGCCATGATGGCCAGTGGCGACAGCCGGGCCATCACCACCCGCATCTTGCCGCTGGCGCCCTTCTATTACGCCGAGGATTACCATCAGCAATATCTGGAGAAAAATCCGGAAGGGTATTGCGGGCTGGGGGGTATCGGAGTCTGTTTGCCGCCGAGCCTCAATCGCTAACAGATGGCGTCATGCCAGATCACCCCTGCTTTGATACCAAAAGAGGCCGCATTTGCGGCCTCTTTTACGCCTGATGTCGACTGATTGTCAGCGCAGTGAAAAAAATCGTAAAAAAATATGTCACGAACGGGAACTAAATAGAATTGGCCCTGCCGAACTAAGTAGCTTCCAAGGATGGCAGCCAAGACCAGACACATTTCTTGCCTCGACCTTCACTGAACGCCACTGAAAAGCTGGATAGATTGAAATGATAGCAAGCAGGGCTGCCCATTGAGGCGGCCCTTTTCATGTGTGCTGTGTGCGGAAAAATACGGGCGTCTGGGTCGGCGCCACGGCGATTAGGTGTCTCGACGGATTAGCTGATGGCGCCGTCAAACAGGTTTTTGATGAGGTCGATGAACTCTTCGAGGAAGGCTTGCTGGGCCGGGGTAGGGGCACGCAGCCAGACGGCGGAGAGCACCTCTTCCAGATCGGCGACCACGGCATCGGCTTCCTGCATGATCATGAAGCGCAATTTGGGATCGAGTTGCGGGTTCTGTTCGCAGATGGCCATCAGGTTGCTCGCCACCCGGCTGCTCACCAGATCTTCGATGGTCTGTTCACCACCGCTCTGCTGCTGGGCTTCAAACAATCCCAGACTCTCCACCAGATACTCAATCAGGGCGATATAGCCTTCGCTTTCTACAACCATGGCGGCCTCAATCCTCAACAATACGAAAAAACTGTGCGTATTTTAGTGGCTGGTCCTAGCTTGGCAAGCGGCAGTGCAGACGATAGCGGATAAAACTGACTCCACCCCGCTCCACGCTTTCCAATCCGGTCAGCTCAAAGCCATACCGTAAAAATAGCCCATAGCTGAAGGCGCTGGCTTCCGTCGTCAGGGTCTCGATGCCGAGCCGAGTCGCCTGGCTGAGGGCGGTGGCGAGCAAGAAGCTGCCAAGCCCCTGCCGTTGATGATCGGCGCTCACATAAAGCAGGCTCAGGTGACCATCGTCGCTGAGGGTGACGAAGCCGAGCACGGCACCCTCTTGCTCCAGCACCCAGCCGTGGTGCTCACGCAACTGGCTGACAAAGCCCGGATGATGGGCACCGAGGGCCCACTGCGCTACCTGCGCCTCGCTGTAGTGCTCGGGGCCGCGTTGGCGTACCGACTGCTCGAACAGGGTAATGAGGGCGGGGATATGCGGCTCGCTCAGCGGGACTATTTTTGGCTGCTCTGGCATGGGATGGCTCACAGTGTCGGCGCTTGCGGCCGTTTGGCCTTGGGCAGGCCGGCAACCACCCGTTCATAGGAGTGGTGCACCCAGCCTTGCCAAAGATCGCTGGCCAGGGTGTCGCTCAGGGTAACCGTGTTCCAGTGCTGTTTGTTCATGTGCCAACCGGGTTTAACCTCGGGATGGATCTCCCGCAGCAGCAGGGCGAGCTCGGGCTCACATTTGAGGTTGATGGTGAGCGGCTCTGCCTGCCAATCCACCAGCGCAAACATCTTGCCGGCGATGCGATAGACCAGGATCTCCGGGCCGAAGGGGGTGTCCTCCTGAGTGCCCGGCAGGGTCAGCAGAAAGGCTCTCAAACTCGTCAACTCCATGGTCACGCTCCTCGCCAGTTGCCATGCAAACGTATTTTTTGGGTGAAAATATCTGCTAAGATGCGCGCCTACTATATCCCAATGCCGTCGATGAGGGAGTCGCAAGATGCTGTATCACAAGACGTTCGAGCTTGGCCCCGACAGGGATTGGGTGGTATTCGTGCACGGCGCCGGTGGCAGCTCCTCCATCTGGTTCAAGCAGCTGCGCGCCTATCGCGAGCACTTCAACGTACTGCTGCTGGACCTGCGTGGCCACGGTCAGTCCCATCAGTTGCAGCAGGTGGTCAAGGGTCACTACAGCTTCCGGGCCGTGACCGAAGACATAGTGCGCCTGCTCGATCATCTCAATATCCGTTGCGCCCACTTTGTCGGCATCTCCCTTGGCACCATCCTCATTCGCCATCTGGCGGAGCTTTGCCCGGAGCGGGTCAAGAGCATGGTATTGGGTGGTGCCATACTGCGGCTGGATATTCGCTCCCGGGTATTGGTACAGCTGGGGCGACTCGGCCAGCACATCCTGCCCTATATGTGGCTCTACCGCCTGTTCGCCTTCATCATAATGCCGCGTCAGCACCATCAGGAGTCGCGCAACCTGTTCGTGCGCGAGGCGCGCAAGCTGTGCCAGAAGGAGTTCAAACGCTGGTTCCGCCTCGCCACCGAGGTCAACCCCCTGATGCGCTACTTCAAGGAGCGCGCCCTGCCGATCCCGACCCTCTACGTAATGGGGGAGGAGGATCATATGTTCCTGGCACCGGTGCGCGAGCAGGTGGCCCGCGATGCTAGCTCCTCGCTGGCGGTGATCGAACAGTGTGGTCATGTCTGCAATGTGGAGCAGCCTGAGCAGTTCAACCGCCGCACCCTGGCGTTTATTCAATCGCTGGGGCGCGGGAGGAAATAATGTCCCAGCAGAAAAGTTTCTGCTGGGACACATACAACAACGAGTTATTATTTTTTGTCAGCAAAACCTATAATATGAAAGTCTGCACCTGATGAACGGATTGCATTCTCTGCACTAACTAAAAGAACATCTAGTTGAGTTTTTATCTTGCTGCCTATATTTCCTTCATAAACACTCTGCTGTGTATGAGGTTGAATTACTACAACACGAGTCTTCACATGTTTATTGTCTTTCATCGCTAATAATACATTAAAGAAATCCTCTGGTTTAGCTGCTTTACCATCATACCAACAACCTTTATGTGAAGCATTATCATACCTAGCTTTTAGATCCTCGACTAGAACTTTTCTGACTGTATAGCGAAGATTTTTTACTGCTTGATTTAAAACTACATCATGTGCGCCTACAGATATCTTCCTAGCGAAAGTGTTAGATTTAGAAGCCTTCACATGTATGAGGGAAATTAAATGCAGTGTTCCATGCTTTACATAGTGGATAAAGTCTGCTTTTTCGCCAGCACCATCATCACAATATAGCCAACCTTTAGGGTTTTCAGTTGTATTGAATTCAGCTGCTGTTAGCCAATTACCATTCCAACATTTCTGCACCCAGCAAAATAAGGACTTTTCCTTCCCGATACTTTTAAGGTCTGGTTTTTGTGCATCAACTCCAGGCTTTTCCTTGGTTATGTCATATTGTTCAAAGTCAGCCCACAGAAATTTATTGTACTCAACATCCTGATATCCAGTTCTAAAAACCATACCATTAACAACAGCATGCCCTGATTCGAACCAACACTTTACTAACTCGGGATAATTAAAAATTCGCTTGTATTGGTCAAAATGCACTTTAAAAATAGGACTTTCACTTTTTATTTTAAAATTAACCTTGTAATCATCTACTTCCACTTCGATACAAATATGTCCAACTTTTTTATTTCCATGGAAAATATTTAAAGAAATGTCACTTTCAATAAAGCTTGAAACTAATTCGACACGGTAGCCATATTGTAACTTCTTTAATAACTCTTTACGGTGTTGTCCATCTTCTTCAGAAAGAAAATCATAATCAACAAGCGAAAAATCATAAGGGTTTTTTAAATCATCTGGCTTGGATATCGGGTAGGAAAGTATTCCTATGGGGCTATCTGATTCAATGTTATTAACAGACAATCTATCTAATATCTCTAAAACTCTATTCTCAAATGTCGACCAGTCCTTGCAAGGTCCTCGCCATATTGATGATTTAAAAGGATTGATGCCCACAGAGCTTTTTGAGTTCGTTCCCCATACTTCGGTGCGTACAGCTGACATCATATATGATTGATCTATTAGTGGGTCGAGAGTATCTGCTACACTTTTTCCTCCCAATACTTTTGAGTCAGCTTTAAAGTTATCCCTGCCATGTATTCCTGATAACCAGAGCATTTTAATTTCATCTTCATTGATGAAATTTCCATTTAGCTGGCTAATAGGAATTGGGAATAGGTTGGATAGCCTCTTTTTCCCAAAATGTTCCCTGATAGCATCTTTTCTTCCTTTCTCAGAGAAGTAGAACGCTAGGTGATTTCTAACATTAAAACTTACAAAAACATGATGCTCTATATCTTTTAGGATAATATCCTTGGCCCAACTAGGTGACTTCTCAATTTTATATGAAGTGATCTTCACTATACCTAATTCACCCACGTCATCAACTATTGTTGAACCAATAGTTATATCGTCAGAAGATTCCTCAATTAACAGCTTTATGATAACTTCATGTATTGTGCAAGATTCTTCCTTTGTGGATTTTATACCTAATAAGACAGATAGATATGGAGCTATGTTGTGTTTTTCTATTTCAATAGTATTGTTATCCACTGCTCACCCCAGAAATATAAGATTTTTTATCAGGAAGTTTTCACATGGAAAGTGCTCCCGTTTTGTATATGTCTAATAAAGCTTTGAATCATTGAAATATTATTTTTCGTGTAATGCCCTAAGTTAACGCCTTGGTTAGTTCTGTGGGGGGATGAAATCTAGCCCCGTTCTTCAGAACATTACTCACGGCTGCATATTCCTGATATCGCTGCGTAGCAAAAAACATTGCTACCGCACGGGGTTTCAGCTCCCTGAGTGCTGCTGTTAAACGGATTAGAAGAAATGTAAACAATCGCCACTCCTTGGCTGCCTTTGGGACTGTGAGGTCCGGATGAGTAGCCTATCAAACGCTGACAGCTCCTGTTGAGTAAAAACACAGCCAATCCGTGGGTTTTGAATGAAATCTTGATGGCGGTCAGATTTTGACGCTTGAGTCTCGAGACAAGTGGGGGGGAGGGTAGTTGGGTATGCCTTCCTCTCGAGCTGCTTGGGCGACAAGTCCTGGTTTTGTTCCTTGCCCATCAATGCCTTGTAACAGCTGGTTACAGATCTTGAGTCGACTGGCGAACCCTCCCTCCAGTAAATTCAGCGGCGATTGAATGCACCTCACATAACAAAGCAATTGCAAGGAACAAGCGTCAATGAGAATGCACCACAAAGCCATGCTGGCCATCGCCTGCACCGCCGCCCTGTCCGCCTGCGACAGCGAGAAAGCCGCCAACAGTATTGCCAAGCGCGCGCCGTTGCCACTGCCTGATGCGGGTCTTTACGAAGCCAGCCTGTTGAGCCGCGATAATGACAAGGCGTCGTTCAAGATGATCAAGGGGCTGGAAGGGATGGCACTCATCTATCCCAAGGCGGATCGCGAGCAGCGTTGGGGTGTCTGGGTCGACAAGGATGCGGGCAAGGTGGCGACCAACAGCCAGTGGAGCGGCAAGGCGGCTCAGAAAGAGAACAAAGATGGGATATACCCCGTCTTGCTGGAGCGTACCTCAGAGCGTGGCAACAAGGTCGATAGCCAGAGCAATGACCACAACCTCATCACCTTCCGTGATCAGTCGGTGATTGACGTGAATGGCAAAGAGGACAAGCGCTGGACCTTTGACTTTACCCGTACCGGTACCCAGTTCCGCGAGCCGGATCAGAGCACGACTCTCTACCCATCCTGGAGCGGCCACGTCGCCGTCAGCAAGCTGGCCACCCGGGCGATCAGCAGCGACAGCTGGTCAGTTGCAGACGATGAGGGCTTCGCCGACGCCATGGTGGGCCAGATCAAGAGCACCAACAACAGCGGCTCCCTGACGGTGGAGATGGAATTCCCCAGCGCCGGTTGCACCCTGACCGGCAAGGGCAAGGCCGATCAGCACAATGGCCTGAGCAAGCTGACCGTGAGCGGCTTTGGCAAGTGCCGCTTCAAGGCCTCAAGCGATTTCACGCCGATTGAGAACAAGTGGGTGTTGAGCCTGGCCAACGCCAGGGACGGGGCTCTGGCCTATGCCGCCGCGTTCACCATCCCCAATACCAAGCAGACTGCGCTGGTGGTTGGTTTCCCCGAGCAAAACGGTCTGGTGCTGATGGCGGACAAACAGCCCTGAGTCACTGTTGAAGCCGTCTTGGCTGACGCATAGTGCAGCCGAGGTGTAGACCAAAGTGTTTTATGTTCCACCCCGTGTTTACCCCGGCCATGCCGGGGTCTTTTTGCTGGAATGAAAGCTTGTGTCGGTGAGAACAGGACGTTGTTAATGCGCAACCGTATGGGGGGGCTGTGAGCATTCGCAGCCATTGCGCTCAATACCCCGTCATCTCCAGATACCCCAGCCCCTTGGCATCCCCTGATACCGTCACTGCCCCCTCCCAGTAATCGAAGCGCCCCGTCATGGCCTGATTGGGCTGGCGTGCCTGGATGCTGAGGTTGAGATCCCCAGCGCTTAGTTGCCACTCGACGGGGTAGGGCTGACCCTTGGGGCCGTGCCAGGTTTTGCCTGGAGTCAGTGTGATGGCGTCAGGGGAGAGCACCCGGCTGCTGCCGTCCTGTTCAATCAGGATGCCGTAGCGGTTCTCCGGTTCGGGACGACCTTCCTTGGTGCGCAGGCGAAACAGCATCAGCTCGCGGCCATCGGCGAGCTGGAGCGAAAACCAGTCCCAACCTGACTGCCAGTCGGCCAATACCGAGCTGCTCCACTCGTGATCAAACCAGCCTTGGCCGCTTACCTTGCGGGCCTCCCCGTCGATGTTTAGGGTGCCTTCGAGGGTGAGGCGTGGGTAGGAGTAGTAAAACGAGGCGTTGCCCGGGCTCTTCTCGCTGTAACCCTGCTTGCCCTGCAAGACCACAGGCTTGGCTGCATCGACCTTGAGGTTCAGCTCGCCAATCTTGCTCTGCACCTTGAGGGTGGCGGGAAAGAGAGCCTTCCCCTGTGAGGCAAGCCCCCATTCCCTGAGCCAGTACTCGCCGCCGCTGGCACCTGCGAGCCCGGGACCCTGGCGGCTGGTGCGCTCATCCTGTTGGTGGCTGCCTTTATCGAGGTCAGTGATGGCGAACTGGGCCAGCCAGAGCTGGGGAGTGAGCCAGGGGTTGTCCGTTTTGATCTGCTGTTCAATACCCTGGCGAAACAGGGTCCACTGCAGGCCATATTCGCGCCCCTGCTCATCCTTGAGGTTGCCGGTGAGATACCACCACTCGGAGCGGTAGTCGGGGTGGGCCGCGTGATCGGCGGGCAGTTTGATGGGCTGGCCCGGCAGGGCCTTTTTGAACTGATCGCTGCGGCCACCGAGGATGGTGCCCAGATCGTTGGCCCAGGCCGCCCCGCCATACAGGGTGCAGGTGAGCAGCAGCCAGACATTGCGTTTTTTCATACCAGTTTCCTTGCGGCAAACCAGGATGCGAGCGCCGCGCACACAGGGGCCAGCAACAGGGCCGTGACGGCATGCAAGGGGGCAGCCTCGAAGGCGAGACGCCAGCCAAAGGCGCGGGGGTTGACTACCTCGATCAGCACCCAGGCCAGCCCATAGCCTACCGGCAGCGCCAGCAGCGCCGTGAGCAGCCCCAGGCCCGCACCTTGCCACACCAGCAGGCGGCGACAGTGACGCGGGCTCAATCCCAGACTCTGCAAGGTCTGCAACTCGCTGCGCCTTGCCAGCCCCAGCACCATGAAGGCTGAGCCTATGCCGACAAAGGCGATGCCCAGGATCAGCAGTTTAAGCAACTCGGTCACCACAAAGGTCTGGTCGAACACCTTGAGGGCGGCGGCGTGAATGGCAGGGGCCGCCAGCAGGTTGACCCTCTCGCCAAAACGGGTGCGCAGGCTGTCGGCCAGTTGCTCCGGCGTTTTGCTAAAGAGGGCGAGGGATTGCACTGGGCCATCTTCGAAGGCGTGCAGAACTTGCCCCTTGTCGCTGCCGTAATCCTGATAGACGCCGGTAACGGTGAGCTCCCTTGGGCCCTGTTCGCTGGTGATGCTGAGCGTCTGGCCCACTCTGACCCCGAGTCGCACCGTCAGGGGTTCGCTGGCCAGCACCTCGTCTGGGGTAGCGGGCCAGCGACCGGCCAGCAGGGGATAGGCCGCCTTGAGGGGCGGGATAAAGTCCATTTGTGCCCACTCGATGGGTTGTCCCTGCCAGCGGGCGGGCTGCACAGAACGCCGCGAGGCTTGCTCCACGGCTGGGTTGGCGAGAATGGCATCCAGGGTGGCCTGGTTCAGTATGCCCCTGCTGCCCGCCGCGCCCTTGGGGGCGGTGACATAGAGATCAGCGGCCAGACGCTGGTCCAGCCAGATCTCCACGCTCGAGCGAAAGCTCGACACCATGACGCCTATGCCGATGGCGGCAGCGATGGCCAGTTGCAGTGCCATGACGGCGATGGCGGTGCGATCCAGATGATATTGGGTCTCGGCTACCGCCAGTTGGGCGGTCAGGTTGCTGCGCCCGTGCTGGCGACCCATGCGCTGGCGCAACTGACCCAGCACCCAGCGCAGGGCATCCGGCAGCCAGAGCGCCATGGCCAGCAGCCAGCCGCCGGCGATAAACAGGGCACCCGGCAACCCTGTCCGGGGCAGGGCGAGGCAGAGGGCGCACAGCAGCAGGATGGCGATGGCGAGCAGGCGCCGACGCCACGGATGGGTGGCGGGGCGGCTACTGCCCTCACGAAGCGCAAGGGGGGACTGGCGCAGCAGTTGCCACCAGCCGGGCAGGTTGGCGGCAAGCGTTCCGCCAAGGCCAATCAGCAGCGCCTTGAGCAGGCTCAGAGGGGAGAGGCGCAGCAGATCGATGGGACTGGGGCCATAAAGGTCGGCCAGCGCCTGGGTCAGTTGTCCCATGAGGGTGAGGGCCAGGAGGCTGCCAAGCACCAACCCGAGCAGGGTGCCCAGAGTGGCGAGAAGGAGCAGCTCCAGCACCAGCCAGTGCAGTACCCGGCGAGGCGGCAGCCCCAGAATGATCAGCTGGGCCAGCTGGGGGCGACGCACGCTCTGCACAAAGCGCTGGGCATTGAACACCAGAAACAGTCCCACCGCCATGGCAAGCAGGGAGAGGGCGGTGAGGTTGAGCGCCAGCGCATCGCCGAGCTGGCTGGCATCGAGCGCCGGGCTGATGGGCTCGAGCCAGAGCGGCTGATGGGGGCGATAGGCTTGCAGGGTCGCTTGCAGTGTGCGGGCCTCGGCGTCACTTAGCTTGAAGACGATGCGATCCAGCCTTCCCGCCTTGCCCAGCATGTGTTGGGCCAGACCTATGTCGGTCACCAGCAGCCGCTCCATGGGCACGGCGCCGGGCTCGAAGGTGCCGGCGAGCGTCAGGATCAGCGGGCGATCACCCTCGCCACCGCCGCTCAGCACAAAGGTGCGGGACTGGCCCTGCAGCCAGCCTAGCCGTTTGGCCTCCTGCGTCGCCAGCCAGACGCTGTCTGCCTGATTCAGGGAAAAAGAGGGGGCTTCTTCTTTACTCACGCTGGTAAACAGCTGGCTCAGGGGGCCGGGGTTGAAGAGATCCATCCCCAGCAACTGGACGCTGCGACCCTGCTCATCTTTGAGCCAGGCGTGCAGCTGCGGCATGGCATTGAGGCTTGGTTGGCTGCGCACCAGTTTGACGTAAAGCTGCTCATCCAGGCCGCCGCTCGGGGCCAGTCGATAGTTGGCATCTCCTGCCAGCTGGGTGCGGGCGGCGACGAAGTTGGTGCTGGCGCTGTGGTTGAGCAGATCAATGGCCACCACCAGCGAGACCCCCAGCATGAGCCCGGTCAGACTCATCAGCAGCAGCCAGGGATGCCAGCGATAGAGGCGCAGCAGCGCCTTCAGCGGCAGCATAAGGCGGCCTCGCGATCACGGCTGGCCTCACTCATGGTGCGCCCCCTTGAGCTCAATCAGCTGGCCCCCTTCGAGGCGCAACACTCTGTCAGCCAGGGCACCATAGGCCGGATTGTGGCTCACCAGCAAGAGACCCGCGCCGGTTTCACGCACCGCTTCCATCATCAGTGCCATCACCTGCTCGGCGTTGTGCTCATCAAGGCTCCCCGTGGGTTCGTCGGCCAAGAGCCAGCGGGGCTTGTGAATGAGGGCGCGGGCCAGGGCCACCCGCTGGCGCTGGCCGCCGGAAAGTTGCTCCGGCCAGGCGTGGCACTTGTGGACGAGATCGAGCCTTTTCAGCAAATCGTCAATCTCTGTCTCATGGCGTGGCAGGCCGTTGATCGACAGGGGCAGGCAGAGGTTCTCCTCCACTGTCAGGGTCGGCAGCAAGTTGAAATCCTGATAGACGATGCCAAAATGCCGGCCGCGCAGGCGGGCCCGTTCATCCGGGGATTGGGTGTCGAGCCGGGTTTCCCCCAGCCAGATCTCCCCCTCATCCGGGGGGAGCAGGCCTGCTATCAGGTTGAGCAGGGTCGACTTGCCACAGCCGCTCTGCCCTAGCAGCAAGCTTGTCTCGCCAGCGGTCAGAGTGAGGTCCAGACTGTGGAACAGCGGCAGGCGTTCGCTGCCGTTATCAAAGCTCTTGCAGAGGTTGCGCAGGGTCAGCATGGGATAACCGCTTGATGGTCAATGGCTTTCATCATGTCATCTACGCTACCACGGCCGGGAATGATCAACACGCCTTGCAACTGATCAAGAGCGCCAGTTAGTGATCACCCCAGCAAAAGAGGTGAGGATCCTCGCTGGATCCCGCTTGGCAGAGGTGGTTAGAATAGGAGCTTCCATGGGTCACAGGATGAGCAAGGATGTTACACAAGCAAGTCAGTTTTATCATCGATAGCAAGGGCAACAAGCAGGCTGCCGTCGTCCCCATCGAGATTTATAACGAGCTGATGACCCTTCAAAAGGCGCTCTCCGACAACAAGCCCGGGGAGCGCGAGCTCTACCACTTCAACGGCAAGGGTGCCGAAGCTCACGGTTATCCGGTGGGCAAGCGGCAAAATCCCGGTTTCATGGTGCTGGCGGGATCCACCGCCAATGGCGAGGATGCGGCCTCCCTGCGTGAAGCCGTGATCGAACTGCGCCAGGAGCTGCTGGGCAAGGGGATCCTCACCCCTCGCAGTGAAGGGGGGTTTGTGTTCACCGCCGATCAGCTGTTCAACAGCCCGAGCCTGGCCGCCAGTCTGGTGGCTGGCAACAACCGCAGTGGCCTGGATGCCTGGCAAAACAGCGCTGGCTACACCCTCAAGCTGTCGGGCTTTGGCAAGAAATAACCCTTTTGCCTCGACCATGCATTAATTGATAATTCATTGACCTGGATGAACTTTTGTTTTCATCCAGGTGCTAGCATCCCAGCCAGATGGTTCTATAAGGAAGAGGCCCATGTCTGTGCTAACCCGCTTTGCCGTATTGTTGTCCCTGTTCATCTCTCCTGCCCAGGCCAGTAGCGGCCCGATCCCGTTAACCCTTTCCACTATCGGCCTGTTTTGCGTGGGCCTGTTCGTATTGGCCTATGCGCTGGTGATGGCCGAAGAGTATCTGCAACTGCGCAAGTCAAAACCCGTGCTGGTGGCTGCCGGCGTGATCTGGATCCTGATCGGCATTGCCTATGCGCAAAATGGCATGAGCCCGGCCGCAGAGCAGGCATTTCGCCATACCTTGCTCGAATATGCCGAGCTGATGCTGTTTCTGCTGGTGGCGATGACCTACATCAACGCCATGGAAGACAGAAATCTGTTCGATGCGCTCAGGGCCTGGCTGATCCGGTCCGGTTTTCAGTTGCGAACCCTGTTCTGGTTGACGGGGGGGCTGGCATTTTGCATCTCGCCGGTGGCCGACAACCTTACCACAGCGCTTCTGATGTGCGCCGTTGTGCTGAAAGTCGCCAACGGGGATCGACGCTTCATCAATCTTGCCTGCATCAACATCGTGATTGCGGCCAATGCCGGCGGCGCCTTCAGCCCCTTTGGCGACATCACCACCCTGATG
Source organism: Aeromonas sp. 2MA4 (assembly GCF_029237305.1). Taxonomy (NCBI): domain Bacteria; kingdom Pseudomonadati; phylum Pseudomonadota; class Gammaproteobacteria; order Aeromonadales; family Aeromonadaceae; genus Aeromonas; species Aeromonas sp. 2MA4. Next base: position 269,083 of record NZ_JAACFY010000004.1, on the reverse strand, counting down.
GTGTGGCAGGCTGGCAAGGTGCAATTTAGCCAGTTCTTCGCCCTGTTCATCCCGTCCTTGCTCAATTTTCTGGTGCCCGCCCTGCTGATGAGTCTGATGGTGCCTCGCCATGTGCCTGAGGCGGCCAGTGAAGCTGTGGAGCTGAAACGGGGAGCCCGCCGCATAGTGCTGCTGTTCCTGCTGACCATCACCACAGCTGTGCTCTGCCACAGTTTCCTCCATTTGCCCCCTGTCCTCGGCATGATGCTGGGTCTGGGATACCTGCAATTTTTCGGCTTCTATCTGCGCAAGTCACTGCCGCTCTCCCTGGCGCGCAAGCGGGCACTCTATGAGCGCACCGGGGATCATGAACGGCTGCGCAGCCTTGGCTCCATAGTGCCATTCGATGTCTTCAACAAGGTGGCCAAGGCGGAGTGGGACACACTGCTGTTCTTCTATGGCGTCGTCATGTGCGTGGGGGGGCTGGGGTTCATGGGCTATCTGGAGCTGGTGTCACACTTGCTGTATGACGGTGGCAACCCGACGATGGCGAACATCTGTATCGGTATCCTGTCAGCCATTGTCGACAACATTCCTGTGATGTTTGCCGTGCTGTCGATGGACCCTGACATGGTGCAGGGGCAGTGGCTGCTGGTGACCCTGACCGCCGGTGTGGGGGGCAGCTTGCTGTCCATTGGCTCTGCGGCCGGGGTCGCCCTGATGGGGCAGGCCCACGGCATGTATACCTTCTTTAGCCATCTCAAGTGGTTACCGGCCATCCTGCTCGGCTATCTGGTGAGCATAGGTGCACATCTCTGGCTCAATAGTGCCATGTTCTGATATACGCAGGGCGCCTGGCCTGACCGAGGCAAGAGTCGGTTGTCCCAAGCCGACTCTTGATACAAAAAAGCCCTGTCATGCAGACAGGGCTTTTTCAGGATCAGAGTGAGGTGTAGATAATCAGGCCACAGCAGATCGCTTGCCGGTCAGCAGCCAGTAACTGATGGCCGAACCAAAGCCGCAGCCGGCGATGGCGATGGCCATGGGCAGCGGGGATTGCGGTGGGTCTAGGTTGACCAGGATGCCGACCACGGCGCCTATGCCAAAACGCAGGGTGCCGGCCAGCGCGGAGGCCGTGCCCGCCGATTGGGGAAAGTGCCCCATCAGGCCCGTCATGGCGTTGGCCCCCACCAGACTGATGTGACCGACGAACAGCACCACAGGGATGACGATGCCCCACAGGCCGCCGGTCTGGCTCCAGGCGTTGTAGATGAGCAGGGCGCCGGCACAAGGCAGCATCAGCAGCCCGTATTGCAGCATGCGCTCGGCGCCCACCCCTTTCACCAACCGGCTGTTGACGAAGGTGACCAGCATCATCAGCAGGATATTGAGGCCGAACAACCAGCCGTAGTGCTCGGTCGGCACCTTGAAATATTCGATGTAGACGTAAGGGGATGCGCTGATAAAGGCAAACATACCGGAGCTCGACAGGGATCCGCACAGCACATAACCCATGGCCCCGCGATGGGAGAGCACACTCCAGTAGTTCTTCAGGATCTGTCCCAGCTTGAGCGGTTGTCTGTGCTCAGGCTTCAGGGTCTCCTGAATTTTCCACTGCATCACCACGCAGACCAGCAGGCTGATCCCCACCAGCAGCCAGAAGATGACCCGCCAGTCGCTGTGGGCGCTAATGTAGCCGCCGATCACGGGGGCGACCAGCGGTGCCAATGTCATCACCAGGATGACGAACGACATGGCGCGGGAAAATGCATCCTTTTCAAACAGATCACGCAGCAGTGCATTGACCACCACCGAGCCCGCCGCCCCGCCTGCCGCTTGCAGCATCCGATAAGCCAGCAGTTCGGGCAGGGAGTCTGCCATGGCGCAGCCCACAGAGGCGATGGCAAACATGGTGAGCCCCGCCAGGATGACCGGCTTGCGGCCATAGCTGTCTGCCAGCGGGCCGTAAAACAGCTGGCCGATGGCAAAGCCACCGAGGAAGGCACTGATGGTGAGCTGGGCCCCGTCTATGCTGGTGGCCAGATCCCGGGCAATGGCCGGAATGGCGGGCAGGTACATGTCGACCGCCAGCGGGGTCAGGCCCGCCAGGGCGCCAAGCAGGATAAACAGAAAGCGGGGAGAGAGGGGTAAGGGTTGGGGCATAGGATGTCCGATCGTGAGCAAGTTCGCGTGAAATAAGGTAACAGGGGTGAGTCTATCAGTTTTGGCGGACTTGGGCAGGACTATGCCCAAGCCCGCCCCCCGTCACGCTATCACCCGTGTCCGGGTCACACGCTTTTTGGGTTTTTTGGCCCCCAGGCAGGCGAGCACCAGCCAGCAGAGCCAGCCCAACAGGGAGAGCCCAATACCCCACCGCTCTGGCCAGCGTGCCGCCAGCTTGAGAGTGAGGGTGTGCTGACCCGCCGGTATCCAGACCTGCAGCAGTCCTTGCCGGTTTGCACTGACAGCGAGTGTCAGCGAATCATCCAGTCTGGCCTGCCAGCCGGGGTAATCATATTGGTGCAGTATGAGCTTGGTGGGCTGCTGCGCTTTCACGTCCAGCTCCAGCCATCTGGGTTGCCAGCGAATGATCTTCCACGCAGCCCCCGGCTGCTCTGTGGTGACGGGGGGTTGAAATTCCCCTTTCCAGGCGAGCAAGGTCGGAGTGAACTGCCCTCTGGGCACCTGATTGGGGCGATATTCCTGGGCACTGCGCTTGCTGTCGAATTCGCTCTCAATCATGTCCTTGCGCGGTGCCTGGGTGAGAGGGGAGTAAGCCACATAGGCAAGGCTGGAGACGAGCGTGACCAGCAGCAGGCCCCACCAGACCCATTGCCAGGACCGCTCGACAGGGGTGCCCAGCGCCACTACGGCCACAGTGGCCAGGGCCAGGATCAGGTTGCACCGCCAGGGAAATTGCACCCGTTGCAACGGTGGCAGCAGATGCCAGATGGGCTCGCTCAGGGGCAGCATCATGAGAAAGGAGACTGTCCCTATGATCCCCCACATCAATAATTCGGGATGACGTGGCTCCCGGGTCGCCGCCCAGGCGACCAGCAGCAGCCCCATGGTCAGCATGCTTTGCCAGGCCAGATGGCCGCGAAAGCGCCAGTCACCCCAGCCAGAGGGTAAACGATCGAGAAAGTTGCGTCTGAAGTCGAACATGCCGCCCCGCATCAACTCCATGGAGATGGCGCCTTGATCCAGCAGGGCAGGCAGCAGCAGGGTCGCAGCCATGACCAGCCCCAGCACTTGGGCCGTTGCCACTAGCTGGATCGGAAACAGGATGCGGGATCGCCAGGCTTGCAGCAGGGCGCGCAGTGTGATCAGCCCCATCATCAGCAGCAGGCTGGGAAGATGAGAAAACGCCAGCAATGCCAGCGCCAGAGTCAGCAAGGGGAGTCCCTTGCGACTGCGCTGGTTGGCGAGATCTTGTCCCAGCAAGATCAGGGGGGCCCAGACGAAAGCCCAGAATTCGGCCAGGGCAAAGCGGGCATAGAGATCCATGCCCAGATGATAAGGCAAGGCGAGATAAAGCAGGGTGGCGGCCAGGGCCCGCAAGGGGGAGGCAAAACTGCGCAGCCAGAGATAGGCAAAGAGGCCGGACAGCAGCAAGGCTAGACTGGCGCTCCAGAGCAGGGGCGTGATGGCGTCATGCAGGAGGGCCTGGGGGCCGGCAAACAGGGCGCTGACATAGTAGGGCAAGGGGGGATAAAAGAAGAAGGTGGGGCTGCCAAAGCCGCCATTCATGGCCATCAACCAGCGTGGGTAGATCTCCCCCTGCCACAGTTGCTGTGCAAAATAGTGGCCGGAAAGCAGATGATGAAACAGGTCATGCCCCTGGCTTCCCCCCTGTAACCAGAGTGGCAATAGCAAGGCTGCGCTGGCCAGTATCAGTGCCAGGGGGATGAGAAACCACTCGCTTGATCTCTTCATGGATAGACTCACTTGTCACGGATGCGCAGTGAGTGTAGCCGACCGGGGCGCCAGAGCCGCTAGTCAAATGGTCGCCAAAGTGCGTTGCACTGCCAACTAAGGGTAAAAGTAGGCGGGTATCCCGAGCCAGATACCTGGCTCAGCATGAAAGCGAGGTGAAAACCACTGCTGCTGGTTTGGTACCGGCATGTCACCGGTGGCGATGGGTCGTCGGCTGAGACGGCAGGCTCCCTGTGCCAGTGCGAGTCGTGCATCCCCCCGATACCAGCCATCGGTGACGGCCAGGGGAGTGGTTTCTCGCAGCAGTCGTACCCCCCACTGAGTCACCAGCGCAGGACACGCTTTCTCTGCCACCCTGGCCGCTTGCACCATGGCGGGCGGACGGGGCAGGGTGAAGGTCGTGCCGAGCAGCAGCAATCCGGCCACCGCGACCAGCCCCTCGCCACGGCGCGGCAGCCAGCCTGCCAGCAGAACTATGCCGAGCAGGGTGATGGGCGCCAGATGGCGGGGATTGTCGGGATTCTGGCCAAACAGGGTCCAGAGCAGCAGGACGAGCCAGTAGAGCATCCAAAGCGGGAAGAGTGCGGTGGCTTGGTCTTTTGCTCTTTGCCAAAGCGGCAGCACCAGCAAGGCTCCGACAGCCAAGGGCCAGAGCGAGGTCAGCTGATCGTTGAAGGTGCGCGCCCAGCTCAGCAGCCGATCGCCATGGGCCGCCGCCGTGTTGCCCCAGAGGGTAAAGTGGCCGTCGGTAAAGCGCCGCCCCTCGCTGAAATAGGCCCAGCCATCGGCCTGCCAGACAAAGAGCAGGCTGGTGAGCCCCACCAGCGCGATGGGGAGCACAAACCTGACGCGCGTTCCCTTCTGTGCCATCCCGAGCCAAAGGGGCAGCAGGGCCAGCACAAAATAGGAGGGGCGCAGGGCCAGCAGCAGCCCGACCAGCAGGCCCGCCAGCGCCATCCTGCGCTGCTGCAAGGCCAAGAGAGCCCCGAGCCATGCGGCGAGCGCCGGCCCATCCGAGAGGCCGGAGAGGGCCAGCGTCGGGGTGAGCGGCAGGGCCAGCACCAGCAGCCAGACGGGGGCGAGCAGACTTGACCGTTGCCATAACTTCACCGCCAGCAAGGCGGCGAGCGGTGCTATCAGCGCAGTGCCGAAGAGGCTGGCCCATTGCACCGCGCGGGCCGGATCGTCCACCACCAGATTGATCAGCCGCGCCAGCCAGATAAAGGCGGGATATCCCGGAAAGTGGGGGGAGAACTCCAGCACGCTAAAGCGCGTTACCCCGTGGGCGAAATTGAGGGCATCGTCGGAATCGAGGGCCACCGGGAAGGCCAGCAGCCAGCCAAGCCAGGCCAGTTGCAGCAGGATCAGCAAGTAGGGTCGATTAGCGAAGCGTAATCGGCCGTGGTGACGCCCCCCTTCTCCCCTTGCGGGAGAAGGGCCGGGGATGAGGGGGGCCGTCGTCATCAATGAGAGGTCATCAAAGCGGCGCCAGCACAGCCATCAGCGCTTTTTCTGCATCGCTAAAGGCGGCGGCATCGGCGGGCTTGGCGCCTACTCCGAACACCCCAGGGTTGCCGATGGCATCGAGCACCTTGGCCAGCGCCTGTTCGGCCGCCTTGCGATCCCCTTCACTGAGGGAGGGGAGGATCAGGTCTAGAAAGCGCTTGCTCTTGACCACCAGCACCTTGGCGGTCTGGTAATCGCCAAGATTCTGGCTGGCCCCTTCGAGGCGGCGCTCGATCTCCGCCTTGTAGGCGCGATTGAGCATGGCTGCGGTGGCGGCGGCATCTTTCCCCTTGATGGCGGCGGCCAGCGGCGCTTGCAGTTCGACCTTGTGGTGCTGTTCCAGATAGGTCAGCTCGTCGGCAATCTCGCTCAAGGTGGCGCTGGCATCCTTGCCGTCAGTGGCGGCGCCAAGCAGCGCTTCGCGGGCGTCGATCAGTGGCTCCTTGCCGGCGGCGGCGTAGGAGTAAGCCTGCGCCTGCCCGCTCAGGGTCAGCAGCAGGGTGAGGGCAAGCAAACCCGGGCGTATGGTCATCCTGTTCTCCTTACTTATGCCAAGAGGTTATGCCAATGGCGCGGCACTCAGGCCACGCTCTGGGTTTCGATCACGGTATTTTCGTTGCGATGATTGAAGATGGCATGGCGTCTGTCCACTCCGTCGATCACCATGTCGGCGGCCATCATCCCCATCTCCATGGCGGTGTCGGTGAAGATGTAGCGGAATGTCCCCTGACGGCCGGTCATGATGAGGTTGCCAATCGGCATCAGTGCCTGAATGGCGGCGTCGCGGCGTGCCTGATAGCCGAGATCCATCAGCGGATAGGCGTACTCGCTGCGGGCTTCGAAGGTCTCATCGCCAAGCTTGGTGGTGTCCACGCCAAGGCTTGCCAGATCGGCCGTGACCCGGCCGCGCAGATCGGCGAGCGGGGCCTGCCAGGTGGCATCTCCCGGATTGCAGGGGATCTCCAGCATCACCGAGGTCTGGCCTTCTGGCGCCATAAAGGGGCTGCGGCGGCGCGGCTCCTGCAAGCGGGTGGCCAGAATATGGGGGTCTGAGAGGTACTGCCAGGTGTTGTCCGACAGGTTCTCCTGTTTGAGCGGCATATTGACGAAGCGAAGCGACCGGTAGTGCAGATCGCACGGCAAACCCAGATGCTGACAGGTGAGCGGCAGCGGCAGGGTGGAGATCACCTGATCAAAACCTTCGCTCTGCTCAACGCCATCTTGTTGCCAATAAACTCGTTCGATCCGGCCATCGACTTGCTCAAGGTGGGTGATGGTGGCGCCGGTTTTCAGCAGGGTCCCCTCTGCCACCAGCCGCTCCCCCAGGGTCGCGAAGATCTGGCCGAAGCCATATTTGGGGTAGCGGTATTTGCGGGCATAGGTGCGCACCGAGAGGTTGCCGTTGCGTCTTGGCAGCAGGCGGCGCGCCACATCTTTGAGATCGATGAGGCTGATGCGCTGACCGGCCCAGTCTGCGGAAAGTTTGTCCGGGTTGATGCCCCAGAGCTTGCCGGTGTAGCCCTCGAAGAACTGGCGGTAGAGGGTGCGGCCAAAGTGGCTCTGGATCCACTCGGCAAAGCTCGCCTTGGCGAAATCGTCCGGCTTCTTGCTAAAGGGCAACAGCAGCAAGTCTTTCACCGCACCGGCCATCAGCGGCAGCGGGGCTGTCTTGATCAGGTTGGTCAGATTGAGGGGGTAGTCATAGGTGCGCCCGCCAAAGCGGATCACGCTCTTGCGTTCGGCGTGGAGCAGATCGTCACCCATCAGCTCGTCGATAAAGGCGAGCAGCTCGGGGTTCTTGGTGATAAAGCGGTGACCGCCGTAGTCGAAGCGATACTCGCCGTCGCGCCCCTTGAAGGTCTGGGTGGCGCACATGCCGCCGACGACCGGCTCCTGCTCGAACAGGGTGACTGCATAACCGGCGCGGCGCAGGCGCCAGGCGGCCATCAAACCGGCGGGGCCGGCGCCCAGCACCGCAATTTTCCTCTTGTTGTTATCGCTCATGAGTGTTCCGAAACTGCTTGATAGATAAGGAACCACGCCAAGGCGCGGCCCCCGAATGGTGTTGTTACCCCGTGGCCTTGTAACCACTGGGCGTGCGGACTTAGCCCTTGCTGGGCGCGGCACTCACCTGCGGGCGATAGCTGCGCTGCCAGAGGGTAACGAAGATAGCCAGATAGAGGGCCCAGGTCAGCAGCTGCAGGCCAGCCGGTGAGGCATTGTAGCCAAACAGGGCGCGCAGGAAGGTACCAAATACCCCTTGATCGTCGAGAATGTGGCTGATGTTGAATACCGGCGTGGTCCAGAAGGTGATGATGTCTGCCGCCTGCAACATATTGACGGCAGAGGAGAGCAAGCCGGCGGCTATGATGATGATGAGCAGCCCGGTCCAGCGGAAGAAGGGGGCCAGCGCCACCTTGCGGGTTGAGCGCAGCAGCCCCCACACCAGCGCGATGGAGACCAGCAGTCCCGCCAGCGCTCCTATCAGACCGGATTGCAGATCCACCCCTTGCCCGGAGTAGAGCAGGGCGGAGAAGAAGAGCACGGTTTCAAACCCTTCGCGCATCACAGCCAGGAAGGCGAGCAGCACCAGACCAAACAGGTTGCCGCCATCGATGGCCGCATCGATGCGCGCCGTCATGGCCCCCACCTGGGATTTGGCCTGCTTTTGCATCCAGATCGCCATATAGGTGAGCACCAGAGTGGCAAAGATCAGGATCCCCGCCATTAGCAGGTGGTTGTAGCGCTCGCTCTCGAACTGGCTCACCACCACCTGGAACAGGAAGGCGACGACCAGGGAAGCTATAAGGCCAAGCCCCACCCCCAGATAGATGAACTTGTTGTAGCGGCTCGCCCCCAGCTTGGCGAGGTAGGAGAGGCAGATGCCGACCAGCAGGAAGGCTTCCAGCCCCTCGCGCAGGGTAATGAGAAAACTTGCAAACATCAGGATTGAGGCTCCGTAGCGGGCGTGACGGGAAGAGGCGGCAAGGTGAGTTGCAACCGATTTAGCTGCACTATGGGTGGCTCCGGCAAGCTGGGCTCGGCGGCGCGCACCGCATCATTGACCCACTTGGGGTAGGTGCGGAAATTGAGTTTGATATCGGCCTTGAAGGGCCCCTGGGCATCTGCGGGCAGCGGCCAGGCTTCATCGCGCCAGCCATCGGCCGGAATGCGGGTATCTTCCAAGAGCTTGGCGTAGCGCCAGAATTTGAGCCCCACCGGCTTGCCCTCGGCATCGCCGAACACTTTTCTAAATAGCCGCGCATCTTCAGGCACGGCGCCATCCACCGGCTGGCCGCTTTTGAGCACCAGCTTGCCGGTGGCGTCGGTGACGGTCAGCTCCAGCCAGAGTTCACGAAAATCGGCCACTCCGGTGGGTAGAGCGTGGCCTGCGCCTGTATTGGCGACCCGCACCACCAGCTGTTGACTATCGGCAGCCTGTTCGATACGGGCGGAGAGGGTTGCGCTGGAGCGCAGCAGGGCCAGGCTCTCCTGTTCAAGGTCGGGGTTGCGCAGCCCCACCAGCTGATGCTGGGCGCCGGTAAAGTTGTGGCGATAGAGCCGCGCCTTCATGGTGCCGTTTTCGGTGGATTGGCCCGTCACCGGCGCGCCGCCATTGCCCGGCTCCGGGCTCATATGGCAGTCGATGCAGGTGCGCCGCTTGGCAGGATCCTCCGCGTTCGCGAAGCTGGATTTTTCCCACTCGTCCCAGGTGTTGACGATATTGGCGCCGGTGCCCGGGGCAAACTCGTTGTGGCACGACTTGCACAGGGCCGCATCGCGGTAGAAATCCTTCTGATAGGAGGCTTTGTGCATGGCGGGGCGGGCGTTGATCTGCCGCTCCGCCAGCCAGTGCTTGAGGCTCCCCCCAGGGGCATCCTCAAACACATAGCTCTCGCGGTCTTTCAAATTCACGGTAAAGGCGCTGTTGCCGCCTGCATCCTCGAGCCGGGTGATGCGATGGCAGAGCACGCAGCCGGTCCCTTCCTCAACCACAGGTTCGCCAGCTTTGTGGGCGGCAATCAACGAGGCACCGCCCTGCTCGAACATATGGGAGCCCTTGGGCAGATCCAGTTGGCCTGTCATCACCTGCTGGGGCATGTGACAGCCTTGGCACCACTGGCCGAAGGCTTCCCCTTCGGTTTCGCGGGCCAGCGCCTGTACCACCTTATAGTAGGGGTGGGAGTTGCCCATCAGTCGGTGGTTGCTCTCGCTCCAGTCCTTGAACGCCTGTTGGTGGCAGTTCTGGCAGGAGGCGGAGTTGAGCCATTCTCTCGGGTGAGTGGTCGGCGCCTTGGCAGGATCCCTGCGTGGGGCATCGAGCCGCAGCCAGTTGGCGAGATAGGGGAGGTTGCCGTCGGCGGTCACGAAAGCGTGTAAGTCCTCCATCATCGCCTGCACCTCGGGCTGGGGCTTGGCGGGGTCGACCGACTCGGCCCCATCGCGGGTGTCATGGCCCATGCCGCCCTGGGTCTGCTGGGTCATGCGCAGGTATTCGCCGACAAAATCCCCCGCCACCATGTTGGTGAGGTTGGCATGGCCGTTGATGGCGTTGTCGCCGCTCTTCTGGTGGTGGGCCGCCATCAGATGGCGGTTGGTGAAGTTGAAACCGTCCAGATGGCAGGAGTTGCAGCTCATCCAGTTGTCCCCCGCCATGGGGAAGCGTGCATTGGCGGCGGTATTGCCTAGATTGAACAGCCGCTCGCCACGCTTGAGCGGTTCGGGGCGGGGATCCGTCTCCACCAGCTTGGCGAAGTGGGGCACATCCACAGTCACGCGAGCGAAGGGGCCGCTACCGCCGCTATTGAGGCGGGTAAGATCCTGCCCCATGGCGTTGTGCACCAGAATGTGGTCGCCATCGATCAGCAAATCCCTCGGATTCTGGCCCGGCAGGTGACGCAGCAGCTGGGTCGCCTTGGTGCCCCCCTGAAACTTCTTGCGTCTGTGGCGATTGCTGTTGGATTTGCCGCTGCGCGACAGGTCGAACACCAACAAGTCTTCCGAGCCCGCCAGGGTCAGATAGACTCGCTTGCCATCGGCGGCGAAGCGCGCGGAAAAGGGGTTGGAGACGATCTGGCTGCGGTTGCCGACGCTTGGCAGATTGATCTGCAAAAAGAGCTGCTTTCTTTCGTCGACCCGCTCTTTCTCTTCATCGAGATCGATGATGGAGACGGCCGGAAAGACGGTGCTCTGAAACTGGAAAGAGTGGTCAAAGCTCCACAGTACATGAGGCAGCCAGGCTTCGCTGCCATCGGGGGAGAGGGCGATGCCATCGAGCAGGCGCGGTAGTCCCTGCGAGTCGCTTGGGGTGTCGCTGTGGGTTTCAGCCAAGGTGATGAGTGTGGGCTTGGGCAGGATGGTCTCGGGCAGTGAGGAGCCCTTGGCTATGTTGCCAAGCTTGGCGAGATCATAGATGGCGAGCTGGCCGGTCATGGCGTGGGTCAGCAGCAGGCGATCATCGTCGGTCAGAGCGAGCCCGCGGGGTGTCTCTGCAGTGACTACATCCAGCTGCAGCTTGCCCGCTGTGTCGTAGGCCTGCAGGCGAGCTGATTCGAACAGCGTGACCCAGAACCACTGCCGCTTGGGATCGAAGATGACGCCGTAGGGTCTATGGCCGGTGGGGATCGCCCTTTCCAGGTCGAGATCATCATCCAGCAGCAGCAGGCGATCGCCGCTGTAATCGGTGACCAGCAGGGTGCCGTCGCCTGCGCGGGCAAGCTGGCGCAGATCGCCCCCCAGCTGCACCTCTTTCATTCGCTTGCCGCTATCGCGTTCAAGCAGGGTAACCGAGCCTGCGCTCAGGTTGGCGGTGACAAGGCGCGGGCTCTGCCCCTCCTCATAGGCGAGCATCCCGGCGCCCATCTGCTGGGCAAACGCGAAGGGGCTGGCCAGCAGCAGGAGGAGGAGGGCCAGCAAGGGTGACAAACATGCACAAAGAGATGACTTCAACATGGGATCAGGCGCGCCATTTCAGAATGGTCCAGCGCCAGGCGTGGCGCAGCACCAGAGGAGTTAACGCCAACGCGCTTAGCCAGTGGGCCCAGCTGGCGAGGCTGCCCATGGCATCGCCCGGAGTGCCATGCAGCACCAGCAGCAGGCCGCTGGCCAGACACACCAGCAGCAAGGCTTCGATAATCCGCCCCGTGGTGCGCAAAAAGGGCTTGTTGCTGCGGTTCAACAGGCTGCGATGAGAGAGCCAGAAGGCGCCAAACAGCAGGGGGAACAGGGTGAGCGAAAGCATCACATGGAAAAACAGATTCCAGCGCGCCAGGGACCAGAGCGGGGTCAGCGGCTCCCACAGCAGCAGGCCGGAGAAGAACATCAGATAGAGGGAGCCCTCGGCGGCCTGATGGTGATAGGCCAGCCACTGCCAGCAGTGTCGGGGTGAGAGAGAAAGGCTTGTCATAGGTGCTCCAGCGCCCGGGCAATGCAGCCCGGGGGAGCAAGTTTACAATGGGGTAAAGGTAATGAAAAGAGTTATCAATTCCGGTCTTGATGAATAGACCCTGAATGACGCCGGGCCCTATTTGTGTTCCGCCAGCCGCTCGGTCACCGCATAGATAAGCGCAGCGGTGGAGAAGGCCAAAAAGACGATGACTGACCACTTCATCTCGATCTCGTTGCCGGTGCCGTCGTTGAGAAAGGCCTTGAGCACTTCGATCCCAGCTATGGTCACCAAGGAGTTGATGACGATGAGTTTGAGGGAGGCGAAGTTGATCTTGCTGAGCCAGTTGTCGCCGAGGGCAGCCCGCTGCTCCGGGGTCTTGATGAACTGCACGTAGCCGCAGATGGCCACCAGGATCAGCATCTGCGCCACCAGCACGAAGTCCACCAGGGTCAGCACCCCTGTGATCAGATCCAGATAGGGGATGTCGATGATGTCGCGGCACAGCACATAGAGCTGCATGGCAAACTTCACCATCAAGAGGGCGACACAGACAAGGATGCAGACATAGAAGGGGAACATCATCAATCGGCTGCCGTTGAGCATGACGTTGAATCGACGCATGAGAACTCCTGAGTAGGGTGAAATTGGGCTGATTATCGCCTGAGTCAGGCGACGAATGCATGTTTTACTGATAAAGCCTGCATGGCCGCTTGCTCGGTAGAAGGTGTCGCATTGATGGGGCCTGCCCTGACATTCGATGGGCGACTGTCACAGATGGCAAGCGTTCGGTACTGATGCAATCCAGTCAGAATGCAGAACAGGCGCCCGGTTGTGGGCCGGGCACCTCGGTTATTACTCGATATTGATGGGGCCCTTGGTGCCCGCATCACTATCGTTCCAGACATCTTCCCCCTTCAGACGGCGATCGCCCTGAATGGTAAATGTGAGGGTGCCCTGCTTGAACAGCAGTGCACCGTCAGCCCGCTTTGCCTTGACCTGTTTGCCATTGACCCAAACCTGCTCTTTGCCATCGATACGGATGGTGGCAACTGTGGCTCCTTCGTTGCTTTTTGCCACCCATTGTCCAGCATAGGGTGTGGTGTCTGCGGCGGCCTCCGTGCTCGCGGGAGTGGCTGTCTCGCCAAAACCAGCCTTGGCATTTTCGGCCTTGCTCTTGGTGATATCGCATCCTTGCAACTCGGAGGCCTGGGTGCAGCCGGAGTTTTCGAGTTGCTGGCGGTATTTGGCACTGATGGCGTGGGCAGGGGACTGGATCAGCAGGGCCAGTGCTGCCGCCGTAATCATGGTCTTGTGCATCATAATTGCTTGCTTCTGTTGTCAGGTTATTCACCTCGTCCACTGTAGTACTGCGTGCGACCAAGGGCTACCTGCTTGTGTCTGTCTCCTGATCGGGAGGCGAGAGCCAGCTTTGCAATGGGGGGCGAGCCGTGATGGAAAGGAAAAGAGGGTGAGTAAGTGGAGGATGTGGCAGACATGAAAAAGCCCAGTCCTGAGACTGGGCTTTGTAATTTGGCTCCCTCGACAGGACTTGAACCTGTGACATACGGATTAACAGTCCGCCGTTCTACCGACTGAACTACGAGGGAATTGGCTCCTCCTACTGGACTTGAACCAGTGACATACGGATTAACAGTCCGCCGTTCTACCGACTGAACTAAGGAGGAATTGCCTGTCTCGTTGAGACGGTGCGGATATTAATAGCCTGTCGGCTGGGTGTCAACCCGCGATCCGGCGCAAAAAATGGAATTTCGCCCTGTTTGTCCAAAACTTGGTCATTGTGGACTATTTTCAGCACAATCAGCAGCTTGAGATTGGCCTCTGGCGGCCACGTTATCAATTTTTGCGCTGGTGGCGGATTGCGTTCTGGCTGCTCAGTGATGGCCAACCATCCCTGCCCGTTCAATAAAAATGGGGTGGGTGAATGGGAGGACCCATGCCTCATAAACCGCCCCGATGGTAGACAAGTGTCTGCCGCGGGCCGTGTGCATTTGGTTAGCAGGCGAAGTGAAAAATCTGCGTAATGGTGATAAAAATCGGCGATATGCCAGCAACAAACCGCTATTTTGCGGTGTAATGGTCATTCATTGATCCTGCCCATCGAAATATTTCCTTGGCTGGAGTATGGTTGCCCCGGATACCATCGCCGTGTCGACAGTTCTGCCGGCCCTTGATGATGATCGGGCGCCGGTTCAATCCGGCCTTTATCTCCCTCTTCTGGTATTACGACATACATGCACAACCGAGCTCCCTTGCAAAGCGTGAAGCTGGCCATTGCTTTACGCCAATCCTGTATTGATGAACCCTATAGCATCCCTCGCTTTGGCCGTGACCTGATCGCCGGCGTCACGGTCGGCATCATCGCCATTCCGCTGGCCATGGCGCTGGCGATTGCCAGCGGCGTGCCACCACAACATGGTCTCTATACCGCCATCATCGCAGGTATCGTCATTGCGGTGACCGGTGGATCCCGTTTCTCCGTGTCGGGGCCGACCGCCGCCTTCGTGGTGATCCTCTACCCGGTGGCCCAGCAATTCGGGGTCGGTGGCCTGCTGATGGCGACCCTGATCTCGGGCTTCTTTCTGGTCGCCATGGGGATGGCCCGACTTGGGCGCCTGATTGAGTACATTCCGCCGTCAGTGACCCTAGGCTTTACCGGCGGGATCGCCATCGTGATAGCCACCTTGCAGATCAAGGACTTCTTCGGGCTCCAGGTGCCCGATATACCGGAAAATTACATAGGCAAAGTAGAGGCGCTGGTACATGCCCTGCCAAGCTGGCAATGGGGTGACACATTGGTCGGGATTGCTACCCTGGCCGTGTTATTGCTCTGGCCACGGCTGCGCTTGCCAGTGCCCGGTCACTTGCCCGCCGTGCTGGTGGGGGTGGGGCTGGGGTTTGGTCTGCACTACTTTGGTGTCGATGTGGCCACCATTGGCAGCAAGTTCAGTTATACCCTGGCCGATGGCACACAAGGTATGGGGATCCCGCCCATAGCGCCGACTCTGGTAATGCCCTGGGCACTGCCAGGGCCGGATGGTTCACCGGTCGAATGGAACCTGGCGGCCATCGAGCGCTTGTTGCCGGCTGCATTTTCCATGGCCATGCTGGGGGCCATTGAGTCGCTACTTTGCGCCGTGGTGCTCGATGGCATGACGGGTCGCAAGCACAGCTCCAATGCCGAGCTGGTGGGGCAGGGGTTGGGCAATATATTGGCGCCTTTCTTCGGTGGTATCACGGCAACGGCGGCCATTGCCCGTTCCGCCGCGAACGTACGGGCGGGTGCCACCTCGCCGGTTTCCAGCATAGTGCATGCGCTTGTGGTACTGGCCGCCATTCTGGTGCTGGCACCCTGGCTCTCCTGGTTGCCGCTCTCGGCCATGGCTGCGCTGTTGCTGATCGTGGCCTGGAACATGAGTGAGGCACACAAGGTGGTGGAGCTGGTGCGTCGCGCCCCCAAATCCGATGTGCTGGTGTTGGTGGTGTGTCTGTCGTTGACCGTCATCTTTGACATGGTCATTGCCATTACCTTCGGGGTGATCCTGGCGTCGCTGTTGTTCATGCGTGAAATTGCCAAGATGACCAAGCTGCACGATTTGGCCGATCACAAGCGCTATGCCGACGAAGTGCCGGCGAATTCCTTGCTTTACAAGATCAACGGCCCGCTGTTTTTTGCGGCAGCCGAGCGTGTCTTTGGCGAGCTGGTGGCTCAGGTCCAGGGGCACAAGCTGCTGGTATTGCAGATGGAGGCTGTCTCCATCCTGGATGCCGGGGGACTCTCTGCTTTCCTGCAGTTTGAAAAGCAGATGGCCAAGGCCGGAGTGGAGCTGCGGGTAGCCGAGTTGCAGTTTCAGCCGTTGAAGACATTGGCGCGTGCCAAGGTGCGCCCTGTACCGGGTCAGTTGGAGTTTTATGGCTCTCTGGAAGAGGCATTGAAAGGCGAGCAGAGTCACGAACAGGCCGCCAGTTGATGGTATGGGATGCAGAGGTGGAAAGATTTTGCGCAGTTGGCTCGGTTCTTGAGCAAACAGATTGAAAACCGCAAAATTGCATTGACCAAAACACAATGCATCCCTTACATTACGCCCCGTCGCTGCGGCATGGTCTGCAAGCGATGGTGCAACTCAGGCACCTGAAAATGTGATAAAAAATTTGGTGGGATGCCAGAATGGTTGCCCACCGACGAAGTCGGCAAGAAAGCACGCATGGCGTGATCCGAAAGCCAATTCAACGAAGTGAAAATTTGGTGAGGTGTCCGAGTGGCTGAAGGAGCACGCCTGGAAAGTGTGTATACGGCAACGTATCGAGGGTTCGAATCCCTCCCTCACCGCCAAATAAAAGAAAAGGGCCTGTCGCAAGACAGGCCCTTTTCTTTATGCCCGTTTGACGGACTGCCCGGTTCGAACGTGATATGTGTACAGATCTCGTTATCACTGACATGCAGCAAACCCCCAGGCAATCTGATTGTCTGGGGGTATTGTTTTTCCATGGCAGCCATTCGATCCCATATCGGTTCAGCTCTTCGCCCAGCCTCTTCATTACGCTGATCGCATCGAGTGATCTGGTCGTCATCAGTGGATTACCTCAGCGACTGCTCTCCTACTAATTGATAGCTCAGTGGGAAGGTCAGCCACAAGACGCTGTCACCAGTCTTACGGGGTTAAGTGTCATTATGAGCAAAAAATTGCTTTAAATTTGGTTTTAAATGCTGAGGGTGCAACTTTTTGTAGTGCTATATGCCGCTCGAGCAACTTGTTGCGCTCTTTTTGTGAGGGTATAGACCTGGGTTTTTCATAAGTCTTTGTTTTTTATAAATAAAAATGTTTGGCATGGTCACTGCTAATGGTTTCGGTCGAGTGTCATTACCGTTCAACCAATCAGGAGCATACCCATGCCAACTCCATGTTATATCAGCATCGAAGGTAAAACCCAGGGCAACATCACCGCGAGTGCCTTCACCTCCGATTCCGTCGGCAACATCTTCGTGCAGGGCCACGAAGACGAGATGCTGGTGCAAGAGTTCCAACACGTCGTCACAGTGCCGACTGACCCGCAATCTGGCCAGCCTGCCGGCCAGCGTGTCCACAAGCCGTTCAAATTCACCGTTGCCCTGAACAAGGCCGTACCGCTGATGTACAACGCCCTGGCCTCCGGTGAAATGCTGCCGAAAGTGACCCTGAAGTGGTATCGCACTTCTGTGGAAGGCAAGCAGGAGCACTTTTTCTCTACCGTGCTGACCGATGCCACCATAGTCGATATCGACTGCCAGATGCCCCACTGCCAGGATCCGGCGAAGTCTGACTTCACCCAGCTGATCCAGGTCTCTCTGGCCTACCGCAAGATTGACTGGGAACACACGGTCGCCGGTACCTCCGGCTCTGACGACTGGCGCGCACCTAGCGAAGCGTAAGTTGATACAAAGGGGCACTGCTTGCGGTGCCCTTTGCTATCTGCGCGATTGACGAGCATCCATTTGAGGATATCTCGCCGACTGTCTTCTACTCCCCCGTTTTGCACCGCCCCGATTTTTTCTTGTACCCGTTTGCTCTTTGCGAGTGGGTACAAGAAAAAAACCGAATTCACGTCTTGTCGCACGCCGTCAAGGGCGTGCGGTAGCCATGGTGTCAGAAAAACCAGGGCGATGGCGGATCTCTCACACAGTTTGAAAAGCCCCTGAATGTACGGGGCTGCACCATATCTCAGAGGCGCTCACCGATGGCAGACAGCACAGGATTACAATTCACCGTCAAGGTAGGGGCGCTGCCCGAGAGCACTTTCGTGGTGGCCGAGTTTGCGCTGGAAGAGGCGCTGAATAGCCCGTTCCAGTTGCGGTTGGAATTGGCCAGCCCCCAGCCGGATGTCGACTTTGCCGATGTGCTGGACCAGCCGTGCGAGCTAATGGTGTGGTACAACGGCGAGCTGCAACGGCGGGTGTGCGGGGTAGTGAGTGACTTTGCGCAAGGGGACAGCGGCTTTCGCCGCACCCGCTACCAGCTGCTGGTGCAGCCGGCGTTGTGGCGGCTTTCGCTTCGTCACAATTCCCGCATCTTCCAGGCGCAGAAACCCGATAAAATCCTCAGTATCCTGCTGCAAGAGCACGGCATTACCGATTACGCCTTTGCGCTGAAAAACGAGCATGCTCAGCGCGAATACTGCGTACAGTATCGCGAGAGCGACCTCGATTTTGTCAACCGGCTCGCCGCCGAAGAGGGGCTCTTCTATTTCCACGAATTTGAAGCAGGCAAACACCGCATTGTCTTTGCCGACGATGCGGCGGCGCTGACAGCCGGCCCCGAACTCTTTTTCAACCTGGGCAACCGCTCGCTGGAGCAGGGCCCCTATGTGCGCCAGTTCCACTACCGGGAAGCGGTGCGCCCCTCTGATGTGGAGCTCAAGGACTACAGCTTCAAGACCCCGGCCTACGGGCTCTCCCACAAGAAACAGGGCAGCGAGCTGGAGCATCAGCGCGATAGCTACCAGCACTTTGACTATCCGGGCCGTTACAAGCAGGACCCGAGTGGCAAGGCGTTTGCCCAGCACAGGCTCGATGCGCTTCGCAATGACGCCGTGGCGGGCAGCGGCAAATCCAACAGTGCAGCCCTGCTGCCAGGCCAGTTTTTCTCGCTGACCGAGCATCCGAACGGCAATCTGAATATCGACTGGCAAATCGTGCGTATCAGCCACACCGGCTTGCAGCCCCAGGCGCTGGAAGAGGAGGGGGGCAGCGGCCCGACCGTCTACCACAACGAGTTTGGGGTGGTCAAAGCTGCGACCACCTGGCGTGCCCGTATCGGCAGCCCACAAGCCCCCCACAAGCCTATGGTGGACGGCCCGCAGATTGCCATCGTGGTGGGCCCCGAGGGGGAGGAGATTTACTGCGACGAACACGGCCGGGTGAAACTGCAATTCCCGTGGGACAGATATGGCAGCTCCAACGACCAGAGCTCCTGCTGGGTGCGTGTCAGCCAGGGCTGGGCGGGTGGCCAATACGGCATAATGGCCATTCCGCGCATCGGCCACGAGGTCATCGTCTCTTTCCTAGAAGGGGACCCCGACCAGCCTATCGTCACCGGTCGCACCTTCCACGCCACCAACCGGCCGCCCTACGACTTGCCTGCCAACAAGACCCGTACCGTGCTGCGCACCGAAACCCACCAGGGCGAAGGCTTTAACGAACTGCGTTTTGAAGACCAGGCGGGGCAGGAAGAGATTTACATCCACGGTCAGAAAGACCTGAACGTGCTCATTGAAAATGATGCGGCCTGGCACATCAAGCACGACCAGCACACCGACATCGACAACGAGCGGGTGACTCGCATCAAGGCCAACGACCACCTGACGGTGGAGGGGGAGAAGCGGGACCATATCAAGGGTGACCTGTCGCTGACTGTCGATGCTTCCATGCACCAGAAGCTGGGGCAGAGCTGGCTCACCCAGGCAGGGCAGGAAGTGCACGTCAAGGCCGGCGCCAAAGTGGTATTGGAAGCGGGGTCTGAGATCACCGTCAAGGTGGGCGGCTGTTTTATCAAGGTCGATGGTGGCGGCGTTACTCTGGTCGGCCCCACCATCAAGATGAACTCGGGTGGCAGCCCAGGTTCAGGTGCTGGTTGGGGGGGCAAAGCCCCAATCCTGCCAGGCAATGTCGAAGTGCCAACACCACCACCAGCAACTTTGCCAGCCCCGGCCATTCACAAGAGCATGGAGTCCATGGCACCGCTGGCCAAGCCTTGTCCAGCAGCCCCACCGCCGGTACCACCCCAGCCTGCCGAGGGGCCACCGGCTCCACCGCTCGCCCCACCCCAGCTTGCCGGAGGCGCAGGGATGCCACCGCCGCCGCCACCTGTTGCGGCCAAAGGGGAAGGTAAAAAGCCGGCAAAGAAGTGGGCGACGGTAGAGATATCCAAAGCGGATGAAGCGCTCAGATACTATTCGGCGCAGGGGTACGCATTGCTCAATAACTATTTGCGTGATCGCCCCTACAAGCAGCGAGAGGCCATCGATACCCTGCTTAGTCGCAGCTATTTGAATGATGAGCCGACATCTGCGGGTGAATTTGATAAGGCAATGAAGGCCTATGTTGCCGATGTGGAGGCTGGTCTGGCCAAATTGCCGGCCTCACCTGAGTTGTCTTTCGTTTACCGGGGGCTAGCGCTAGACAAGCCGGAGCTTGCAGCCCTGAAAGAGCAGTTCACCGGGGTGGGCAATATTGTTGTTGAGCCAGGATTCATGAGTACCTCACCGGACAAGGCCTGGGTCAACGATACCTTGTTGAAGATCCGCCTGCCTGCCGGTCATGGTGGCCGTCTGCTGGGAGACGCGGCGCACTTCAAGGGGGAAGCTGAGATGCTGTTTCCGACGCAGACCAAGCTAAGGGTCGATCGGGTGGTTTCCTCCATGAGCGGTGATTTCGATACCTTGCTCAATACGATTCCAACCTCTGACAATGCATCGGACAACCGCAGCAGGATCAAGCGACTGATAGAGGTTTCCGTATTATGACGTTATCTGATTGGCTCGCTGGCGAGCAAGCGGGTGAGACGTATGCCGTCATCGATGGAGCCCAGGCGGTTTCAGCCGTGGCGGATTTCTATGCATATGATGGAGAGAATGCCAATCCACTTTTTGCCGGTACCGCTTTTGATGAGCAGTCTGCATTGGGGCCCTGGTTGCTACCTGCGCCTTCCACTGAGTTCATGATGGCCAATCCTGCCCTGAGCGGCTTCTACCTGATCAGCGACCAATCAGTGGAGCTGATCCGCCGCCATTGGCAGAGCCTGATAGAAGCGATACGCGAGGGAGAAGCAGTCTGGTTTCGTTTCTCTGACCCACGCATTTTTCTGCCTATGCTCAGCGCCATGACCCCTGATGAACGCGATAGTGTGCTGGGTCCCTGTTCCGGGCTCTGGATCCATGATGAAGCCTTCGTTCGCACGCCCAATGCCCGGTTCCAACCGGCCTTGCAAACTCCCTGGTTTCATATCCGGCCTCATCATCTGGCTGGACTCTACGACGAGAACCGTCATGCCTACATCTTGCGGCGGCGGTTATGGCAGACCATGACGGCTATGATGGAGCGCCATCCTGACCCGGCCGGGACCATTTTACCCACCCTTAAACAGGCCAATCAGGATGGGCTGCAAGAGGATGTGCGCGATGGTGTGGTGGCTGGCGCCTTGGCCTTGCAGGCCAATCTGCCTCTTGAAGAGATACGGACGCCTTTGATGCTGACCGATGATGAGCTGGTTCAGGTAGCCAACTGGCTGAACAAACATCACGAATTGACAGGAGTATCCTGATGGCGGCAGATCCCCACTGTATCCCTTGCGAACGTTATGATAACTGGATAGAGATAGACGTTCGTGATGAGCACAATTGTTCGTTCAAGGGGCTCAAGGCCACTTTGACTGACGAAACCGGCAAGTCAGAAACGGTCACCCTGAAGGATGGGCCTACTCTGGTGCGTGGTTTTGCAGTTGGCCCGGTGGCTGTAAAAATCGAGACGCCAGCCTGGCTCAAGGCGGCGCAGTCCCGTGAGGCCCTCAAGGAGGGTGAGACCACACAGGTACCCACCTATACAGACAAGTTATTCGGGCACTGCGACGTCAAACGAGAGCATATCAAGGTGACCACTGGCGACCTTTGTCTCACCGAGCCAGAACAGCCGCTACCGAAAAGACATCAGTCAGGACAGGCTCAGCCTACTCGCTTTTTCACCAAGCACTCCTATGTGATTGAAGTTAAAGGCTATCAGATCAATATCTTGCGGGTTGGGCTCTTCTTCGATGGTACCTCGAACAACACTTTTAACCATTTGATTGGCAAGGATGGGATCGAGAGATTTTTGGAGCAATGTGCCACCCCTGAGGAACGTGAAGCGCTGCGCAAACAATGCGAGGCGGGGGATGTTCCTCTAAAGGTTGCAAGCCAAGCAAATGACATTACCAATATTGGTAAAGCCTATGAACTATATCGGGTGCCGAAAGGCAATGAGCTTTTAGCAAAGGTGTATATTGATGGGATCGGCACGGAGAATGCTGAAGAGGATGCTGGAGCTGGCCAAGCATCCGATTTAGGGAGTACTTCAAGTCTATCCAAAGTAGAAAAGGCCTGCGACACAACAATTATTGAAACAATAAATGAACAATTAGGCGAAATTCTTTCTAAGACTGACTGTATTCATAAAATTGAATTTGACGTATTTGGTTTTAGTCGTGGTGCTTCCGCTGCTCGGCAATTTATTAATTTTATTGATGGAAAAACAGGGCATTTGTTAGCAAACTCGATGGAAAAAGAGAGCGGAATTCAGCTCAAGGCTGGTTTCGATTGGGCTAGTCGCGACGATTGCCGTATAAAATTTGCTGGATTATTTGATACTGTAACAACCTCTGCAAGGAAACGAAACGTAACCCTGTCCCCAGACTGCGCTGAGCGGGTGGTTCATCTTATTGCCGCCGATGAATGGCGTTTTTTCTTTGCCTTGACTCGCATCACCGATGATAAACTGGGTACCAAAATTGCACCAAACTTCACAGAAGTCATAGTGCCTGGGGCTCACTCTGATGTTGGCGGTGGTTATTACAGCCGCTGGAGTTTGAGCAATCCCAATAGCGATCCTGCTATCACCGAACAAATTGCTATCAAAGTTTGTCGGAGCGAGGAGTCGTCCATGTTCTTCGACCCTAAGAAAAGCCGAGCCTACCAAAGAGCCAAACTGTATGCCGAGGAACAGGTGATTAAGGGGTGGGGTAATGAGGTTGTTGATTTACCTAATGTGGCGAGTGCGCCGGTGAGGAATAAGATCAGCCTGCGAGTGAGGAGCAGTCGACACCCCAAGACAGATAAAATGAATGTCGAAGTTGAAGTATTGATCAATCGTGTGGTTGAAGGTGAATACTCACGCATTCCACTACACATGATGGTTGAAGCGGCAAGAGATGTGGGAGTTCCATTTCAATTATGGGATGAAGCAAGAGCTGATTTGTCACTAGTACCATTGAGTATTCGGATTCCTCATTCCAATCTAGCCAAGCTAGATGAGCAATGGATTAATGCCGCTAAAGAACGAGGTATAGTTAAAAACTTAGCGAATAAATTAACATCAGATGCCTATCGCTATCTTCGTTTTGAATACTTGCATCATAGTGCAGACACTGGATTGGTCAATATGGCGAATAATATCGATGGTAGAGATGGACGTAAAATTTACAATAATCAGGAAGGCGGATAATGAAATTCAATTGGATAAAACTTCCTTTACTAGCGCTGGGTCTGCTGGGTTTTAGCGCTACAGGTGTTGCAAGCACCCCACAGACTATGGATTGGTCTTATATGGTGGGCTCCAACGCGGATGAAATATGGCACACAAAGGCCAATTTTTATCAGGAGGGGAAGCTCATTCACGGCTCGTCAAACGGTGATGCTGGTTATGTTGGAGCTGAGGCTTTACGAGAAAAGGATTATCGCTGGCGCATAGGTGCAGGACGAAAATTATACAACCAGCCAATTCCTGATAAAGTTGATATTGAATGGGTTTCCTTCCATGACAAAAAACGCTACGGCATCACTTTGATGCTCCCATCAAATTTAAACTCTCAGATTGCACAAGGTTACTGGATATTGAATGCAGAAAAACGCCAAGAAGTAC
Source organism: Aeromonas sp. 2MA4 (assembly GCF_029237305.1). NCBI lineage: Bacteria > Pseudomonadati > Pseudomonadota > Gammaproteobacteria > Aeromonadales > Aeromonadaceae > Aeromonas > Aeromonas sp. 2MA4. Next base: position 245,612 of record NZ_JAACFY010000004.1, on the reverse strand, counting down.
GAAGAAATATAATCGCACTTGGACTTGCTCCAGGGGGGTACGTTGAAGTGTTTCTAACCAAGTTCAAAGTCAAACCAGATATTTTAATAGCAAGAGGCATAGCTAAGGAAATAAGGCCTTGGCAAGACGAAAAGGTGCCACTTTCCAAACAATTCAATAATGCTTTTGCGGCATTTGATAAGGATTATGGCGCCACTTACCTGCAGCACCCAATTCCGCAGGGTATGGACTGGGCGCCCATCATGGATGCTTACCGTGCCAAACAACCTCACACTGACAATGAACCGGTTAATTAATGCGCTGGATACTCTTACTGCTGCTGTTGCCATTAGTCGCAGCATGCCAAGCAGCCCCCACAGGCCCCAAACAACTGGACTGGCGCCATATGGTGGGTTCCAACTCAGATGAACTATGGGTGACGGAGGTACTCTTTTATCGTCAGGGCAAGTTAGTTGATGCTTCGATCAATGGTTCTGCCGGATTTTTTGGCGCCGAAGCGCTCAAAGAAAAGGACTATCGCTGGCGCATAGGCAAGGGGCGTCGTGATATTCACCCCGTCCCCGATAAGGTAGAAGTAGAGTGGATTTCATTCCACGATAAAAAGCGCTATCGCATCAGCCTGGCCTTGCCCACAGAGCTGGAAAGCATGATTGCGCAGCCTTATCGCATCAAGGTGAGGGATGAGTTGCGTGAAGTACGCCGAGATAACATTGGCTTGGGCATGGCCACCGGCGGCTATGTGGAAGCATTTTTAACCAGTGTCAGAGTGACACCTGATATCCTATTGGCCAGGGGGATTGCCAAAGAGGTCACGGATGATCCTTATGATCAACGTTTCCCACTCTCCAGCCAGTTTAAAAATGCTTGGGCCCGTTTTGACAAGGATTACAGGGATGCCTACAAGCAATACCCTACTCCTAGTGGGATGAATTGGGCTCCTATCATGGACGCATACCGTGCCGCACAGCCTAAGACAGATATAAACCCGGTTCGATGATGGCATCGATGCGCACACTCCTATTACTGCTGCTGTTGCCGTTAGTCGCAGCCTGCCAAGCTGCCCCCACAGGACCCAATGTAGTGGTCAACTAAATCCGGACATTTGGTTAGGCCGAGTATCGGCCTCTGCTGGCGGTATCCCATTATTGTGTTGATGTGGTCGCCGCCAGTTGTAGTAATCCATCAGGTCATGGCTGATATCCCGTTTCGCTTCCCGCAGACTCATGTAACCTGTCGCCGGAAGTCACTCCGTCTTCAAGCTCCTGAACAACCGCCCCATCGGGGCGTTATCCCAGCAGTTGCCACGTCGGCTCATGCTCTGGGTCATACGATAGCGCCACAGTCGTTGCCGAAATGCCCGGCTGCCATATTGGCTGCCCTGGTCAGAGTGAAACAGCACGCCTGACGGACAACCTCGTTGTTGATACGCCATCTCAAGTGCTTTCACGGCCAGCTCGGCATCTGGTTTATCTGACATCGCCCACCCCACAACCCGCCGGATATGCAGGTCAAGAACCGCTGCCAGGTAATGCCAACGACCACCTGCCCAGACGTAGGTGATATCGCCACACCACACCTGATTGGGTTGCTGGACATCAAATTCGCGGGCCAGCAGATTGGGAATGTCCGGTTGTTCAGACCGTGCAACCTTATAACTGTGTGTGTCCGGCTGTTTGGATGATAGAGAACAAGGAAGCATAAAGATGAAATATATCGTCGCATTGTTGGGAGTCAGCTTGTCATTGATGGCCTGCGCGGTTCCACAATCTCTGTCTAAATTTGCTTGGGATTATGGTACAGGCAGCAATATAGATCTTACTAAGAACACCAAGACCGAGTTCTATCTTGGAGGGAAACAGGTTTATGCGGACCGTCTAGCTGGTGGGGGGGCTGGAGGTCTGCTTGCCGACCGTATCAAGGGACAGCGTTACTATTGGGCGGGCGGCGGTGGCCTGCCCACCGATGGCGTTCCCATCCCCGATAAAGCCGTGATTGAGATGGTTTCGTTCCATGATGGCAAACGCTACCGCATCAAGGTGGATTTACCTACCGACTTAGAGCAGCAAATGCGTCAGGTGTATTTAGTCGAAGGACGATATGAAAGACGAAATCGGCTCTACTTTGGTTTGGCTCCTGGTGGTTATTTCGAGGTCATGCTAACCGGAGGAGGATTGCAACTTAGCCCTGACCTACTGCTTGTCCGTGGTATCGCCGAAGAGGTGACCGATGATTGGTATGATCAGAGAGTGCCGATAGTGCGCCAATACGGTATGGATGATTTCGACAAGAAATATGGCGAGCTATTCAAGCAACACCCTGTACCGCTCGGTATGGACTGGGCCCCGATCATGGACGCCTACCGTGCCGCACAGCCTAAGACGGATACCAACCCGGTCGATTAATTTGGATAGTGGTTTAAGAGGTATCAATGAAGCAGTACCAACACTGGTTGGCCCAGTATCTGACCTGCCATCGTGATAACGGCCATGTCATGGCTGCAGAATTGGCAGAGAGTATCGGGGCCTTCTGATAGGCAAGGCTAATAGTCAGGGACGGCGCGGCATCAGCTTTATGCCTATCAGGTGGTCACGTAGCATAACGGAGCTGCCAGTAATATGGCATCTACTCATCTTCAACTTCTATCAGCGTAGATTTTTCTCATGACATACCGTGCTTTATGGCTTGCACTGGCGAGCAGCTGGTTAACCGCTTGTACCACAACTGCATCACTCACTGAGTCCGAGCTATCTCAAACAGCCCAACAGGGCCATGGCAAAGCCCAGTATGAACTGGCCAAGCGTTTGGCTGCCAAGCCTGATTATCCCGAGGCGATGCGCTGGATGAAGCAGGCAGCTCAGCAATCGGGCCCCTTGGCGGCGGATAGCGATATTCGTGGTGAAGCGGCGTTGCAGGTGGGTCGCTGGTATCAGTCCGGCCTGGGTGAGCCGAAGAGCCCAACGTTGGCCAATGACTGGTGGCAACGTGCGGCCAAACTGGGTAATCGTGAGGCCAGTTATCAGCTGGGGATGGATTGCCAGCTCCACCATAAAGGCAAATTGGTCAGCGAGTGTCTCGACTGGTTCGAACAGGCGGCCAAACAGGATCATGCCCAAGCGCAACTGATCCTGGGGCAGTGGTATGCCAAGCAGTCCGGTGCCGATACCGAGGCCATCAAATGGCTGGAAAAAGCGGCCGAGCAGGGCAATCGTGACGCTCAGTACCAACTCGGGCTGCGTTACGAGCAGGGAAAGGGGGTAAACAAGCGCTCCGATATTGCCCAGCGCTGGTTTGAGAAGGCTGCCGCCCAGCAGCAACCGGACGCCTTGCTGGTGCTTGCTCGCCAGGCAAGTTCGGCAGAGGCATTTACTGCCTATCAGCGTGCTGCTAACGCGGGTTCGGCGCCAGCCCAGTTGTGGTTGGGATTGGCCTATCAGGCCGGCGAGCGGGTAACGCAGGATCTTGCGCTGGGCCGATATTGGCTGGAACTGGCGGCTGGTCGAGGTTCCCATGAGGCTGAATATCAGTTGAGCTTGCTGCAGACCGATGTTGTTTCACGTGAGCATTGGTTGACGCTGGCGGCCCAGGGAGGGTTCAGTCAGGCACAAGTTGCATTGGCGAAGCTGCAACAAGAACGGGGGGAGCTGGCCTCAGCCCGTCAGAGTTTTGCGCAGGCAGCCCAACAAGGCAATGTCGATGCCCGGTACGCTTATGCTGAGATGCTACGACTGGGGTTGGGCGGCAAGGAGGACTACAGTCAGGCACTGCAGCAGTATCGACTGGCAGCCAATGCCAATCACAGAAACGCGCAATATCGTATGGGAATAATGCGTGAGCAAGGGTGGGGAGCACCACGTAACAGATTGCATGCTTATGCATGGTACTTGCTTGCTGCAACGGATGGTAATAGTGATGCAACCAAGGCGCGCGATGAGCTGGAAAAGGGGATGACAGAAAAAGAGAAGAGTTCCGGTCAGAAACTGGCGCAGCACTGGTTCGTTAAGTTGAAAGGCGCGATTTAATCGAATGAATTTTTTATTAAAAGCGTTGTAAATCATATGCCTGTCATCTAGGCATTGAGTGTCACCTCTTATTATATTTATTTTGTTTAAATGTATCTTTTTACCCTTCCATTGGTAATTCCTGTGCCAGATGAGTTTAAAGATGAGTGAATGAACATATGTGACAAGGGTTGACGCAGCAACAGGTGCTTGGCGTCAATACCTGTCGCGTCGTCATTGCTTTATTGGATGTTCTTTTATAATAGTCATCTCGAATATCTTTTGTTTCATCTTGCATACAGGTTTTAATATTTTTTGTTTTTTCAATAAGTGTACACAAGCGCTTGTTTTTTAAAGTAAATATTTTATTTTAATCATGTCTTATTGACGTTGCTGAATGGATGAATATACCATTCGCCGCAAATGGCACTTTAAGCCAACATGACCTCTGACAAAGAGCAGAGGCATAATCGGGTTGTATAGATAACAAGGTGCATATTGTGTTTTTGATTATTAGAGTCTCTGCTCTTTTTATATCAAAAACATATCAGTCGGCCTATGGAGTCGCGTGTCGCTATTCAGCGACACAGTCAACTGTCATTTTTGACAGTTGTTGGTTAATCCATCGGCTATAAGCTTTTGGGTCTTGGCAGATCCACAACTTGGTATTTAGAGCATGGGAAAGAGTATCGATGGCGCCACTGTTGCGCCCAAAGAACGTATCAATATCAAATATGTACCGGCAACCGGTGGTCAGCAGGCGGAAATAGAGCTTCCGTTGACCATGATGGTCGTTGGCAATATGAAGGGGCGTACTGAAGAAACCCCTATCGAGGAACGTCAAACCGTCTCCATCGACAAGAATAATTTCTCTTCTGTCATGAAAGAATCCGCACTGGAACTGAAGTTTTCCGTTCCCAATCGCCTGGAGGAGAACAGCCAGGAAGAGATGCCGGTTTCGATCAAGATCCAGTCTCTGGAAGACTTCACACCTGACAGCGTGGCCCAGCAGGTACCCGAGCTGCGCAAGCTGCTGGAACTGCGTGAGGCCCTGGTTGCGCTGAAGGGACCGCTGGGAAACATTCCTTCCTTCCGCAATCGTTTGCAGGATCTGCTGTCCAGTGATGAGGCTCGTGAGCAACTGCTCAAGGAGCTGGATTTGATTAAGCCTGCCGAGTGATCGGTTGGTTGGATTGATTGACGAGAAAGGAAAAAACATGTCTTTGGTCGAAGAACAGGTTCAAGCGGGGGCGAGTGTAGCCTCCTCGTCCTTGCTGGACGAAATCATGGCACAGGCCCGTATCAGCCCGGTTGATGAGGGTTACAGTGTTGCCAAACAAGGCGTTGCCGCCTTGATCGCCAATATTCTTGATAACGGTACCACCAGCGATCCTGTCAACAAGGCGTTGGTAGACAGCATGATTGTCGAACTCGACAAGAAGCTGAGCAAACAGATGGACGTCATCCTGCACGCCAAAGAATTGCAGGAGATGGAATCTTCCTGGCGTTCACTCAAGTTGCTGGTGGATCGCACCGATTTTCGTGAAAACATCAAGATCCAGGTGCTGCATGCGACCAAGGAAGAGTTGCTGGAAGATTTTGAGTTCTCCCCCGAGATCACCCAGTCCGGCCTCTACAAGCATGTTTATTCCAGTGGTTATGGCCAGTTCGGTGGCCAGCCCGTCGGTGCCGTGATAGGTGATTATGCCTTCACCCACAGCTCACCCGACATCAAGTTGATGCAGTATGTCAGTGCCGTTGGCGCCATGGCGCATGCCCCCTTTATCTCCTCTGTCGCACCGGCCTTCTTTGGGGTCGACAACTTTACGGACTTGTCCTCCATCAAGGATCTCAAGTCTGTCTTCGAAGGCCCGTCCTACACCAAGTGGCGCGCACTGCGCGAATCGGAAGATGCCCGCTATCTGGGGCTGACCGCACCGCGTTTTCTGGCGCGTCTGCCATACGATCCGACCGAGAATCCCATCAAGGGCTTCAACTATCAGGAAGACATCAGCTCGGATCACGACCACTATCTGTGGGGCAATACCGCGTATCTGATGGGCACCTCCCTGACCGACAGCTTTGCCAAGTATCGCTGGTGTCCGAACATTATCGGTCCGCAGAGCGGTGGTGCCATCCACGATCTGCCGGTACATGTCTACGAGGCCATGGGTCAGCTGCAAGCCAAGATCCCGACCGAAGTGCTCATCACCGATCGTCGCGAATATGAGCTGTCAGAAGAGGGTTTCATCACTCTGACCATGCGTAAAGACAGCGACAATGCAGCCTTCTTCTCTGCCAACTCGGTGCAAAAACCCAAGGTGTTCCCCAATACCAAGGAAGGCCGGGAAGCTGAGACCAACTACAAGCTGGGTACCCAGCTGCCCTACATGTTCATCATCAACCGCCTTGCGCACTACATCAAAGTGCTGCAGCGCGAGCAGATCGGCTCCTGGAAGGAGCGTCAGGATCTGGAGCGTGAACTGAACGGCTGGATCAAGCAGTTCGTCGCGGATCAGGAGAACCCGCCGGCAGAGGTGCGCAGCCGTCGCCCATTGCGTGCCGCCCAGATCAAGGTGCTGGACGTGGAAGGGGAGCCGGGTTGGTACCAGGTTGCCATGGCTGTACGTCCGCACTTCAAGTACATGGGAGCCAGCTTCGAGCTGTCTCTGGTAGGTCGACTGGACAAGGAATAATGCCCGATGCCGTATCTCTCTTCCTGGGATAGAGGAAATGCGGCCAGTCTGTTTGATCGTATCCGGGGGGAGGGGCTGAGCTCTTCCCCCCGCACGGAGTCTGAAGAACTGATCGCATCTGTCAAACGGCAGCTCGAACAGGTTCTCAATACCCGTCCCGGCAATTGCCGCAGTGCTCCTGATCTGGGTGTCATTGATCTCAATGACGCTACTCAAGGCAGTGCGGATATCAAGGGGCGGATCCGTGAGGCGATCCGGCAGTGCATCCGTCGTTATGAACCTCGGATCATTCATGTGGATGTAAGGTCACCCGACTATCAGGCGAGTCCGCTTGAGATGTCGTTTCAGGTGACGGCCCACGTGAGGCTGGAGCATATCGAGCAGGTCACCTCGTTCAACGTCCATATGGACAGTCACCGTCACTACCGCATGGTCTGATCAATGTCGCTGGAACATTACTTCAGGGATGAATTGGCTTTTTTGCGCCTGCAAGGGCGCGAATTTGCCGATACCTATCCCGAGCTCACCCGTTTCCTGTCGGAGCAAAATACTGATCCGGATGTGGAGCGCCTGCTGGAAGGCTTCGCGTTTCTCACCGGCAATCTGCGCGCCAAGATCGAGGATGAGTTTCCCGAGCTGACCCATGGTCTGCTCAATATGCTCTGGCCCAACTATCTGCGCCCCGTACCCAGCATGACCATAATGCAGTTTGCGGTTATTCCGGGGGCCATCGCTCAACCGGCGCTGGTCAAGCAGGGGTGTCAGCTCGACAGCCTGCCCATCGACGAGGTGACCTGTCACTTTCAGACCTGTCACGATACTTGGGTTTATCCGGCAGATATCCGCCATATCTCGGCGCAAAGTGGTAACGATCTCTCCACCATCTCGCTGGATATTGCCCTGCATGCTCCCTTGCCGCTCTGCGAGTTGCAGCTGGACAAGCTGCGTTTCTTCCTCGGTGGTGACAGCTATACCGCCTATGAGCTCTATTTCTGGCTCGCCAACCAGCTCTCCCACATAGAGCTGGAGATCGATGGCAAGCGCTTTCGCCAGGAGGCCAAGGCCCTGAAATCGGTCGGTTTCGAGCGCGACGACGCGCTCCTGCCTTATCCGAACAATGTCTATTCCGGCTACCGGATCTTGCAGGAGTATTTCTGCTTCCCGGAAAGCTTCCTCTTCTTTGAACTCAGCGGCGGCGACTGGCCGAAACAACCCTTGCCGGTGAGCGAATTCAAGCTCCATTTCTGTTTCGACAGGCCCCTGCCGGCGGAACTCAAGATCCGCCCAGACTCTTTCATGCTCAACTGTGTGCCGGCCATCAACCTGTTCCAGCACGACAGTGAGCCGGTCAATCTCAATGGCCGTCAGGCGGAATATCCCCTCAAGGCGAGTTATCGCCATGCGGACAGTTTCGAAATCTTCTCTGTGGATCAAGTCGAGGGCTGGGTGGAAGGCAACCTGGGTCGCTCCCGCGGCACGCCGCGTATCTACCAGCCGTTTGAAAGTTTTCAGCACCAGATCGAACGGGCCAAGCACAGGTTGGCACTCTATTACCGGGTGCGGGTCAAAGAGTCGGTCAGCGGGGATGGCTTCGAGCACAACCTCTCGTTTGTACGCGGGGATGAGACCACCACGGTCGAGCTGGACGAATCCATTTCGGTCACGCTGACGTGCACCAACCGCTCCCGAGCTGCCCGTCTCAAGGCTGGCAGCATTTGTGTGCCCACCGGCAGCTCGCCTTCCTTTGCCACCTTTCGCAACTTGATCCGGCCGACCCGGCCGCTGCGTCCGGCGCTGGATGGCAGTCTGCACTGGACCCTTATCTCCAACCTGTCGCTCAACTATGTCTCTCTGCTGCGTCGGGATGCCCTGGTGCAAGTACTGCGCACCTATGACTTCCCCGCACTCCATGACAAGCAGGCAGAACAGGCATCGCGCAAGCGACTGGCGGGGATTGAGGAGATCGAGACCAAACCGGTAGACAGGCTGGTGCGCGGCATGCCGGTGCGCGGGCTCAAGTCGGTACTCTCCATTCGCCAATCCGCCTTTGGCAGCGAAGGGGAGCTCTATCTCTTCAGTACAGTGCTGGCTCACTTTTTCTCCCTGTATGCCAGCGTCAATGCTTTCCACCTGCTGGAGGTGGTCAATCTCGACAACAAGGAGCGCTATCAATGGCCAGTCCAGATCGGTCAGCACTCCCTGATGTGACCTCCACCAGGGACGCGCCCCGTTTCAATTTCTTCCAGCTGGTTGAACTGCTCAACCGGCTGGACGGTGCCGATCAGGAGCGCGGCCTCGACCATTTGCCGAGTGACGAAAATATCCGCTTCAAGGCGACCGCGTCCCTGGGTTTTCCCACCAGCGATGTATTGCAGGTGGGTCGCGATGGCAAGGGTCGTCATGAGCTTGAAGTGGCGTTTCTCGGCTTGCACGGCAGCCAGTCACCCATGCCCGGTTATTACCTGGATTCGTTGGCGTGGGAGTACGCGCAAGGGGAGCAGAAGCTCGGGTTGTTTCTGGACTTCTTTCACCACCGCCTGCTGACGTTGCTGCACAGGATCTGGCGCAAGTATCGCTATCACGTGCGCTTTCAGGACAACGGCGAGGATGGTTTCTCCCGCCTGATGTTTGCCCTGGTGGGGCTGGGCAATGAGGCCGTCTGCCAGAGCCTGCCGGTCAATCGCGCCAAGATGCTCTCTTATGCAGGCATGTTGGCCAGCCCCAGCCGCTCGCCCGAGGTGGTGGCTGGTCTGGTGGCGCACTGTTTCGATCTGGCTGATGTGGAAGTGAGTGCCTGGCAGTGGCGCAAGGTACCCATCCATCAGGATCAGCAAAACCGGCTGGGCGGTGCTTGCGCCACGTTGGGTGGCGACTTCGTCATCGGTGACAAGGTGAATGATTGTGCGGGCAAGTTTTTATTGAAGATCAATGACCTGAGTTTTGGCCAGTTTCTCGGTTTTCTCCCGAACGGGGAACACTTCCATGCGCTGGTGACCTTTGTCTCCTTCATCCTGCGCGACCAATTGGCCTGGGATCTGCGACTCGGCTTTGGCCAGGAGCAGGCCAGGGGGTTGCGATTGGGGGAAGAGCAGAGCGCGCGCCTGGGGTGGAGTACCTTTCTCGGCCAACCGCCGAGCGACCCGTTTGTGACTATCTGTGTACAGGAATAAACGCAGGAAATTCGGTGTAGGAATCAGTGCAGGAGTGAATGTGGACGATTTTAATCAGCAACTTTCCCTGGTGGTGCTCAACAGCGAACAGCTCGATGGCAGCCAGCAGGTGCAGTACCGCTTCGACGAGATGGGGGGCACTCTGGGTGCCTCAGAGCAGGATGACTGGCAACTGCGTGACAGGTTGGGCTCGGTCATGCCGGCCCACGCCCGGATCGAGTTGAACGATGGCCGTTTCTGCCTGTGCGATCTGAGCGGTCAGACCTACATCAACGGCGCGACCTCGCCCATAGGGCGGGCCCGCAAGGTACATCTTGAGCAGGGTGACGAACTGATCGTCGGTCCGTTCCGGATGCGCGCCTATCTGGGGGCCATCTCCCCCGAGCAGAACTTGCATCAGGTGCTGGGCAACCGGCCCTCCGAGCAGCTCGATGAGTGGCTTGCCGGGGAGGAGACCAGTCAAGCCATGGAGGATCCACGCGCCCTCGCCGTCGACCCCTTGCTGGCACTGCAACATGAACGCTCGGTGCTGACCCCACTGGTGGATCCTCGCCAGCCGTCACCACTGCGTTCACAACCGGATATGGATGCCGTATCCCTCGCCCCTTTTTCTGCTGTCGAGAACACCATGAACCAAGAATTTCTGGATATGCCCACCATAGAGAATCACCCCGATTACCACCCTCCGCTGGAGGGGGTGGACCACGTGGCGCTGACCCCCTTGATGCGCGGCCTGGGTCAGTCCCTGCAGTTGCAGGATACCCAGCAGGCTCACGACATGCTCGAAGAGATGGGCAAAACGGTGCGCGCCATGGTGGAAGGACTGCTGCAGTTGCAAACCGATCAGGCGGCGCTGGCAGACAAGCACCTGCGTCCCATCGAAGATAACCCGCTGCGCCTTGGCCTCGACTATGACGAGACCCTGGCGGTGATGTTTGCCGAGCAGAAGAGTCCGGTGCACCTGACGGCGCCGGCGGCCGTGGCCGAGAGCCTGCGCAATGTGCGCATTCATCATGTGGCGAACCAGCAGGCCATTGGCGCGGCGCTGGACAGCATATTGCAAGCCTTCTCGCCAGAGGCACTGATTGGCCGTTTCGAGCACTACCGTCGTACCGGCGCCCCCGGTGTAGCCGACGAAGGCTGGGCCTGGAACATGTACCAGCACTACTATCGCGAGCTCACTTCTGCCCGTCAGCAGGGGTTCGACAAGCTGTTCCATCAGGTCTATGCCCAGGCATACGACCAGGCCGTGCGTCAGCAACAGGGACTGATTTGATGATACGTGCGCTGATGCTGGGGGCCTGTCTGCTGGCCCTGGCAGGCTGTACCACCATGGGCAAGATGGCCGATGTGGTGATGGATCCGGATATCCAGGTGGGCAGCAATGATGAACAAGCCACCACCCTGGGGCTGAGCCTGCTGGCCGAGCGGGATGTCAATCCTAACGAGAGCGGGGAGGCGGCACCCATCGAGTTCCAGGTGGTGTTGCTGGCCGAAGACTCCAAGCTGCTCGCCACCGATTACGACCAGGTGACCGAGGATGTGGAGAAGGCCCTTGGCAAGAACTACCTGGATCATCAGGACTACACACTGCTGCCAGGCCAGTTCAAATATCTGCCGCCCATCAAGCTCGATGAGAAGACCCGCTACATCGGGGTGATCGCGCGTTATGCCGATCCGGACAGCGCCGAGTGGCGCAAGGTCATCAAGGTGAAGAGCATGGGACGAGCCTATCAAATCCTGGTTCATCTGCGTCTGGATGAAGTGGAACTGCAAAAAGAAGAAGAATAACCATGTCGAGTCGAAATCGGGTTATCTGGCGTGAGGGGCTCTTCATCAAGCCCCAGCACTTCCAGCAACAACAAAGACATTCAGAGTATGCGCTGCACGCCAGACTGAGTGCGCTCAGCGACTATTTCTATGGCTTGCAGTCGCTGGCCATCAACGAGGACTACCTGGGGTTTGGCCGTATCGCCCTGGTAGGTGCCACCGGCATACTGCCCGATGGCACCGTCTTCAATATTCCCAATGACGATGTGCTGCCGGCGCCCCTGGAAATTACCGACGCCTCGGTCGCCAACCAGAAGGTGTACCTGACATTGCCGCTCTCGGTGAACGGGGTCAACGAAGTCAATCAGGGCGGCCAGGTCGCGACCCGCTTGCAGGCCCATCGCCACGATGTGCGCGACCTGCACAGCGAAGGGGGGGATGTTGTCTCCCTGGAAGTGGGGCGAGTCAGCCTGCGGCTGATGCTGGAGCGCGAAGATCGCAGCGCCTATGCCTCGCTCGCCATCGCTCGCATTCTGGACAAGCGTCCGGACGGTGGTCTGGTGCTGGATCCCAACTTTATGCCCTGCAGCATCAGCGTCTCTGCCATCCCGACCCTCAAGCGCTTCCTCGGCGAGTCGGCTGGCCTCGTGGCCGAGCGGGCTCGCAGCCTCTCCCAGCGTATCGCCGCCCCCGGTCAGCAGGGAGTCGCCGATGTGGCCGAGTTCATGATGTTGCAACTGCTCAACCGCGCTCAGCCCCAGCTTTCCCATCTGGCGCGTCTTGGCACCCTGCATCCGGAGCGGTTGCACGAGGCCCTGGTGCAGATCTGTGGCGAGCTGATGACCTTCACCGATGAGTCCCGTCTGCCGCCCGAGTTTCCTGCCTATCGTCACGACGATCAGCAGGTGAGTTTCGAGCCGGTGATGCTGGCCCTGCGTCAGGCACTGAGCACAGTGCTGTCGCCGCGGGCTGTCTCCATCCAGCTGCGCAAGCACCAGTACGGCGTCATGGTGGCCATGGTCAACGAGAGCGAGCTGATGCAAAGCGCCGACTTCGTGCTGGCGGTGCGTGCCCGCATGCCCCAGGAGCAGCTGCGCAAGCAACTGCTGCAGCAGACCAAGGTTGCCTCCAGCGACAAGATCCGCGAGCTCATCAGCCTGCAGCTGCCCGGCATTCCGTTGTTGCCGCTGCCGGTGGCGCCGCGCCAGCTGCCCTATCACGCCGGTTACAGCTACTTCCAGCTCGATCGGCAAAGCCCGGCCTGGCAGATGCTGGCGGTCAGCAACACGCTCGCCTTCCACATTGCCGGTGATTTCCCCGAGCTCGACATGCAGCTCTGGGCCATTCGCAGCCAGTGATCGCATCAAGGAAACAAGCAGAGATGACCACGGACATTATCAAGAACGAGCAACTCAGCGATCTGCTGTTCGATCATGCCGAGCAGCTGGACATGGACTCGGACTACTGGTTCCGCCTACGCGGCCAGAGCATCAACCCCATGATAGATGCTGTAACCCCCTTGCTGGGGCTGGTGCAGCGGGTGCGCCTGCTGTCGCGCTACGACCGGGTGCCGGAGCTCTATCAGCGGGTGGTGACCGAGATCCAGGCCATAGAGCAGGAGCTGATGGCCCAGGGCTACGAGAACGGTGTGGTGTTGTCGTTTCGCTACATCCTCTGCACCTTCATCGACGAGGCCGTAATGGGTCGCGACTGGGGTAGCCAGAGCGAATGGTCGGAACACTCCTTGCTGACGCGCTTTCACAACGAGACCTGGGGCGGGGAGAAGGTATTCGTGCTGCTCGCCCGTCTGCAGGAAGATCCGGTGCGTTATCGCGATATCCTGGAGTTCATCTATCTGTGCCTGTGTCTCGGTTTCGAGGGGCGCTACAAGGTGATGAGCAAGGGGAGGGACGAGTTCGAGCGCATCGTCAAACAGTTGCATAAGCAGCTGGCCCCCGAGACAAGCGGTGAAGCCCCCAGCGTCTTTCACCTCGACCTCGGTCGTCAGGCTTCCCGTTACAGACTGCGCAAGCAGATTTCCCTGCGCAGCCTGTTCATGGGGGGCGCGCTGATCCTGGCCATTATCTTTGGCCTCTATCATCACCAACTCAATAACCAGACCCAGGACGTACTGCGTCAACTGGGCGAATTATTAAAATAATTATTCTGAGGAGAGCACGCCTTGATTCGTATAGAGCTACCCGTACTGGTGGAAAGACTCAACCCCATCTGTCGTCACATGTTGGAGGAGGCTGCGGCCCTCTGCGTCAACCATCAGGGGGCGGAGATCCGCATCGAGCACCTGCTGCTCAAGATGCTGGAGACACCACTCAGTGATGTACGCCAGATCCTCAAGCGGGCCGACGTCGGGGTCGACGAGCTCAAAACCCTGCTCCAGCCTGCCGGTGCAGACAGTGGTTATGCCCAGGGTTACCCCTCCTTCTCGCCGCTCCTGGTTGAGTGGTTGCAAGACAGCTGGCTGCTGGCTTCCGCCGAGCTGCAGCACGCTCAATTGCGCAGCGGCGTCATGCTGCTGGTGCTCTTGATGACCCCCCAGCGTTACTTGCCAGGCTCTGTGACCCGGCTGCTGGCCAACGTCAACCGCGAGCTGCTGCGCCAGCAGTTTGACGAGTGGGTGAAAGAGTCCGCCGAGACCCAAGTTACTGTTTCTACAAACGGCACCTCAACTCAGGCCGCCCTGCCAGCCGATGCCAGCCTGCTGGCCCGCTTTACCATCAACGTGACCGAGCAGGCACGCCAGGGCCGTCTGGACCCTGTTTTGTGTCGGGATCACGAAATCGATCTGATGATCGACATCCTGTCGCGGCGCCGCAAGAACAACCCCATAGTCGTGGGGGAGGCAGGGGTCGGCAAGAGCGCACTCATAGAGGGATTGGCGCTGCGCATCGTGGCGGATCAGGTGCCTGAAAAATTGCGTGAGGTGGAGCTGATGACGCTTGACCTTGGTGCCATGCAAGCCGGTGCGTCGGTCAAGGGGGAGTTCGAGAAGCGCTTCAAGGGGGTGATGCAGGAGGTCAAGGAGGCGGTGCGTCCTGTCATCCTCTTTATCGATGAGGCCCACACCCTGATCGGTGCCGGCAATCAGGCTGGTGGGCTGGATGTCTCCAACCTTATCAAGCCGGCGCTGGCCCGGGGCGAGCTGCGTACCATAGCCGCCACCACCTGGGGTGAGTACAAGAAGTACGTGGAGAAAGATGCCGCCCTCTCGCGCCGCTTCCAGCTGGTGAAGGTGGGCGAGCCCAATGCCGATGAGGCTACCGTGATCCTGCGCGGCCTGCGCAGCATCTACGAGAAGGCCCATGGTGTGCTGATCGACGAAGAGGCGCTGCAAGCCGCTGCCCAGCTTTCCGCCCGTTATATTTCAGGTCGTCAGTTGCCGGACAAGGCGATCGACGTGCTCGATACCGCCTGTGCCCGGGTGGCCATCAACCTGACTACGCCGCCGCGTGCCGTCAGCCATCTGCAAAACGCATTGCGTCAGCGTGAGCTGGAGATCCGCCAGCTGGAGCGCCAGAGCCTGATCGGACTGGGTGACAACACAGAGCGACTGGCCGAGCTGCAGTCTGCCCAGCAGACCAGCCGTGATGCCCTGCGCGAGCAGGAAGCCAAGTGGCAACAACAACAAGGGCTGGTACATCAGATCGTTGAACTGCGCGCCGCCCTGCTGGCCGATCAGCAGGATGAGATGCTGACCAGAGAGGCGCTGG
This sequence comes from Aeromonas sp. 2MA4, assembly GCF_029237305.1. Classification (NCBI taxonomy): domain Bacteria; kingdom Pseudomonadati; phylum Pseudomonadota; class Gammaproteobacteria; order Aeromonadales; family Aeromonadaceae; genus Aeromonas; species Aeromonas sp. 2MA4. The sequence continues at coordinate 230,250 of NZ_JAACFY010000004.1, read as the reverse complement.
ATCTCGCTGATGCGCCTCTGGATCCCCAAGCGGCCGCCGAGCAGCTGTCCGGGCTTGAGCGCGAGCTGGCCGAGCTGCAACAGGGTGAGGTGCTGGTCTCGGCCCATGTCGACAAAACCCAGGTGGCGGCCGTGATCGCCGAGTGGACCGGAGTGCCCCTCAATCGCATCTCGCAAGGGGAGCTGGATGTGGTGACCCGTCTGCCGGAGTACTTGGGCGAGCTTGTCAAGGGGCAGGATGTGGCGGTGGCCCATCTGCACAAACACCTGCTGACCGCCCGCGCCGACTTGCGCCGCCCGGGCCGTCCGCTGGGGGCCTTCCTGCTGGTGGGGCCAAGCGGAGTCGGCAAGACCGAAACAGTGCTACAGATTGCCGAGCTTATGTTTGGCGGTCGCCAGTATCTGACCACCATCAACATGTCCGAGTACCAGGAGAAGCACACCGTCTCCCGCCTCATTGGTTCGCCTCCCGGTTATGTCGGCTTTGGCGAAGGGGGCGTGCTGACCGAAGCCATTCGTCAGAAGCCCTATTCGGTGGTGCTGCTGGACGAGGTGGAGAAGGCCCATCCTGACGTGCTCAACCTCTTCTATCAGGCGTTCGACAAGGGCGAGCTGGCCGACGGGGAAGGGCGCATCATCGACTGCAAGACCGTGGTCTTCTTCCTCACCTCCAACCTCGGCTTCCAGACCATAGTCGATTACGCCGAGCAGCCCGACGAGCTGCTCAATGCGCTGTATCCGGAGCTCGCCGCCTTCTTCAAGCCGGCCTTGCTGGCGCGGATGGAGGTGATCCCCTACCTGCCGCTGGGTCACGACACCCTGGTGCAGATCGTGGGCGGCAAACTCAACCGACTGGTCAAGCTGCTCAAGGAGCGTTTCGGTGCCGAGGTGGTGCTGGAGGACGAGGTGGCTGAGGAGATATTGCGCCGCGCCAATCGCAGCGAGAACGGGGCCCGCATGCTGGAATCCGTCATCGACGGTGCCCTGCTGCCGCCAGTCTCCCTGCAACTGCTGCAGCGTCTCTCGGCCGGTGAGCCCATCAAGCGGGTGCGTTTCTCTGTGAGCGAGCGCCAGTTCGTGGCCGAGGTGGAGGGCTGAACATGGAACAAGCCCTCGCATTTGCCCTCGCCTTGACCCAGCAGCGTGATGAGCAGCACCTGTGTCACTGGTGGACCTCGACCCTCAATGCCAGCTTTCAGCCCAAGGGGATACTGCTGGGCATGCTGGATGTGAGCGGGCGCCAGCTCGAATGCAGCGGCTGGGTCAAGGGGCAGGCGGTGTCGCTGGCGCTGGCGGTGGATGATTTTTCCCATCCGCTCGCCTATGTGCTGCACAAGGCCCAGTCCCGCACCTGGGACTCCCTGCACGGCGGCGCCCGCATCGAGCATGCAGCGTTTCGTACCTTGCTTGCCAATCTGGGCCAGCAGTGCGGCCTGCATGCCTTTCCCCTCAATGATGGCAACGGCAAGCCGTTCGCCGTGCTGGCCATGATGGACAGCGGTGAGGTGCTGCAAGAGTGGGCGGCCCGCCCTGAGCTTGCCCAGTTGTCACAGGTGTTCTGCAACCAGCTCACCCTTATCCGTGATCTGGGGCTTAGCCGCCGGGATCAGAGCGTGCTGCGCGACTCCTTGCGCCAGATGAAGGGGGAGGGAGAGCGCCAGCGCCAGTATGAGAAGCTGCTGGGCGATCAATTGATCGGCCAGTCGGCGGTGATCCGCGGGCTGCGCGAGCAGATAAGCCTGGCGGGCCGGCACAAGCTGACCGTGCTCATTCAGGGGGAGACAGGCAGCGGCAAGGAGGTGGTCGCCCGGCTGGTGCACCAGTGCTCGGATCGCGCCGCCAAGCCGTTCGTGGCCATCAACTGCGCCGCCATTCCGGAGAACCTCATCGAGAGCGAGCTGTTCGGTTACCAGAAGGGGGCCTTCTCCGGCGCGCTGTCCAACAAGACAGGGCTGGTGGCCCAGGCCAACGGCGGCACCCTGTTTCTGGATGAAGTGGGCGATATGCCCGCCGCCATGCAGGCCAAGCTGCTGCGGGTGCTTGAGACTCGCAGTTACCGGCCGCTCGGGGCAGAGCAGGAGTGCCACTCCGATTTTCGCCTCATCGCCGCGACCCATCAGCCGCTCACCCGCCATGTGGAGGAGGGGCAGTTCCGGGCCGATCTTTATCACCGCCTCTGCCAGTGTCTGCTGCTCATCGCCCCCCTGCGGGAACACATGGATGACATCCCCCTGCTGTGCCAGCACTTCATGGCCCAGTTTGCCGCCCAGGATGGCAAGACCCTTGCGGGGCTGCAGCGCAAGTTCTTGAAGCAACTGCAAAGTTATGACTTTCCCGGCAATGTGCGCGAGCTGCGTAATCTGCTGGAGGTCGCCTGCGCCCACACCCGTCACGGGGAAGAGGTGGTACTGGAGGCGCTGCCCCCCGAGCTGCGCGAGCGAGTCTGCGTCGAGTTGCCCGGGTCGCTGGATGATTACAACCACATTCGGGATCTGCGCCGGGCCATGCAGCAGTACGAGGCTTCCGTCATCGAGGCGCGTCTGCGCTATTTCCAGGGCAATCGCATGCTGGTGGCCGAGAGCCTGAATATTCCCAAGCGCACCCTGGATCACAAGTGCCAGAAACTGGAGGTGAACTGATGAGCGCCCTTGGCCTTTTGCCCCTGTTGCTGGCGACCGGCAGCGCATTACCCCCACAAGACATGGCCAGCTTGCAGGCGTGTCGCCGCGAGCCATCGCCGCTGATCCGGCTGGCCTGCTATGACGCCATCGGCAATGGCCTCGCCCAGACGAGCGAGGGCGGTGCCTCCAAGTCTGCCGCCTGGCAGGCCATCTGGGCACAGGAGCAGGCCCGCACGCCAGAGAGTGCTCCCTTCCTGCTGCAAAGCGATGCGGGGCGTGGCAGCGAAACCCTCACTCGCCCAGCCTTGCGCGGGGCGACCCTGGCCATAGGCTGTGTCGACAGCATTACCCATATCCGGTTAAGGCTTGATGCCCCCTGGGTTGGTGAGCGGGTACAGATTGAACTGGATGGCCAGCCCAGCCGCAACGCCCAGAGCTGGTTTATCCGGGATCAGGGCCTGCTGCTGGAATATGGCCGCGGCTTGCCCGCCATCGAGGAGCTCAAGCGCTGGATAGGTCATCGCGAGCTGCAGGTGAAGGCCGACAACGGCGCCTTGTTCCGGGTCGATCTCAGCGGTTTGAAAGAGGCGCTGCAGCCCCTGCGCCAACAGTGTCGCTGGTAGGGGGCGCCATGAGCTATCAACACCCCTGGTGTGCCCGCTTGCTCACCAGTTTGCCGGAAGAGCAGATAAAAGGTGCCGTGCTGGCCGACGAGCCGCGCTGGGATTACGTGGAGACCGAACTGGTCAAGCTGGGCTCTCTGGCCCACAGCCAGGTGGATCTCAATGCGGTGGCCGAAGCCTGCCTTGGCTTGCTGGAGAGCCGCACCAAGGACATGCGGGTGCTGGCCCAGCTGCTGCGCTGCCTGCAACATCCGGCCAAGGCGGCCCCTCTGGGGGCTGCGCTCAGCTTGCTGGAGTCCTGGATCCGGGCCTACTGGCTGCAAGCCTGGCCCGGTAATACCAGCCAGAAACAGCGGCTGATGGTGCAGATCGTCAAACGCTTTGAAGGGGCTCTGCCGCGAGTGAGCGAGAGCGCCTCGCCGGCTGAACTGGCCCAGCTGCTGGCCCAGGCCGAGCAGCTGGAGGCTTGCTGGCTGGCCCTGTGCCCGGACAAGGGGGAGCTGCTCAACCCCTTGTTGATGGGGCTGAAACGGGCTCAGCGCCAGCAGGTTGCCCAGGCCCAGGCAGATGCCGGTGGCCAACCTTCAAGCAGCACTGTTGCAGCCACCGCCAGCGCGAGCGGCATGTCGGGAACCATGGTGCTCAGTGGCAGCAGCAAGGGCTCCGGGGTCGAGATTGACAGCTCCAACGATCGTGCCTGGCGCCAGACCCAGCTCAAGGTGGCCGAGTTGCTTATCGAGCGCCAGCCGGAAGCGGCGGTGGGCTATCGTCTGCGTCGCCACGCCATCTGGGCCGGGATCACCACGCCACCCATGACGGCTCAGGGCAATAAAACCCAGCTGGCCCCCATGTCGGTGGACATGGTGGATGAGTACCGCGCCGCTCTGGCCACACTGGAGCGGTCCGTGCCGGATCTGGCGCTCTGGCAGCGGATCGAACAGAGCCTGACCCTGGCGCCCTACTGGTTCGAGGGGCATCGGCTCTCGGCCGAAGTGGCCCATAAGCTGGGGTTTGGCACCGTTGCCCAGGCCATAGCGCAGGAGCTGGATGGTTTCTTGCTGCGTCTGCCGGCGCTGCGGGATCTCACCTTCAGCGATGGCAGTCCCTTCCTGTCACCCGAGTGCAGCCGCTGGTTGCAGCCCGCCAAGGTGGGTGGTGCAGGTGGGGACGGGGAGTCCAGTCTGGCCGAAGAGGTTGCCCTGCGTCATGGGGAGCTGGGGGTGGCTGCGGCCCTCACCCTGCTCGATGAAAGGATGGCGCAGTTGAGAGAGCCAAGAGCCCGCTTCCATGCCCAGTTGGTGCAGGCGGAGCTGTTGGCGCAGGAAGGCATGAATTCGCTGGCTAGCCAGCACTATCAACACTTGTGGCAAGAGGCAAGTCGCCTGGGATTGGCGCAATGGGAGCCCGGGCTGGTCAGTCGCCTGGAAAGCCATGCGGCCCCGTTGTCGAAATAAGTGCCGAAATGAGTCATTGAGTCGGAGTTGGATCACATTTTATGTTCAAAACCATCTTAACTTTTCTGCGGCAACAGCTGCCGAAATTGAAACCCTCCTGGCCCCTGCTCGGCGTGGTGCTCTGGGGACTTGCCCTCATTCTGGTGTGGTGGCTGGGTCCTCGCCTCGAGATCCGCGGCGCCAAACCGTTCGAGCCGCTGTGGGGGCGGGTGGTATTCACCCTGCTCTGGCTCTGGCTGATGCTGGGGATCCTCTCCTGGCGGGTGTGGCGCAAGATGCAGCAACTCAAGGCCGAGCGTCAGCATGAAACCGTGCTGGTGCAGGATCCGGTGAAAGGGCTCATCGACAAGCAGGCGTTGTTTCTCAATCGCTGGTTGCAGGCCCTTGGCGAACACCTGGGCAAGGGGGCGCTCTACGCCATGCCCTGGTATCTGGTGCTGGGTTTGCCCGGCAGCGGCAAGAGCAGCCTGATCCACAGAGCCAATCCGGCCAACAAGCTCAACCCCAGACTCGATACCGAGCTCAGGGACGTGGCGCAGGATCAGCTGATCGATTGCTGGCTGGGGGAGCAGGCGGTGATGCTGGATCCCGCCGGTGAGCTCTTGTCTCAATCCGAGCCGGAACTCGATCCGCTGGCGCGCAAGCATGAGCGGCTCTGGCTGCACCTGTTGAACTGGCTTTCCGAACACCGCCGCCGCCAGCCCCTCAACGGCCTGGTGCTGACCGTGGATCTGGCCTGGCTCTCCGGCGCCAGCGTGGCCGAACGCAAGGCTTATGCCCAGCTGATGCGTTCTCGCCTGCAAGAGGTGTCGGCCACAATGAATACCCGGTTGCCGCTCTATGTCACTTTTACCAAGCTCGATCTGCTGCGTGGTTTCGATGTGGTGTATGAGCAGCTCGACAAGGAGGCCCGCGACGCCGTGCTGGGGGTGACCTTCAACCCGGCCGACAGCCGTGGAAAATCCTGGCAGCAGGATCTGGCCCTGTTCTGGGATCAGTGGGTGGACAACCTTAACCAGAACCTGCCCGAGCTGATGCTGGCACGACTCGATGCCACCCAGCGCAACGCGCTTTTCTCGTTCGTGCGTCAGTTGGCGGGGCTGAAGGATTATGTGACTGCGCTGCTCGATGAGACGCTGCAAATTGAGGAGAGCAAGCCACTGCTGGTGCGCGGCGTCTATATCAGCTCCGTCTATCAGCAAGGGGTGCCGTTCGATGCGTTTGCCCAGGCGGCCTCCCGCCGCTACAACCTGCCAGAGCCCATTCACTCGGCCCTGCGCGGGGAGTCCAATACCTATTTCGTGCGCAGGTTGTTCTCCTCCATCATCTTCCCCGAGGCCCACCTGGCCGGGGAGAACCGGCTGCATACTCTCTATCGTCGTCGGCGAATGGCCGTTGGCCTCGGTTGCCTGTCACTCTTTTCGGCGGCCCTGATCAGCGGTTGGCACTACTTCTATCGGGTCAACGAAGAGGCCGGTCGCAACGTGTTGACCAAGGCGCAAGCCTTCATGGAGACCAACGAGGTCGTCGATGAGCATGCCTTCGGCGTGAGTCAGTTGCCGCGTCTGAACCTCATTCGCGAGGCGACTCTCGCCTTTGGCAACTACCGCGAACGCACGCCGCTGGTGGCTGATCTGGGTCTCTATCAGGGGGACGAAATCGGTCCTCATGTGGAAGGCTCCTATCTGCAACTGCTGGGTCAGCGCTTTTTGCCAGCCCAGATGCAGGGGCTGCTGGAGGATCTCAATCAGGCGCCGGCCGGCAGTGAGGAGAAGCTCTCCATACTGCGGGTGATGCGGATGCTGGATGATGCCTCCGGTCGCAACAAGGAGCTGGTGGAGCAGTACATGGCCAGCCGCTGGCAGCGCGCCTTCCCGGGGCAGGGCGCTGTGCAGGAGCAACTGATGGGGCACCTGGATTACGCCCTCGACCATACCGACTGGCATGGTGCCAGGGCTGCCCGTGGTCAGGCCGCCATTATCGCCTTCGCACCGTTCAAGGAGCCTGTCTACGGCGCCCAGCGCGAGCTTGGCAAGTTGCCCATGTATCAGCGGGTCTATCAGAACCTGGTGGTGAAGGCGAACGACGTATTGCCGCCGGATCTCAACGTACGTGACGAAGTGGGACCAACCTTTGACACCGTCTTTGCCCTGCGCAGTGACAATGCAGGGCAAGTGCCACGCCTGTTGACCTGGCCCGGTTTCAACGACTTCTTCCTCAAGCAGGACAAGGCGTTGATTGATCTCACCGCCATGGATGCCTGGGTGCTGGGTCAGCGCAGGCTGAATCAATTGAGCGAGGCGGATCGCAAGGAGATCGGTCGTCAGGTCAACGACCGTTATGTCACCGATTACGTCAACCAGTGGCAAAAACTGCTGACCAATCTGGACGTGCAGACCCTTGAAAGCCCGGAGCAGGCACTGGACGTGCTCTCTGCCATTACCGGCAACGATCAGCCTTTCCAGCGGGTACTGGCTTCGTTGGATGACAACACCCGGATCCGCAAGATATCGGATGTGGAAGGGGACCCGGCGCAGGCCATCACGGCCCGCATCGGCCGTCCCTTCATGGCGACCAATGCCGCCCTTGGCGGTCGTGGCGAGCAGGGGCCGCTTATCCAGGAGGTCAATCAGAAGCTGGTGGAGCTGCAGCACTATCTGGAACTCATCGTCAACGCCACCGAGCCGGGCCAGTCCGCTCTCAAGGCGGTGCAGCTGCGTCTGACCAACAAGTACGCCGATCCTGTCTTTGCGTTGCAGCAATATGCCCGCAGTCTGCCAGCCCCGCTGGATCGCTGGGTGGGGCAGCTCTCCGAGCAGAGCTCTCGTCTGGTGGTCGACTTGGCCATGTCGTCCCTTAATCGAGAGTGGCAGGACAAGGTACTGGCACCGTTCAACAGCCAGCTGGCCGGTCGTTATCCGTTTGAACCGGGCTCGACCAAGGATGTGCCGCTGTCCGAGATGGAGCGCTTCTTCGCACCGAACGGCACCCTGGACAGCTTCTATCAGGTCAACCTCAAGCCCATGGTGGAGAGTGGCCTGATGGAGGGTGAGTTCAGCTCGCCCATCCAGACCGAGCTGGTGAAGCAGCTGGATAGAGCCGCTCGTATCCGCCAGATCTTCTTCACCCAGCAGGGCAACCTGGAGGTGCAGTTCGCCCTCGAGCCCATCGAGCTCACCGCCAACAAGCGGCGCAGCGTGCTGAACCTGGACGGTCAGTTGCTGGAGTATGCCCATGGCCGTCGTACCAAGGTGCCGTTGGTGTGGCCAAACACCATGCGTGACGGTGCCGAGAGCAAGATCACCCTGGTGCCGGCAGCCAGGGAACGTTCACCGCGCAGCGAAGGCTTCGTCGGCCCCTGGGCCATGTTCCGGCTGATGGACAAGGGGGAGCTGACACAGGTCAATGAAGCCACTTTCGATGTGCGCTTCCCGGTGGATCAGGGTTCCATGACCTATCGCGTCTACACCGACAGCGCGCAAAACCCCTTCACCGGCGGCCTGTTCAGTCAGTTCAGATTGCCTGAATCTCTCTATTGATAAAGTGGGGGCACTGTGTGCCCCCTCAAGCTTTGGAAGCCGATATGTCACAGAATCAACAAGGTCAGCAGGCGCTGAAAGTGGGGCGCGATCCCCGCATGTTGCCGGAATACGAGGCGTTGCGCAGCGAGATCAACAAACTCAGCCACGCCTCCCGCCCCGAGGTGGACTGGCTCAAGATCCATCGGCTCGCCAGCCTTATCTTTGAAAAGCACGGGGTGGACCTGCAAACCGCCATCTACTTCACCCTGGCGCGGTCGCGCCTGCAAGGGCTGAACGGCTTTACCGAAGGGTGCGAGTTTCTGGCCAACCTGATAGTGACCCAGTGGGAGAGCTTCTGGCCACCTGTGCATCAGGAGCGAGCCCGTATCGAAATGCTGGACTGGTTCATTGCCCGCATCAGCGATGTGATCCGCCAGTACCAGATCAGCCACGAAGACAAGCGCCTCGTCTATCGCTGCGAGCGGGCGTTGCAGCTTATCAGCGAGAAGCTGCACAACGTGGGCTTGAGCCGCATTCCCCGGGTCGAAAATCTGGTGCACTTCATCGAGGGGTATACCCATCTGTTCGATGAGACCGAGATCGTCATCGTCTCCGATGAGCCCGGTCTTAAGGAGGAGCTGCAGATCCCGCCCATGGTGTTCTTCAAGTCCGACATGGAGCACGACAGCCCTTCTTCTTCAGCGTCCTCTTCCAGCACGCCACACCTGCCCCAGGGCAGCATACTGATTGGTCGCGAGAAGGGGCAGGTCAAACCCACAGTGCTCAAGATTGAACCTCACCGCAAGCAGCGCCCTGCCTGGTTCTGGTTTGGCTGCGGTTTGCTCAGCTGCGCCCTGCCGGTGATGAGCTGGCTGGGTTGGCAGCATCTGCAGCAGGAGAAAGCCGTGGCTGCCCAGCGCTTGCAGCAACCGGCCGCCGAGTTGCCACGGGCCCTCAGTTATGACGATATCCGCCAGGCACGCATCGTACTGGGCGAACAGACCCTGCAAGGCATGGAAAGCGAGCTGGTGGCCCGTTATCAAGCCCAGCTGGGACGGCTTGAGCAGACCTCGCCGCTCTACTGGTATCGCTATGGGGAAGGGCTGCGCAACTCGCTGCAGATGCTCTATCCCGACTCGCTGGCAGTCAAGGCGCTGGACAAGCAGTGGCAGACGGCGTTGGCAGGTCAGCAGGGGGATGTGATCAGCGTACCTACCTATCTGGATGCTCGCGCCGGTGTAGACGCCTTGCTCGATCAGCTGCTGGAGCTGGAGCGTCAGCGCAAGACGGTGACCATCTCCTATCTCAAGTCCCAGCTCTATGAGGTGCAGAAAAACCTGATGCAGGATATCCCGTTCAGTCTGCGCCTGAGCGAACTGGAGGCGAGAAAGGCATCCCAGGAGCCCGTCACGGCAGCCGAGCTGAAAGGGCTGGAGAACGACCTGAAAGCACTCAATATCCGTCTCTACCAGTTGCAGCAGAGCAGCGCAGGTAGTTGATCATGCTGCACTGAGCAACAAGTTGCGTACTTTATGGTGTTTTCGACTGTCAACGCAATCTCTGGCCTGGCGATCACACTGTCTTGCGCAAACTATTGCAGCCGCCCCTGCCAGCCTTGAGGTCCATGAATCTAATGGACTGATTTAAAACAGTATTATCGGTGTCTTTGTCATGGCACAAAGGCTGCTGGGTAGCCACCCCAAGTGTATCTGAGCCCATGGTCACGACGGTGAGCACGAGGCATGGCGGGAGTCCCTCGGGTGGCTCCCTTGCCCATACGGAGAGTTCATATGTGTCCCTCTATTGCATTGCTCGGTGACATAGGCACCGACCACGATGGTTTTCACCCATCCCCAGTGATTGCCGCCAGCCCTGATGTCTTTCTCGACGGCAAGCCAGTGGCCCGTCAGGGCGATCCGCTGGCGCCCCATGACAAGCCCAATAATCCCCCCCATCCGCGCAGCATCTCGGGTGGCGTCGGCACAGTTTTGGTCAACGGCAAGCCCATCGCCGTGACCGGTACCGCCATCGGTTGCGGTGGGGTTGTGATTGGCTCGGGCAGCGGACAGGCAGGATAAGGAACAGCGTTATGGCAGACAGCACAGGATTACAATTTACCGTCAAGGTAGGGGCGCTGCCCGAGAGCACTTTCGTGGTGGCCGAGTTTGCGCTGGAAGAGGCGCTGAACAGCCCGTTCCAGTTGCGATTGGAATTGGCCAGCCCTCAGCCGGATGTCGATTTTGCCGATGTGCTGGACCAGCCGTGCGAGCTCCTGGTGTGGTACAACGGCGAGTTGCAACGGCGGGTGTGCGGGGTAGTGAGCGATTTTGCGCAAGGGGACAGTGGTTTTCGCCGCACCCGCTATCAGCTCATGGTGCAGCCGGCGTTGTGGCGGCTTTCGCTACGCCAGAACTCCCGCATCTTCCAGGCGCAGAAACCCGATGAAATCCTCTCCATCCTGCTGCAAGAGCACGGCATCACCGACTACGCCTTTGCGCTGAAAAACGAGCACGCCCAGCGGGAATACTGCGTGCAGTACCGGGAAACCGACCTTGCGTTCGTCAACCGGCTCGCCGCCGAAGAGGGGCTCTTCTATTTTCATGAATTCGACGCGGGCAAACACCGCATCGTGTTTGCTGACGATGCGGCGGCGTTGACCGCCGGCCCCGAACTCTTCTTCAACCTGGGTAACCGCTCCTTGGAACAAGGCCCCTATGTGCGTCAGTTCCACTACCGGGAAGCGGTGCGCCCGAGCGATGTGGAGCTGAAAGACTACAGCTTCAAGACCCCGGCCTACGGGCTCTCCCACAAGAAACAGGGCAGCGAGCTGGAGCACCAGCGCGATAGCTATCAGCACTTTGACTTTCCCGGTCGCTACAAGCAGGACGGCAGCGGCAAGGCGTTTGCCCAGCACCGACTCGATGCGCTGCGCAATGACGCTGTGGCGGGCAGCGGCAAATCCAACAGTGCAGCCCTGCTGCCGGGGCAGTACTTTTCGCTGACCGAGCATCCGAACGGCAGTCTCAACACCGACTGGCAAATCGTGCGTATCAGCCATACCGGCTTGCAGCCACAAGCGCTGGAAGAGGAGGGGGGCAGCGGTCCGACCGTTTACCACAACGAATTTTCGGTGGTCAAAGCGAGCACCACCTGGCGCGCCCGTATCGGCAGCCCACAAGCGCCGCACAAGCCGATGGTGGACGGTCCGCAAATTGCCATCGTGGTAGGCCCCGAGGGGGAGGAGATTTACTGTGACGAACACGGCCGGGTGAAACTGCAATTCCCGTGGGACAGATATGGCAGCTCCAACGACCAGAGCTCCTGCTGGGTGCGAGTGAGTCAGGGCTGGGCTGGTGGGCAATACGGCATGATGGCCATTCCGCGCATCGGCCACGAAGTTATCGTTTCATTTTTGGAAGGGGACCCGGACCAGCCTATTGTCACCGGCCGCACCTTCCACGCCACCAACCGGCCGCCCTACGAGCTGCCGGCCAACAAAACTCGTACCGTGCTGCGCACCGAAACCCATCAGGGTGAGGGCTTCAACGAACTGCGCTTTGAAGACCAGGCAGGGCAGGAAGAGATTTATATCCACGGTCAGAAAGACCTGAACGTGCTGATTGAAAATGATGCGGCCTGGCACATCAAGCACGACCAGCACACCGACATCGACAACGAGCGGGTGACCCGCATCAAGGCCAACGACCATTTGAGCGTGGAGGGGGAGAAGCGGGACCATATCAAGGCAGATTATTCGCTGACCGTCGATGCCTCCCTGCATCAGAAGCTGGGCCAGTCGCTGCTGGTGGAAGCCGGTCAGGAAGTGCATATCAAGGTGGGCGACAAGCTGGTACTGGAGGCGGGCTCCGAGATCACCCTCAAGGGGGGCGGCAGCTTTGTGAAGGTTGACCCGAGCGGCATCAAGCTGGTGGGCCCCGCCATCAAGCTCAACGCCGGCGGCAGCGCAGGTTCAGGCTCCGGTTGGGCGGGTCAGGTGCCCGTCATCCCCAAAGGGGTGGAAGTGGTGAAAGCCCCCGAACTGGTTGAGCTGGTCAAAGCCATTGCTACCGAGAAGGCGATGGATGCGCTCTTGAAAGAAGAGAAGCCTGGCGCGTTCTACCTCTTTTCTGAATAAGGAAACAGCATGAAGTTTGCATTTCCCATCCTCACCGCCAAAGGGGAAGAGTTCAAGGACGTCAAGGCGCTAACGGAGCTGATAAATGGCGAGCAATCGGGTCACTATCTTCTTGGCAACCACAACAAGTGGCATGGCGGCGTTCATATCAGCGACAAGAGTGCCCCTTGGTGCAAGGATAAGTACCCCGTCAGAGCCATTGCCGATGGCAAGGTGGTGGCATTCCGGATGATGAAGGATTACTTGACCTCTGAATATCAGGGTGAGTCCCTACGCTATTCCAACTGCTTCTGCCTGGTGCAGCACGAATATTGTGAAATAAATGCAGAAACTAAAGCGAAAAACGAGTTCATCTTCTATTCGCTCTATATGCATCTGCTGCCTTGGGATAAGTACCAAAGCGCCGAAAAGCTGGTGCTGAACAAGGGTTGGAATGCGCGCAATTCTGTTCCCCATGCCAATCCCGATGCCGCTTTGCCTCGTTTCACCTTGCCCAAAGATACCGAACTGGAGATGGACAGCAGTGCGCCATCCCAGAAGGGGAATGTCGGGGGCAAGGAGTATGATTTCATCAAGGTGATTATCAAGAGCAAGCTTTCCAATGCCCAGATAAAAGAGGCCGAGAAGGCCGGCGTATTAGTCAGTGAGGGAAGCTCGGTTTGGATCGCCAATAGCCCGGATGCCGTCGAGGTGACCAAGCCCAATGTGCCTACTTGGCTATTCGATCAGATAGAGGCCGAATTATCGAAGAATATGGCCGGGCGTGCAGATCCTGTCTCGGATGATAAAAGCGGTCGCTTGATGGCAGGCAGTGGCAGCGTCTCACTGCCAGTCGGCACCAAGTTGCAGTATGATGCCCACCAACTCGAATTCCATTGGATTGGTGATAAAGCACGCAAGATGGCGAGATGCAACTATGTGATGCCGAATATTGAGGGTTCGCCAGGCAGCTGCGGTGTCGCCTGGGTGTGCGTCGAAGATGAATTTATCAAGGCAAATATGCTTCCCCCCTCCCATCTGGGCGAGCTATATGTGTTGCCATCCCCCGTGGCCATCGCGGCGGGGGAGACTATAGGTTACCTCGGTCTGGTGGAAACGCCGGGCTCTCTGATTGGAGGCAAAAAGAGCAAGCATCAAGTCCATCTTGAGGTGTTCACCCAGGATCCTCGGCTTGACGACGTACTGGCCAACAAGGCGGGAACAAAAGGCGGCGCTACCTATGCCAAGGTCCCTGCGGAACTCGTCTTGTACGAGAAGAAAAAGCAGGACGGTAAAGATCTCTGGGCGGCGACCGGTGACAAGAGTCTGGAAGAGCTGGTTGAATCACCCAAGCTTGAAAAAGACGCCACCAAGCAGGAGTGGGTCTGTGTCTCGTCAGGAAAATATGTCAAGAAAGAGCAAGTCGAATTGTTGAGCCAACATGACTGGCTGAAGATTGGTTTTAAAAAGGTCGATGGTTCTGGTTCCGACGGTTATCTAGATCCCGATGCCCCTCCAGCCTTTTTCACCGATCTGGTCAAGAGCTTCGATTCCGATGGCAATGGTGAACTTAGCAGCGAAGAGATACAGGCGGCCCTGCAAAACAGCAGCAATGCAGAAAAACTTCAGAAGCTAATCGTCAAGCATCCCAGTGAGTGGTATGAAAAATCATCAGCCAGCAGTTATCTGTGGCTAGATAAACTTATGACCAAGATTGGCCTGCCAGATTTTGATTTATTGGTTGACCATGAAAAGCAACGTATCGATAAGCTTGAGTGGATGCAGAGTGCAGCGAAGCTAAAGCTTGATAAGGAGGTTTGGCATATTCAGCCATTAACATTCTCACGGCTAAATGGCAATCAGTGTTTGTGTGGTCGAGATATTGAACTGAAACATTTAGAAATTGCAATCGAAGGGAAGGCTTCAGTGGAAAGTTTGTTTTCACGGTCTTCATATGCTGGTGTTACGAGTATTTCTGCAGATATCTTCCTCAAAGAGCTTAATTCAGCCATGAATTTTTATGGTGTTTCAACATGCCTTGATAAAATGCATTTTTTGGCTCAATGCCTTGTTGAAACTGACTTTTTTAGAACAACGGAAGAATATAAGAATAAAGACGGCACCACTCCATCTAAATGGGGCGAATATGGTGGTGGAAGTTTCTATCATGGTCGAGGACTAATACAGATAACACATAAAAAAAATTACGAGAAATATTTAGCATCAATTGATTTGTTGCCGATCAATAGTGATAAGGTCGAAATGCTTGCCAGTAAAATCCATCATGCTGTGTACTCTGCTGTGTGGTATTGGGTTTCTGGCTCGGCATGGGGCGATATAAGAGGTTTCACTAAAAATAACGATTTCTTGAAAGTAACTATTGCTGTAAATGGTGGTTTTAATCATGTAAAAGAGCGAAATGAGTCACTGCTGAGATTAAGCAAGAGCATAGATTGTAGTAATGTAGATTTTTCCAAATTGAAATTTTCAAAATTTGAGTTTTCTGAAAGTGCTCTTAAAGACTCTAAATGGTATAGCTCGTATAAAGATGGTTCAATGGTTAGGAAAGCGAATCAAGATCTGGAGTCTGTTAATGAATAATCCTTATCTCTTTTTTTTGTTGACTATTTGTGGTCTTGTACCTTCATGGGTATACGCTATTGAAGGCTGTTCAGATGAGATAGTTCACCAAGTTGAAACTAAAATTGAAAACGGTGAACCGATTAGCATACTTTCTATAAAATATAATGGGGAAGTAGAATCATTCACGGTACCCTTTACATCGGAAAATAGTTCATGTAAAAAAGTAAGCGGTAATAGAATTATAAAAATTTCAGTTGTTGCGGATAGGCCTAAAGTGAGTGCGATATATTATTTTGATATTGCTGAGAAAATTAATTATATAGGTAGTGCATCTATATTTACAAGCACTGGTGAGGAGCGAGTAAGTGGTATTGGTGAGATAAATAAAGGTAATGATATTACTAAGGTAAATTTGGAAGGAGTGGCAAATGAAGATTCTGCCATCATAAGCAAAATAATAGATGTCCCATATGTTCATGTAAACAGTGAAGTGCCTTACTTATACAGTAAAATGCGATATATTGAGATAGATGGACTATCAGAAAGCACTGGAAGCAAAATTTGTGACAGTGGAGATCGCGTTTTTTATTATTGTAAGACCACGTCAGGGCGTTATTTGAATTTATGTTACTCTCCATTTTCAGGAGATATAACTTATGCTTATGGTAAGCAGAAAAAAGAAATATCTCTTAACGACTACTCCTTAGTTGGGGATAGGTTTATTTTCAAAAATAAAAATACTAGCTACAATGTATCTCCTGAAAAGGGAGAGATTTCAGTCACACAGAATGGAAAAAAACTGGCTGTTATTTCATGCACATGAAGTTCCATGTTAAATTATTTTTCGTGACACCGGTTTAAGGCCGGTGTCTTTATAAAAAGGTGTACAGATCTAGTTATCACCTGACACCGGCCTCAAACCGGTGTCTTGTTTACGCTACGTTATCGCGTACTTCTTTCGGTATCAATTTCAGTCCCTTCTTGAACATGCTGTAGGGCGTCTGCCCTTCCATCATTCTGCCCTGATGAGGCCGCTTGGTGTTGTACTGCTCCAGATAGCTATCCAGGTCTGTCTGCATCTGCTCCACCGACTCATACCAGGTCGTCCTCCCCTTGATGCGGAAGTTGTTCATCCAACAGTGTCCGGTGCAGCCGCTCGATAAAGCCGTTGCTCTGCGGCCGGCGTACTTTGGTGGTCCGGTGTTCAATTCCCTCCAGTTGCAGGAACAACTCATAGGGATGATGGTCAGGGCGCCCGCAGAACTCGCGCCCGTTGTCCGACAGGACGGTATAAACCTGTGCCTCATGGGCTTCGAAGAACGGCAGCACCGCTTCATTGAGCACATGAACCGAGGTCACCGGCAGCTTGCTGGTGTAGAGCCGTCCCTAGGCGAGCAGTCCAGCACGGTTTGCAGTACACCTTGCCAACTCCTTGAGCTTGCTGATGAAAATGGTGTCGACCGTCATCAGTTCCTCGGTGTAGAGGACTTCTGTTTAGCATTCGCGAAACTCGGGGCTGAAGTGATCGGACAGGCGCATCTGCTCGTCATTGAGTTCAATCATCTGTTCTCGATGGGGTTTATCGAGGTAGAACAAGCGGTCGAGTTTGGAGGGCAAGCCGTGACGTTGCGACACGCCACTGACACAGTCTGCCCTGAAGCTGAAGTGAGTGCCGGCACTGCCCGCAGCGAGTATTTTTACAGGCAATCGTTAGGACACAAGGGGGGAGTTATTTCTACTGGATTAAAATGGATAGGATTGGGTGTTTTTGAAAGGAGTAAATGGGGTGGCTGATGGGGCTCGAACCCACGACAACCGGAATCACAATCCGGGACTCTACCAACTGAGCTACAGCCACCACTGAAAATTTCCATTAATACCATTCATCCCGGGGAGGGAGGATGTATTAATGGTGCGCCCTGCAGGATTCGAACCTGCGACCCACGGCTTAGAAGGCCGTTGCTCTATCCGACTGAGCTAAGGGCGCTCTGTATCGATCAGCCAAGGTGGCTCATCGATGAACTTGGTCGGTGATAAAGGATTCGAACCTTTGACCCTCTGGTCCCAAACCAGATGCGCTACCGGGCTGCGCTAATCACCGAAAATTTCTTGTCCAGCATACCGATAGCTGCGGTACTGGGCAACGGGCGGGCATCATACCCAAGCGGGAAAGGCAGCGTCAACGTATTTTTCCGCTAGTAAATTCAAGTGCCTACTTATTGCCCGCCCAGCGAGCGCTGCTAACACCCGCGCCAAAAAAATGCGACAATGCGCGGCAGTTGAACACATGGTGAGTGAAGAACGATGTCTGCCAAAATCATTGATGGAAAACAGGTTGCGCAAACGATTCGCAATCAGGTCGCAGCGCAAGTCCAACAGCGGTTGGCACAAGGGAAACGGGCGCCAGGTCTGGCGGTGATCCTGGTCGGGGTGGATCCGGCGTCTCAGGTCTATGTCGGCAGCAAGCGCCGCGCCTGTGAAGAGGTTGGATTTATCTCCCGCTCTTACGATTTGAGCGCAACGGCGAGCCAGGAAGAGTTGCTGACCCTGATCGACCGGCTCAATGATGATGCGGACGTAGACGGCATTCTGGTGCAACTGCCGCTACCGGCCCATTGTGATACGACTCAGGTGCTGGAGCGTATTCGTCCCGACAAGGACGTGGATGGCTTCCACCCCTACAACGTGGGCCGTCTGGCGCAACGCATTCCGGCACTGCGTCCCTGTACGCCCAAAGGCATCATGACCCTGATAGAGACCACTGGCGTCAAGACTCATGGTCTGCATGCTGTGGTGGTCGGCGCATCCAACATAGTGGGGCGCCCGATGACGCTGGAGCTGCTGCTGGCCGGTTGCACCACGACCACCTGCCACCGCTTCACTCAGGATCTGGAACAACAGGTGCGTCGTGCCGACTTGCTGGTCGTGGCCGTGGGCAAGCCGAACTTCATTCCGGGAGAGTGGGTCAAGCCGGGTGCCCTGGTGATCGACGTGGGCATCAATCGTCTGGCAGACGGCTCTCTGGTGGGGGATGTGGAGTTCGAGACGGCGCGTAATCATGCCTCTTTCATCACACCGGTTCCGGGTGGTGTCGGCCCCATGACGGTAGCGAGCCTGATGGAAAACACCCTGAGTGCCTGTCAGGACTATCACGACCAGGCACTGTGATGATGGGTGAAGCCTGCATCTGATGGGCTTCACGCTCGCACTCAAAGCTCAAAATAAAAAACCCGGCAACCTTGCGGTTCGCCGGGTTTTTTATTTATCCAGTTTGACTCTTACATGTTCTGTGCTTCGTTTGGCACGATGACAGAGGCGTGATTTCCTTTCGGCCCCTGCTGCAGTTCGAAGTTGACTGCCTGACCTGCTTTCAAGGTCTTGTAACCTTCCATTTGTATCGTGGAGTAGTGGGCGAAGATATCTTCACCACCCCCTTCCGGACAGATAAACCCAAATCCTTTTGCGTTGTTAAACCACTTGACTGTTCCGGTTGCCATACATCTACATCCTTTTATTGATTACCCTGAAGTCGTTGAGTAACCTGCGCCAGCCCTTTATAACTAGTAGCATACGTCTATAGCAGACGGGCGCCGATTAGCAAGTAACCAATCTAGTCTAACTTTTGAGCGAGTCAAGGAGTTGTTAACAACTGATGTGATCTGGTTAACAAGTCTATTGACAATCTTGTGTTAGACGGTAGTAATCTAGAGGTACCGAAGCGCGACTATGAGCAAGCAGAAAGAACTCTTTGCTAATGAAGAGATTGCACAAGCAGAGAAAACGAAGCTGCAACCGCCCCCCATGTACAAGGTCGTCCTGAACAACGACGACTACACACCGATGGAGTTTGTGGTGGAGGTGCTGCAAAAGTTCTTTGGTATGGATTTGGACAAGGCTACCCAAGTGATGCTGAGTGTGCATTATAGTGGTAAGGGAGTCTGTGGTACGTTTACCGCCGAGATTGCCGAAACCAAAGTGGTCCAGGTCAACACCTATTCACGTAACAACGAACATCCACTGCTATGTACCATGGAAAAGGCTTGAATCTGATGACTTGATGGCGAGAACGACACCACATTGTTGCTGTACTAGGGGAGGTGCCTATGTTGAATAAAGATCTAGAAAAGACGCTGAACGAGGCTTTCAAACTGGCCCGTGACGAGCGCCACGAATTCATGACTGTCGAGCACCTGTTGTTAGCCCTGCTGGATAACAGCTCAGCCCATGAGGCGTTGAGTTCGTGTGGTGCTGATGTGGAACTGATGCGCAAAGAGATCAGCGCATTCATCGGTCAAACAACCCCGCTTATTCCCCGCGATGATGAAGACAGAGAAACCCAGCCCACACTTGGCTTCCAGCGAGTGCTGCAGCGTGCTGTCTTCCATGTGCAATCCTCTGGCAATACTGAGGTCAGCGGCGCCAATGTGCTGGTGGCCATCTTCAGTGAGCAGGAATCTCAGGCGGCCTATTTTCTGAAAAAGGCCGAGATAAGCCGGCTGGATGTGGTCAATTTCCTCTCCCACGGGGTGCGAAAAGACAGCAAGCCGGACAACAGCAGTAACAATGCCGAGTCTGACGATGATGTCTCTGCTGCCCAGATAGAAAGCTTTGCCACCAACCTGAATCAGCTGGTGCTGGAAGGGCGTATCGACCCGCTCATCGGCCGCGATCAGGAACTGAGCCGCACCATCCAGGTATTGTGCCGTCGCCGCAAGAACAATCCGCTGCTGGTGGGTGAAGCCGGTGTCGGCAAGACAGCCATCGCCGAAGGCCTGGCCTATCGCATTGTCAAGGGAGATGTGCCCGATGTGATTGCCGGTAGCACCATCTATTCACTCGATATGGGATCCTTGCTGGCGGGCACCAAGTATCGTGGTGATTTCGAAAAACGCCTCAAAGTGTTGCTCAAGCAGATTGAGCGTCAGGAAGGGGCCATCCTCTTCATCGACGAGATCCACACCATCATAGGGGCCGGTGCGGCTTCGGGTGGCCAGCTTGACGCCGCCAACCTCATCAAGCCGTTGCTCTCCAATGGTTTGCTGCGCTGTGTCGGGTCGACAACCTACCAGGAATACTCCCAGATCTTCGAGAAAGACCGTGCCTTGGCCCGTCGCTTCCAGAAGATCGATATTGTCGAGCCGAGTGTGGATGACACCACTCGTATCCTGATGGGGCTCAAGAGCCGTTACGAATCGCACCATGGTGTGCGTTATACCGTGAAGGCGATCCGTGCTGCGGTCGAACTCTCGGCCAAGTACATCAACGACCGCCATCTGCCTGACAAGGCCATCGACGTGATCGACGAGGCCGGGGCAGGGCAGCGGCTGCTGCCGGTGAGCAAGCGCAAGAAAGTGATCAATGTGCCGGAAATCGAAGCCATCGTTGCAAAGATTGCCCGTATCCCGGAGAAATCTGTTTCTTCTTCCGACAAGGAAGTGCTGAAGAACTTGGAGCGCAATCTCAAGATGGTGGTGTTTGGCCAGGACAAGGCCATAGAGGTGTTGACCGATGCCATCCGGCTGTCACGCTCAGGTCTTGGCAATGAACGCCGTCCTGTGGGTTGCTTCCTGTTTGCCGGCCCGACCGGGGTAGGCAAGACGGAGGTCACCCAGCAGCTTGGCAAGGCGCTCGGGGTGGAAATGCTGCGTTTTGATATGTCCGAGTACATGGAGCGCCATACCGTCTCACGTTTGATTGGTGCCCCTCCCGGTTATGTCGGTTTTGAACAGGGCGGCTTGCTGACCGACTCAGTGCTCAAGCATCCCCACTCGGTGGTGTTGCTGGACGAGATTGAGAAGGCGCACCCGGATGTGTTCAACCTGCTGTTGCAGGTAATGGACAACGGGACCCTGACGGACAACAACGGGCGTAAGGCCGATTTCCGTAACGTGATCCTGGTGATGACCACCAACGCCGGTGTGCAGGAGACCCAGCGCAAGTCCATTGGCTTCCAGCAACAAGACATGAGCCACGATGCCATGGCGGTGATCAACAAGACGTTCAGTCCTGAGTTCCGCAACCGACTGGATCACACCATCTGGTTCAACCATCTGGATATGCAGGTGATCCACCAAGTGGTCGACAAGTTCATTGTCGAGTTGCAGGTACAGCTGGATGCCAAGGGCGTGTCTCTTGAAGTGTCCGAGGGTGTCCGCCACTGGTTGGCCGAGAAGGGATATGACAGGGCCATGGGAGCCAGACCCATGGGACGGGTCATCCAAGAACACCTCAAGAAACCACTGGCCAATGAAATCCTGTTTGGAGCACTGGTTGATGGAGGGGTAGTGAAGGTTGAGTTGGTAAATGACAGCCTCAGCTTTGACTTTCAGGTCAATATTGAAGCTGTCTCCCACTAAGCACTGATAGTTAGAAAGCGACAAAAAACCCCAGCCGAGAGGTTGGGGTTTTTTGCTGAATTCCTGGCTTAGCGAGAGCGGAAAACAATACGTCCCTTGGAGAGATCGTACGGAGTCAGAGCTACCGTTACTTTGTCCCCAGTCAGGATACGGATGTAGTTTTTGCGCATCTTGCCGGAAATATGAGCGATAACCACGTGACCATTTTCCAGTTCCACACGGAACATGGTATTGGGCAGGGTTTCGAGAATGGTGCCCTGCATCTCAATACTGTCTTCTTTAGCCATTGAATCCTCTTGATAAGCCACAACAAAAATCCGCTGGATCATGCCGGATTTAAGGCTATGTGTAAAGTTTACTCGGGCTTGGTGTCGATATTTTTCCATTCCCCCTGTATCAGCCGCTCGTGAGGCAGGTATTGGCGCTTGTAATTCATCTTGCGGCACGCTTCCACCAGATAGCCAAGATACAACCAGGTGCGACCTGTGCGCTTGGCCAGATCCAGCTGACTCAGAATGGCAAAGGTACCGAGGGAGCGATCGGCGTGAGCCGGATCGAAAAAGGTATACATGGCGCTCAAGGAGTGGGGGAGCAGATCCGTGGTAGCGACCCCGATCAGCCGGTTGTCCTTGCGCATTTCGAGGTAAAGTGGCGGCATCCAGTCGCAATGCAAAAAGCCCTTGTACTGGGTCCGGCTGGGGGGATACATGCTGCCGTCATGGTGACGCTCGCGAATGTAGCGCTCGTAGAGCTGGTAATACTCGGGCTTGTCGTCATAGCTGAGCACCAGTTCAAGGTCCTGATTCAACTGACGGATCCGCTTCTGGCTGCGGCTCGGCACAAAGCGTTCGCTGTGAATGCGCAGCGACTGGCAGGCACTGCAGGCGGGGCAGTGGGGCCGATATATGTCATTTCCGCTGCGCCGAAATCCCGCCGTCAGCAATCGCTCATAGCCGCTGGCATTGAGCAGGTTGTGGTCCATCAATACCAGCAGTTGCTCCTGTTCATGGCCCAGATAGCTGCATTGATGCTTGGGGGTCAGGCCTACCTTGAGGATCACTTCTTCTGTCATAGGCTGATGCTCCCCGCTTGCCAGCAGTTATCTGCCAACGGCTGCCGGCTCAGTTTGCTCAGCGCCGTCACAAACGTCTCTCTTGGCCACTCCTGGATCCCCATGGTAGCCAGAAAATCATTCTGCATCTGGCAATCGATTAGTGCACCACCGTGGCGGGCGAAGTGGTGACAGAGCGCCACCATGGCCAGCTTGGCGCCGTTGTCGATGCGGCTGAACATGGACTCACCGCAGAAGAGGCGGCCGAGGGAGAGGCCATAGAGGCCAGCTTGCAACTGGCCATGCTGCCAGATCTCGACGGAGTGGGCATGGCCAAGGCGATGAAGTTGTCGATAGGCGTCGATCATGGGCGT
Organism: Aeromonas sp. 2MA4; assembly: GCF_029237305.1. NCBI lineage: Bacteria > Pseudomonadati > Pseudomonadota > Gammaproteobacteria > Aeromonadales > Aeromonadaceae > Aeromonas > Aeromonas sp. 2MA4. Next base: position 207,554 of record NZ_JAACFY010000004.1, on the reverse strand, counting down.
GCTTATCCAGGTTCCACTGGCGCTGCGACGGGGGGCGGCGCAGGCCGCTATTACCTCATTAAAGGCGCGATTGATGGAAATATCGAATGAGGTGCGGCGGATAAATTTGCGCAGGCTGCGACCTATGTGCAGCTGTTCGGGGATGATGACCCCTCTGGGATCCGGCGACCACCACAGCAACGGCTGGTGGGGCTCATTCCACGGGAAGATCCCCTTGTGGTAAGCTGCCAGCAATCGTTCAGGGGAGAGATCCCCGCCGATCGCCAGCAGGCCGTTGGGTTCATCCAGTGCGTGCTCGGGGTCGGGAAACCAGCACAGCGCATCATCCAATTGGGTAAGATAGCGAGACATAAGGCGAAGAGGTTCACAGATGAAGGCCATTATCCTGATAGTATCCAGCTTGCTCTGCTTTGTCACTGCGCCCGCCGGGGCCCAGGTTTACGAGCGCAACACGGCGCGGCCCGTCAATCAGGTGGTGTTTGGCCAGGTGGAGACGGTGCGCAACATCACCCAGCGCCAGATCCTGGAGTCTGAACATTCCGGCTGGAAAACCCTGGGCGGTGCCGTTTTGGGCGGCCTGCTTGGCAACCAGTTTGGCGGCGGTCACGGCCGTGAAATTGCCACCGCCGTCGGGGCGCTGGCCGGCGCGGCTGCGGCGCAGCAATATCAGTCTGGCGACACTGTGGTGGAGAACAAGCTGGTAGAGCTGCTCATTCGCAACGAGCAAAACGGCTTGGTCAACGTTATCCAGGATTACGATCCGGCCATGGTATTCATGAACGGAGACAAGGTGCGCATCCTCTATTTCGACGATGGGGTACGAGTCGACAAGACCTACTGAGACAGGGCGCATCGAGCGAAGCAGAAAAGAGGGAAGGGGAGCAACCCGACGGTCTCCATTGGCAGGAGCCAGTCGGGCGGTACTACACGGAACTCATCTAGCTCAGGCAGATGAGCCCTGAGACACTATCTTGTCGCGACCTGTGTTTTTTGCCTGATAGAGCAGGCGATCCGCTTCACTCAGTGCCTCGTCCATGGAGACTCGCCCGACATTGATTACCCCGAAACTGGCGCGAACGAACAGCGGCGTCTCCCGTGACAAGGGTTGCTGACGCAGTTGTTGGCGCAGTCCCTCCAGCCGTTTGAGCAGCACTGGCACTGTGCAATGGGGCACCATAAGGGCAAATTCCTCTCCCCCAAAGCGGGCAATCATGGCATCGGGGAAGAACTGGGTCAGCAATCGGGTGAGGTGGCAGAGCAGTTGATCGCCGATGGCATGACCCCAGTGATCGTTGACCTGCTTGAAGTGATCCACATCGAGGACACACAGCGCGAGCGGCGTCTGCTGGCGCTGATGCTCCTCAAACCACTTTTGCCCCTCGTTGAACCAGTAGCGTCGGTTATAAAGCCCGGTCAGGTAGTCACGGTTGGCGGATTCCTGAATGCTGTTGAACTGCTCAAGCGCCTCCAGGTTATGGCTGACCCGACACTGCAACTCTTCCGGCTCGAACGGCTGGTTGAGAAAGTCGTTGGCCCCTTGCTTGAGGTAGCGGGCAGACAAGCCCCGTTTGTCCGACACCGAGATCCCTATGATGGCGAGCTGCTGCTTGCTGTAGCGCTCTCGCAGCATCCGTACCAGGCTGATGCCGTCAATTTCCGGCATGTAGTAGTCGACCAGTACCAGCCGGATGGCCGGATGCTGCTCAAGGGTGGCAAGGGCTTCGCGGGCATGGCTCGCCTCGTGGACCAGCAACAACTGCTTGCGTAGCTGTGCCATGGTGCGGTGGCGGGAGGTGCGTGAATCATCGACGACCAGCACTTCAATCTGCTGATTGAGATAGAGGCGATGTACCAGACCGACCGCGTATTGCAGGGAGTGACGTGAATCTTTCATCACATAATCCAGCACCCCTGCTTCCAGCCAGGCCTCCCGCTTGTCTTCACTGATGTCGGCGGTGAGGATCACCACTGGCAAGCCTCGCTCCAGCAACACCTTGACGGCTTCCCCGCTGGGAGCATCAGGCAGGGTGAGATCCACCAGTGCGACCACGTATTCGTCTCCCTGGCAGTGACGTGCCCCCTCCAGGGTATCGAAGGCATCAATCTCCAGGCCAGTTTGCTGCGCGATGGCCTGGATCAACATGCGACGGATCGTCATGCTATCTTCGACAATCAATATTTTCTGTTTCATCCGGCTCCTTAACGTAAAAAGGCATGCCTCACGGCATGCCTTTTATATCCCTTGCGCTTATTGCGCGTCCAGATATCGCTCGGCATCGAGGGCGGCCATGCAGCCGGTGCCGGCAGACGTGATGGCCTGACGGTAGTTGTGATCGGCCACGTCACCGGCGGCAAATACCCCTTCAATGCTGGTCTGGGTGGCAAAGCCGTCCAGTCCGCCACGCACGATCAGATAGCCGTTTTGCATCGCCAGCTGGCCCTCGAAGATCTGGGTATTCGGCTGGTGACCGATAGCGATGAATACGCCCATCAGCGGCAGATCTGTCGTGGTGTCATCCTGCGTGCTGCGCAGGCGCACACCGGTCACGCCCATCTGATCCCCCAGTACTTCGTCCAGGGTCTGGTGGGTGTGCAGCACTATGTTGCCGCTCGCTACCTTGTCGTGCAGACGCTTGATCAGGATCTTCTCGGCGCGAAACTCATCGCGGCGGTGAATGAGGTGCACCTTCTTGGCGATGTTGGCCAGATAGAGTGCCTCTTCCACTGCGGTATTGCCGCCGCCGATCACAGCCACTTCCTGGTTGCGATAGAAGAAGCCGTCGCATGTAGCGCAGGCGGAGACGCCGCGTCCCTTGAAGGCCTCTTCGGAAGGCAGTCCCAAATATTTGGCGGAGGCGCCGGTGGCGATGATCAGCGCATCGCAGGTGTATTCGGCGCTGTCGCCCTTGAGGCGAAACGGACGCTGGGTCAGCTCCACTTCATTGATGTGATCAAACAGGATGCGGGTATCGAACTTCTCCGCATGGGCCTTCATGCGCTCCATCAGGGCTGGACCGGTCAGACCTTCGGGATCACCGGGCCAGTTTTCCACCTCTGTGGTGGTGGTCAGCTGACCACCTTGCTGCATGCCTGTGATGAGCAGAGGATTCAGGTTGGCGCGGGCTGCGTAGACGGCGGCAGTGTAACCGGCCGGGCCTGATCCCAGGATCAGCAGTTTGCTGTGAGTGACTTGGCTCATGATGTGATTTCCGAGACGTGATGAGTTTGCGCGATTGTAGGTAATTCGTGATATGGGGTCAAAGGTCAGTGAGTCGATTGTGCCAATCGATGATGGGTGCAGGCTGATGCTCATGTTGAGGTGAAAAGGGTCCATTCTGGACGGATCCTGACTCAGAGAAGTGCGTTTGCCGGCGCCAGGTTGGGCGTGGCTTGCGAGTTCGCTCGGGATGATCTTGGTCCCCCGGTATTTCGGCTGCGTTGTCGTGTCTTGCCTTGCCTCGTTGACGAAGCCATCAACCTGATGTGTACGGGTGAGGGGCTTCTTGTTTTGCCCGTATCTGTGTCATGCCGACGATGGCCGAACCCGGCTTCATGCGGACAATATGGTCATGGTTGACAACTCTTGGCGCAGTGGCGCCCGATACCATCATTGCGTAGCAGATCCCTGTCTTGACCACCTCAACAGCAAGATGACCCTAAGCAGAGTACCAAGACAGTCAGGTAGAAGAGGAGCATGCGGGCTATTCGAATGAATAGAGATGCGTTCAGCCACTTTCTTCGCCATGGGCGGCAGCGTCAGGTCATTTCTGGGTGGATGGTTTAGAGGGGGCCGCGATTGAAGGATAGGGCCAGTGCCTGGGACCCAATGCAAACAGGTGGCACAACGGGATTAAAGAGGGGATGTTCCCCGCGGGTCAGGCATGTTTGATGTGCGGAGTTATCTGGTCTGGATGATCATCCGGTCTTGGCGAAAACGGCTGCTGCAGAGACCAAAATATCGGCACCGACAGCGCGATAATCTGCCTCATCCAAATCAATGCCGCTTCCTGCGCCGCTTTGGACGAAAACAGTATGGTTTCGTGCTGTCAGTTCACGTACACTGGCCGGAACCATGTCTAGGCGATATTCATGGTTTTTTATTTCTTTAGGTACACCGATAATCATGCTATCCCTCGTCTATCGACCGGTGTTTTATGTTGCTTCAAGGTTACGTAACATTTGCGCCTAGCATATTCAGGTATTGACAGGATTTGTGACCATAATTATAAAATGACTGGTGATTCTTACCAAAAAATAGCCAAAGGATGGAATAAAATGATGGAAGCTAAGAGTCGGCTAAAGGATTTGGACAGGATTGACCGCAACATTCTGAATGAACTGCAAAAGGATGGCAGGATTTCGAACGTTGAGTTGTCCAAGCGAGTTGGCCTGAGTCCTACACCGTGTCTGGAACGGGTTCGTCGCCTCGAGCGACAAGGTTATATCGAAGGATATGCCGCTATTCTGAACCCTCATTATCTGGATGCGTCTCTGCTGGTGTTCGTGGAAATTACCCTCAATCGCGGTGCGCCGGATGTGTTTGAACAGTTCAACAAGGCTGTTCAGGTGCTTGAAGAGATCCAGGAGTGCCATCTGGTCTCCGGCGATTTCGACTATCTGCTCAAGACCCGCGTCAGCGACATGTCGGCCTACCGCCGCCTGCTGGGGGAAACCCTGCTGCGACTGCCCGGCGTCAATGACACCCGCACCTATGTGGTGATGGAAGAGGTCAAGCAGAGCAGTCGTCTGGTGATCAGCACCCGTTGAGTTGGGTTATGCTGTGGCTTGCCAGGCTAATGACAAGTCACGACAGTCAGAAACGAGCGGCCGGTCCGCTCGTTTCTTCTTATCGAGTTGGTTGTGAATATGGCCCAGCCCATCAGGCACTGGCTGACAATCGGTGGGCTTTTCAGGGATACTAGGCCCCCTTATCCCCCCGCATTATATGTTTTCAGAAAGGAGCCGGAGTTTGGCCGATAAAAAGCTGTTTACTCCTTTATCAGGTACACAACGGATCTTCGAAGCCGTCTTGATCGCCATCACTCTGATGGCTGCCTATCTCTTGCTTGCCCTGTTGTCCTATCATCCCGCCGATCCCGGTTGGTCGCAGACCTCCTGGCAAGGGGAGGTGAAGAACCTCGCCGGCAGCGCGGGGGCCTGGCTCGCCGATATCACCATGTTTACCTTTGGGGCTTTCTCCTATCTGGTCCCCCCCCTGGTAGTTTTACTGGGCTGGAGCCTGTTCTGGCGTCCGAGCCGGCTGCTGGATGTGGACTATCTCACCCTGTCGGTGCGCATCGTCGGCTTCGTGCTGACCGTGCTCGGCATGTCCGCCATTGCCAGCATGAACTTCAATGACATGCAGAATTTTTCCGCCGGTGGCCTGGTGGGGGACGTGATCGCCTCCGCCGTGGTGCCGCTGTTTGGCGGCGTCGGTGCCAATCTGATGTTGCTCTGCTTCGTGGCAACCGGCATCACACTGTTTACCGGCTGGTCCTGGCTCACCATAGTCGAGCGGATTGGCGCCACCTGTACCGGTTCGGTCAGCGCTATCTACCACTTCCCCACCACACTGGGTCGCTGGTTGACCGGTGGCTGGCGTCAGCCCCGTTATGAGGGAGCAGATCCCTTGCTGGAAGGGGGTGTCGGTGCCCTCGAGCTCGATGATGAAGACGAGGATGAGCCGCACTCCAGCTGGACCCGTCGTCCCAAGGGTAACGGTACCGCCAAGGGCCAGAAGGCAACCTCCGATGAGTGGCTGCCGGAGCTCGATGAAGATACCTTCCAGTTCGACCCGCAGTTTGATGATGAAGATGACGAGCCGGCACCCGTGGCCAAACCCAAGCGCGCTGCCGCTGCCAATGCCCGTCGCCAGCCGGCCCTGACCACGGCCGATGACGAGGATGACGAATTCGATCTGCCTTGGGCCAAGGGTGAGGATGAGCCGGTCGCACCGGTTGCCGCCGCGCCGGGCAAGCCCAAGCGCCGTGTGCAACTGAGCATGCCCCCCTTGCCGAGCATCGAGCTGCTGGACAGACCGCCCGCCAAGACCCAGATGATGAGCAAAGACGAGCTGGACCGTATGGGCCGTTTGGTGGAAGCCAAGCTGGCCGACTACAACGTGCAGGCCAAGGTGGTCGGTGTCTATCCGGGCCCTGTCATCACCCGTTTCGAGCTGGATCTGGCCCCTGGCATGAAGGCGAGCAAGATCACCAACCTGTCGCGGGACTTGGCCCGATCACTTTCCGCCAGCAGTGTGCGGGTGGTGGAAGTGATCCCGGGCAAGACTTTCGTCGGTATCGAGTTGCCCAACCGGGTGCGCCAGACCGTTTACCTGCGCGAGACTCTCGATTGCGATGCTTTCCGTGATAGCCGCAACCCCCTTACCATGGGGCTCGGTCAGGACATCGCAGGGGAGCCCGTGGTGGTGAATCTGGCCAAGATGCCGCACTTGCTGGTGGCCGGTACGACCGGTTCGGGCAAGTCGGTGGGGGTCAACACCATGATCATCTCCATGCTCTACAAGTCGTCCCCGGACGATCTGCGTTTCATCATGATCGACCCCAAGATGCTGGAGCTCTCTGTCTACGAAGGGATCCCCCATCTGCTGACCGAAGTGGTCACCGACATGAAGGATGCTGCCAACGCCCTGCGCTGGTGTGTGGGCGAGATGGAGCGCCGTTACAAGCTGATGTCGGCGGTCGGAGTGCGTAACCTCAAGGGCTACAACGACAAGGTATTGGCCGCGGCTGCTGAGGGAGAACCGATGCGGGATCCCTTGTGGCGCCCGGGTGACTCCATGGATCAGATGCCGCCGGAGCTGGAAAAGCTGCCCCACATAGTGGTGGTGGTGGACGAATTCGCCGACATGATGATGATTGTCGGCAAGAAGGTCGAAGAGCTTATCGCCCGTATTGCCCAGAAAGCGCGGGCCGCCGGTATTCACCTCATACTGGCGACCCAGCGTCCCTCTGTGGATGTGATCACCGGTCTTATCAAGGCCAACATACCGACCCGCATCTCGTTCCAGGTGTCGAGCAAGATAGACTCACGTACCATTCTGGATCAGGGCGGTGCTGAATCCCTGCTTGGCATGGGCGACATGCTCTACATGCCGGCCGGTACCTCCAACCCCACCCGTGTCCATGGCGCCTTCGTCGATGATCACGAGGTACACAAGGTGGTGGCGGACTGGAAACTGCGCGGTGAGCCGAACTACATCGAAGAGATCCTCTCCGGTGAGTCGGGCGGTGAGGGCGGCAGCAGCGAATATGGCGGTGGTGGCGATGAAGAGCTCGACCCCCTGTTTGACGAGGCGGTGGCCTTTGTAGTGGAGTCGCGCCGTGGCTCGACGTCCAGCGTGCAGCGCAAATTCAAGATTGGTTACAACCGTGCGGCTCGTCTCATCGAGCAGATGGAAAATCAGGGTATCGTCAGCTCGCCGGGCGGCAATGGTCAGCGCGATGTGCTGGCACCGCCGCCGGTACGGGACTAAGGCTCACCCTTCCTCTACCCTGGCCATGCCCTCACCGGGTGTGGCCTTTTATCGAGAGCGTCTTCATGAAAAGCGTGATGAAAAAACAACTGTTGATAGGGTCTGTGTTGCTGGTTGCCAGCAGCCAGGTGTGGGCGGATGCGGCCAGCAGCCTCAAGCAGAAGCTGGCCGATGTGAGCCTCTTCTCCGCCAAGTTTGCCCAGACCGTCTACGACAGCAAGGGCAAGGAGCTGCAAAAGGCCGGTGGTGATCTGCTGGTGCAGCGCCCGAATCGTTTCAACTGGCATACCACCTCGCCGGACGAGAGCCTGATCGTGGCGGATGGCAAGGACGTCTGGGTCTATGACCCCTTCGTCGAGCAGGTAACCGCCCTCAAACTCAAGGATGCGGTGCTCAATACCCCCTTCATCCTGATCGCCGGCAACGACGACAAATTCTGGAAGCACTATGACGTGACCCAGGAAGGGAATGTCTACACCGTTACCAGCCGCAACAAGGATGAGCTGATTGCTTCCTTTCGTGTCACGTTCGACAGGCAGAACAACATCAGTCGTTTCGATGTGAAAGAGGCACAGGGGCAGTGGAGCGAATTTACCCTGAGCAGTTTCAACCGCAAGCCGGTGCTCAAGGGCAACGAGTTTGTCTTCAAGATCCCGAAGGGGGTCGAGCTGGACGACCAGCGCTGATGAGCAATTTCTCTTTGGATGTCTCGTCGGGCCATCACCTGCTGGCGGCCCGCATGATGTTTTTGGATCTATCGTCGAGCCGACCGCCACTGGCGGTCGGCATGACGCTGGATGGTCAATGCAGATGAGCAATTTATCGCTGGATTTTTCGTCGGATTTTCGTCCGCTGGCGGCCCGGATGCGGCCGCAAAACCTCGACCAGTACATAGGTCAGCAGCATATCCTGGGGCCTGACAAGCCCCTGCGCAAAGCGATCCTGGCGGGGCACTGCCACTCGATGATTTTGTGGGGGCCGCCCGGTACCGGCAAGACCACCCTGGCGGAACTGATGGCGCACTATTGTCAGGCGGAGGTGGAGCGACTCTCTGCGGTGACCTCCGGCATCAAGGAGATCCGCGCCGCCATCGACAAGGCGAAGGAGAACAGCTGGCGCGGGGTGCGTACCATATTGTTCGTCGATGAGGTGCACCGCTTCAACAAGAGCCAGCAGGATGTGTTCCTGCCCCACATCGAAGATGGCACCATCACCTTTATCGGTGCCACCACCGAAAACCCCTCGTTCGAACTCAACAACGCACTGCTCTCCCGGGCCCGGGTCTATCTGCTCAAGCGACTGGAAAAGGACGACATCCTCGCCATGATGGATCAGGCAATGACAGACTCCCGCGGTCTCAATGATCCGGCACTCACCTTTGCCCCCGGAGTGAAGGAGGCGCTTGCCAAAGCCGTGGATGGTGACGGGCGCAAATCCCTCAACTACCTAGAGCTCTTGGCCGACATGGCCGAGAACAATGGGGTAGGGGAGAGGGTGATCGACAGCACCCTGCTCGCCGCCGTGGTGGGGGAGCATGTGGCGCGCTTTGACAAGGGCGGCGATCACTTCTACGACCTCATCTCGGCGGTGCACAAGTCCATTCGCGGCTCGGCCCCCGATGCGGCGCTCTACTGGTATGCCCGCATGGTGAGCGCAGGTTGCGATCCCCTCTACATCGCCCGCCGCTTGCTGGCGATTGCCTCGGAAGATGTGGGCAATGCCGATCCGCGTGCCATGCAGGTGGCGCTGTCAGCCTGGGATTGCTTCCACCGCATCGGTCCTGCCGAAGGGGAGCGGGCCATCGCCCAGGCCATCGTCTACCTCGCCTGCGCCCCCAAGAGCAATGCAGTCTACACCGCCTGGAAAGCGGCGCTCAACGACGCCAAAAACCTGCCCGATTTCGAGGTGCCGCCGCACCTTCGCAACGCACCCACCAAGCTGATGAGCGATCTGGGCTATGGCGCCGAGTATCGCTATGCCCATGACGAACCGGGCGCCTATGCCGCTGGCGAGCAATATTTTCCGCCGGAGCTGGCGGGCAAGCAGTACTACCAGCCCACGGATCGTGGTCTCGAGAAGCAGATCGCCCAGAAGCTCGATTATCTCCACGAGCTGGATAAACAGAGCCCACACAAGCGGGACACCTGACAGGGCGAGCCCGCCGATGTGCATTCGCCCAAGTGTGCTGGGTGATACCTGGGGCTATATGAGCCTTGCATCGTAAAGGGGCCAGCAGGGGGCGTATTTGCCCTCACATGGCAGGTAACGTCAGTAAAAACGACACAAATAGTCCCTGTTCGCGCGGGGGGGCGGTCTGATACACTGCCCCTCTGACCCCGCTTGTCTTGGCCTGATGCCATCTTCTTGATTTCGAAGGCCTGATTTTGAAGGCCCGAAGCTGAAGACGATAGGGGTGCGCCAACCGATGTTAACTTCCGGATCTGTTTTCTCGCCCGGTCTGATGACCCAGGCCCAGATCCCATTTTAAAAAAGTAGGTAAACCATGCTGGATCCCAAATATCTGCGTAGCGAGATCGACGAAGCTGCTGCTCGTCTGGCGACACGTGGCTACGTTCTGGACGTAGCGGCTGTCAATGCTCTGGAAGAGAAACGCAAGGATCTGCAGTCCCGTACCCAGGAGCTGCAGGCCGAGCGCAATGCCCGCTCCAAGTCCATCGGTGAGGCTGCCCGTCGTGGTGAAGATGTGGCCCCGCTCAAGGCCGAGGTGACCAAGATCAACGACGAGCTGGAGACCAGCAAGGTCGAGCTGGATGCCCTGCTGGCCCAGCTGAAAGCCATATCCGACGCCATCCCCAACCTGCCGAGCGAGACCACGCCGGTGGGGCGCGACGAAAACGACAACGTCGAAGTGCGCCGCTGGGGTACCCCGCGCGCGTTCGACTTCCCGGTGCGCGATCACATCGATCTCGGTGAAGCGGCCAAGGGCGTCGACTTCAAGAACGGCGTCAAGCTCTCCGGCGCCCGTTTCGTGGTGATGAAGGGTCAGATTGCCCGCCTGCACCGCGCCCTGGCGCAGTTCATGCTGGATCTGCACACTCTGCAGCACGGTTACACCGAGTGCTACGTGCCTTACCTGGTGAACCCGGACAGCCTGTACGGCACCGGCCAGCTGCCCAAATTCTCCGAAGACTTGTTCAACACCGGCATCAATGGTGAAGGGGAAGAAGAGGGCAAGATGCGCAAGTTCTCCCTGATCCCGACCTCCGAAGTACCGCTCACCAACATGGCACGCGACGAGATCTTCGATGAGCAGGAGCTGCCCATCAAGATGACGGCCCACAGCCCCTGCTTCCGCTCCGAAGCGGGATCCTACGGCCGCGACACCCGTGGTCTCATCCGCATGCACCAGTTCGACAAGGTCGAGATGGTACAGCTGGTTCACCCCGAGAAATCCTGGGATGCACTGGAAGAGATGGCCGGTCACGCCGAGAAGGTGCTGCAACTGCTGGAGCTGCCGTATCGCGTGATGGCGCTGGCCACTGGCGACATGGGCTTCTGCGCCGCCAAGACCTACGATCTGGAAGTGTGGCTGCCGGCCCAGAACACCTATCGCGAGATCTCGTCCGTCTCCAACTGCACCGACTTCCAGGCGCGCCGCATGCAGGCTCGCGTACGTATCGATGGCAAGCCGCAGCTGCTGCACACCCTGAATGGCTCAGGTCTGGCAGTGGGCCGCACCCTGGTGGCCGTGATCGAGAACTACCAGCAGGAAGATGGCCGCATCGCCATTCCGGCGGCGCTGCAATCCTACATGGGTGGCCTGACCCACATAGGCTGATCCTGTCGCCTTCATGTTAAAAGCCATGGTTCGCCATGGCTTTTTTGTTTCCAAACTTTGCGTTCATGTTTCATTCAGTTTGAAGGAGGTAAAAAACTCGCGGTCAATTCATCGAGGATTGATTCCGGTTTGGTGATCAGGGTGCGTATTGTGTCCTTGCTCACGTTCATTAGAAGCGCAGGCGTATCGGCTGCACCGGCCGGTGGCATGTTTCAAATGAATAAGGAGTAATGAATGACGTCGAGGACGACACCATTGGCGCCCGCTCGCCCTGGTTTGTTTAACCGTTTTCTCAATGGGGTGGAGTGGCTGGGCAATTTGTTGCCACACCCTATTACCTTGTTTGCGCTCTTCTCCCTCACGCTGATCCTGGCCTCCGGTGTCGCGGCCTGGTTCGGGGTGAGTGTGGTTGACCCTCGCCCGGAAGGAGCTCCGGGTCGCAGCATCGACGGCATGATCACGGTGATCAGCCTGTTCAGTGCCGATGGTCTGCAGCGTATCGTTTCCAATCTGGTGACCAACTTCACCGGCTTCGCCCCGCTGGGTACAGTACTGGTTGCGCTGCTTGGTGTGGGTATTGCCGAACACTCGGGCCTGCTCAGTGCCGCCATGCGTGGTCTGGTGATGAGCGCATCGCGGCGCATGGTCACCCTCACAGTGGTGTTTGCCGGCATTATGTCCAACACTGCCGCTGAACTTGGCTATGTGGTGCTTATTCCGCTCTCAGCCATGATATTCCACTCATTGGGCCGTCATCCCCTTGCTGGTCTGGCTGCGGCGTTTGCTGGCGTGTCAGGTGGCTATTCCGCCAACCTGCTGCTCGGTACAGTGGATCCCCTGCTGGCCGGGATCACCCAGATATCGGCTCGCATCATAGATCCCACCTATGTGGTTGGTCCCGAGGTGAACTGGTACTTCATGTTTGTCAGCACCTTCCTCATTACCCTGTTGGGGGCCTGGGTCACCGAGAAGATAGTGGAACCCAAGCTCGGCAAGTATGACCCTAGCGACGCCAGCGTGGTGCTGGACCAGAAGGCTGAACCTTTGAGTGTGCAGGAGAAGCGCGGGCTCTGGTCTGCCCTGGTGGCTGTGCTGGTAGTGAGTGCTCTGCTGGCCCTGACGGTGGTTCCGGCAGATGGCATCCTGCGTCATCCGGATACGGGGGCCATTGCAGGCTCCCCCTTCCTGCACGGGATTGTTGCATTCATCTTCATCTTCTTCGCCATTCCCGGCTTCGTCTATGGCAAGGTGGTGGGCACCATGAAGAGTGATCAGGATGTGATCAAAGCCATGTCCACCAGCATGAGCACCATGGGGATGTATATCGTACTGGTGTTCTTTGCTGCCCAGTTCGTTGCCTACTTCTCCTGGACCAACTTTGGCACCGTGTTTGCGGTGAAGGGGGCCGAGTTGCTGCAATCTCTGGGTCTGACAGGTCCCGGACTCTTCTTCGGCTTCATTCTGATGTGTGCCTTTATCAACCTGATGATTGGGTCAGCATCCGCCCAGTGGGCTGTGACGGCCCCCATTTTCGTTCCCATGTTGATGCTGATCGGCTACTCCCCTGAGGTGATACAGGCGGCGTACCGGATAGGCGACTCTGTGACCAATATCATCACCCCTATGATGAGTTACTTCGGACTTATCCTGGCGGTGGCGGTGCGTTATCAGAAGTCTCTGGGAATAGGCACCCTGATTGCGACCATGTTGCCCTACACGTTGGTGTTTCTGGTGGGTTGGAGCCTGCTCTTCTACGTCTGGGTATTCATGCTCGGTTTGCCGGTTGGTCCCGGCGCGGCTACCTTCTACCAGGTCGGTGGTTGACTTCCCACAGGGCGCCAAACAGGCGCCCGTTTTTATCCGCAGGCGCGGTGCAGCAAAACTTTCCCAAGCATTCCGCAATCGTTTTTGTTAGACTTCGCCGCAATTTTGCAAGGCACATATACGACTTATGGTTTGGATTGATTACGCCATCATGGGCATCATCGGTTTCTCCGCCCTCATCAGCCTGGTGCGCGGCTTCGTCAAGGAAGCCATGTCCCTTGTCACCTGGTTTATCGCCTTCTTTATCGCCAGCCATTTCTATCCCGATCTCGCCGTCTATTTCACCTCGTTCTCCGATCCCCTGGTACGCAACGGCCTGGCCATTGCAGCCCTGTTCGTGGCGACCCTGATCCTGGGCGGCGTGGTGAACTATGTGGTGGGGCTGCTGGTGGAAAAGACCGGCCTGTCAGGAACGGATCGGGTGCTTGGCATCTGTTTTGGCGCCATTCGCGGAGTGCTGATCGTCAGTGCCCTGCTGTTTTTTATGGATACCTTCACCAGCCTCTCCCAGAGCGACTGGTGGGTGGCGTCCAAGCTGGTACCGGAGTTCAAACCGGTTATCCAGTGGTTTTTCGGGTTCATGTTGAACTCATCCAGTTTTCTTAAACAGGTATAGTGACTTCGAGGTAGCAAAGACATGTGTGGTATTGTCGGTATAGTTGGCACCACCCCCGTCAATCAGGCCCTCTACGACGCCTTGACGGTGTTGCAGCACAGGGGACAGGATGCCGCCGGGATCGTGACCATAGACAGTGGAAACTTCCGGCAACGCAAGGCCAACGGCCTGGTGAAGGACGTGTTTGAAGTGCGTCACATGCAGCGACTGAAGGGGCATATCGGCATAGGTCATGTCAGATATCCCACCGCAGGCAGCTCAAGTGCCGCTGAAGCCCAACCTTTTTACGTGAACTCTCCCTACGGCATGGTGCTGGCTCACAACGGCAACCTCACCAACGCCAAGGATCTCAAGGAGCAGCAGTTCAAGGTGGCCCGTCGTCACATCAACACCACCTCCGATTCGGAAGTGCTGCTGAACGTGCTGGCCCACGAACTGGATCTCTGCGACAAGATGGCGCTGCGCCCGGAGGATATCTTCTCTGCGGTGCGCAAGACCCATCAGCAGATCCGTGGCGCCTATGCTGTCGTCTCCCTGGTGATTGGTCATGGCCTCATCGGCTTTCGTGATCCCAACGGCATTCGTCCGCTGATCCTGGGTCGTCGGGCAGACGAGCAGGGCCAGGTGGAGTACATGCTCGCCTCCGAGAGCGTGGCGCTTGACGCCATCGGTTTCGAGACGGTGCGCGATGTCGCGCCGGGTGAAGCCATCTACATCACAGAGCAGGGCCAGCTCTTCTCCGAGCAGTGTGCGGAAAACCCTCAGATGAGCTCCTGCATCTTCGAATATGTCTACTTCGCCCGTCCCGACTCGTGCATCGACAAGGTCTCCGTCTACGCCGCCCGCCTCAACATGGGTCGCAAGCTGGGCCAGAAGATTGCGCGCGAGTGGGAAGATCTCGATGTGGATGTGGTCATCCCCATCCCGGAGACCTCCTGTGACGTGGCGCTGGAGATAGCCCATACCCTGAACCTGCCGTACCGTCAGGGCTTCGTGAAGAACCGCTACATAGGCCGTACCTTCATCATGCCGGGACAGACCCAGCGCAAGAAGTCGGTACGCCGCAAGCTCAACGCCATCAGCTCCGAATTCAAGGGCAAGAAGGTGTTGCTGGTGGATGACAGCATAGTGCGCGGGACCACCTCTGAGCAGATCATCCAGATGGCCCGAGAAGCGGGCGCGGCCAAGGTCTACTTCGCCTCGGCGGCACCGGAAATCCGTTTCCCCAACGTCTATGGCATCGATATGCCGACCGCCAACGAGCTGATCGCCCACGGCCGGGAAGTGGAAGAGGTGTGTGCACTGATTGGTGCCGATGGCCTGATTTTCCAGGATCTGGAAGATCTGGAAGAAGCGGTGCGGGAGATCAACCCCGAGTTGCGCCACTTCGAGACCTCGGTGTTCAACGGTCACTATGTCACCTCCGACGTGGATCAGTCCTATCTGGATCACTTGAACGCCATGCGCAGCGATGACAACAAGGCGGTGCGTGAGTGGCAGGAAGGCACCAGCAATCTGGAAATTTTCAACGAAGGCAGTTAAACGTTTTCGTTGTCAATGAAAGAGATGAGATGGGGGCTGCGGCCCCCATTGTCGTGTCTGGGTAATGAGGTCGGGATGTTATCTGCTTGAAAAAAAAGCACTTATGCAGCCGGGTGTGGGCAGTGGCGGCGGGATCCGCTAGCATAGTCACCCTGTCGCGCCCTTCGCGCAGTCGTATCCACTCGACTAAATGCCGTATCAACCAGAACAGACGAGAATTCAGATGGATGACTTGTTAGCCCCCGTGCGCCAGTTTTTGCAGTGCGAGACCCCGGACGAGTGGGTGGCAATGGCGCGCGACCCCGCCCATCTGCCCACCCTGCTCATCGATCACGCCAACTGCGAGAACAAGGCTGCGCTCACTGCCCACAGCCTGGTGCGTCGCTACTGCTTGCCCAAGGGAAAACGTCATCTGCTGCCCAAGCTGGAATTCTATCGGGAGCTGGATGCCATCCCGGAGAAGGCCGAGATCCTGGGCAAGCGCAGCATGGGGGAGTCCGATCGCACCGTGTTTGAGGAGCTGGCCCGCAACCCGCTGCTGTTTCCCATGGTGCGGCTCATTCAGGAGGAGCTGCACCACTTCGAGCAGGTACTGGCGCTGATGGCCGCGCGCAACATCCCCTATGGCCCCGTGACCGCCTCCCGCTACGCCCGCAACCTGATGCAGCATGTACGCACCCATGAGCCTGCCACCCTGGTCGACAAGCTGATCATCGGTGCCTACATAGAGGCGCGCTCCTGCGAGCGCTTTGCCAAGCTGGCGCCCCATCTGGACGAGGAGCTGGGTCGTTTCTATGTCTCCCTGCTGCGCTCCGAGGCGCGCCATTATCAGGACTATCTGGCCCTGGCCGAGCAATATGCGGGTGAGGATATCAGCGAGCGGGTGGCTTATTTTGGCAAACTCGAAGCCGAGCTTGTCTGCTCGCCGGATCCGCAATTCAGGTTCCATAGCGGGCTGCCTGTCAGATCTGACAGTTGTTGATGTCAAGGGGGCTGCCTACCATGGCCATGTTCCTACTACGAGCGACGCATCATTTTTGAGCGCAATTCCCGGCCCCTGAGCCGGGATTTTTTTGCGCGTTTTCAAGCAGGTGAGCAGGGGAGAGTGCCGGTGCCAGGGCTGGCACCGGCCACGGGATCAGCGGCGGTATTCGTTGTTGTAGTTCTGGATCAGGCGGCGGGTCACCTCATGCTGGGGATCGGCGAACACCTTGAGGGTTTTGCCACGCTCCACCACTCGTCCGTCGTGCATCACCAGCACCTCGTCACTGATGTGACTGACCACCCCCAGATCGTTGGCTACCAGCACATAGCTCAGTCCCATGGTCTCCTGCATCTCCAGCAGCAGGTTGATGATCTGGGAGCGTACCGAGATATCCAGGGTGGAGAGCGCTTCATCGGCTACCACTATCTTGGGATTGAGGATCAGCGCCCGTGCCAGCGCCACCCGCTGCTGCTGACCGGCGGAGAGCATCTGGGGATAGAAGAGAGCGTGATCCGGCAGCATGCCCACCATGCGCAGGGTCTGCACTACCTTGTCGTGGCGCTCCTCGTCACTCATTTCGGTGTTGAGCCGCAGCGGTGTCTCCAGGATCTGGCCGACCCGGATCTTGCGGTTGAGGGAGGAGTTGGGGTCCTGGAAGATCATGCGCAGCAGCTTGCAGCGGGTCTGATAGTCGCCATGCACCAGGGGCTGACCCTCGATGGCGATGTCGCCGCTGGTGGGCTCTATCATGCCGGCCAGGATCCGTGCCAGGGTACTCTTGCCGGAGCCGGCTTCACCGACGATGGCCAGCGTCTGGCCCACGTCCAGATCAAACGAGAGCGGCTTGATGGCTTCCACCGCCCGGCGGCGAAACAGGCCGGTGCGGTTTTGATAGGTCTTGCTAAGGCCTCTGACCTGCAACAGGGAGGGTTCAATCACAAGCTGTGCTCCTTGACGGGGGCGTTAACGAACATCATTTTTTCGGCTCCTCCATGTTCAGCGGGAAGTGGCAACTGAACTGGTGGCCCTTGATCTTGCTCATCAGCGGCGTCTGTACGCACTGCTTCTGGGCATAGGGGCAACGGGGACCGAGTCGGCAACCTATGGGCAGATGCTGCAGCGGTGGAATGACACCGGGCAGGGTTTCGAGTCGCGACTTGTGGCGCACCAGCTTGTCAAAGTCGGGAATGGACTTGAGCAAGGCATCGGTATAGGGGTGGTGCGGGGTATCCAGGATCTGATCCCGGGTACCGACCTCCACCATCTGGCCGCAGTACATCACGTTGATGGTGTCGGTCAGGTTGGCGATGGCGGCAATGTCGTTGCTGATGATGAGAATGGTGGTGTTGCCCAGCTTGTTCATCTTGTCCAGCAGCCGCAGGATCTGGGAGTGGGTGGTGGACTCCATGGCGCTGGTGGGCTCATCGGCTACCAGCAGGCGTGGCTTGTTGGCAATGGCCATGGCGATCATCACCTTCTGACACATACCGTCAGAGAGCTCGTGGGGATAGGCGCGCATTACCTTGCGGTGATCCTTGACGCCGACCCTGTGCAGCAGCGCGATGGCTTTTTTCTTGCGCCACTGGAAGCGTTGCCAGAATTTCCCTTCAAACGAATCGGTCGGGATCGCCTCTTCCAGCTGGGCGCCAATCTCCCCGGACGGATCCAGGCAGCTGATGGGGTCCTGAAAAATCATGGCTATCTCGCGGCCCATGATCCGGCGCCGCTCCTTGGGTGCCATGGTCAGCAGATCCATGTCGTTGAAGCGCATCCGGTCGGCACGTACCGTCCAGTTGTCTTTCTGGATGCCGACGATCACTTTGGCAATCAGGCTCTTGCCGGAGCCGGATTCCCCCACCAGGCCGCGGATCTCCCCCTCGGTCAGGGTCAGGCTCACCTTGTCCACCGCCTTGACCTTGCCCTGTGGCGTGTCAATTTCGATGGTGAGGTTGCGTATGTCGAGCAAGGGCATTAATCATTCCCCTCTTTGAGTGCTTCACGGATGCCTTCACCCACTAAATTGGTTACCAGCACGCTGAACAGTATGGCCATGCCCGGCAGGGTCACGGTCCAGGGGGCGAGATAGATGAGATCGCTCGAGTCGGCCAGCATGGCCCCCCACTCAGGCTGGGGAGACTGGGCACCGAGGCCGAGAAAACCCACCGCTGAGATATCGAGGATGGCGGCAGAGAGGGTGCGAGTGGTCTGGGCGACCAGGGTCTCCACTATGTTCGGCAGTACGGCCAGACGCATGATCCGAAACGGGGGCGAGCCGTCGAGGCGACTGGCGATGATGTACTCCTTTTGCATCTCGGTGTGAACGGCGTTGTAGGTCGCCCGGATAAAGGGGGGGATCAGCGCCAGCGTGATGGCAATCAGGGTGTTGAACAGGCCGGGCCCCAGGATGGCGACCATGATGATGGCCAGCAGCAGAGAGGGGATGGAGAGCAGGGTGTCGAGCAAGTGGTGCAGCACGCTCGATTTGAGCCCCTTGCTCATGCCGCCCAGGATGCCGATGGCCGTGCCGACCACCATGGCGATCAGCACTACCAGCAAGGCATTGCCGAAGGTGAAGCGCGCGCCCACCACCAGCCGGGAGAGGATGTCACGGCCCAGATCGTCTGTGCCAAGGAAGTAGTCTATGTTGCCGCTGTTGGCCCAGGAGGGTGCCAGCAGCAGGTGGGTACTGTGCTGCTCATCGATGCCATAGGGCACCAGGAAGGGGCCAATCAAGGTGATGAGCAGCAGGATCACGAAGCACCAGAGTGCTCCCATGGCCAGCGGATTGCGGCGATAGGAGGCCCAGGTCTGCTCCAGCGGGGAGAGGATCTTGAGCTCGGGGTAGAGGCTAGTCTTGTCTTGCATAGGATTCCTGGCTCCGGGTCATGCCGTGAGCACCTTCAGTCTTGTTTTGCATAGAGTTCTTTACGTCGTGCCGGATAGATGATGGTGGTGAGCAGCTCTGTGCTGACGCTGGTAAAGATAACGAAGCCAGCTACCACCAGGGTGGCGCCACGGATGGCGGCATAGTCCTGCAGGGCTATGCTGCTGATGAGCCAGCGACCTATCCCGTGCCACTCGAACACCACCTCAGTGATCATGGCGGAGGTAAGCACGCTGCCCAGCTGCAGACCCAGCAGCGGCAACACGGGGGGCAGGGCATTCTTGAGGCCATGGCGCCAGACAATCTGCCGGCGGGAGAGACCACGGCTCGCCGCTGCCTTGATGTAGTTCTGCTTCATCACGTCGATAAGGGAGCTGCGTACGTGGCGGATCACCTCTGTGGTGGGGACCACAGCCAGCACCAGCGAGGGCAGGATCAAGTGGCGCAGGGCGTCGTGCAGCGCCGCTTGGCGCCAGGGTTCATGGCTCATCAGTACGTCGATCAGTGCTATGCCGGTGATGGAGGGCACGTCGTAGAGCAGGCTGATCTGGCCGGAGGCGGGCAACCAGCCGAGATCCAGCGAGAAGAACATCACCATCAGCAGCGCCAGCCAGAATACCGGCACCGAATAACCGATGAGACTGGCGGTCATGATGGAGAGATCCAGCGGCTTGCCTTGTGAGAGCGCCGCCAGGGTGCCCAGCGGAATGCCCACCAGCAGCGAGATGGCAAACGCCGTTGCACAGAGGATCAGGGTGGCCGGGAAGTAGTGGCGGATCTCGTCCAGCACAGGCAGACCGGATACACTGGAAAGCCCCAGATCCCCGTCCAGAATCTTGTTCAGGAAGTCAGGATAGCCGCTCCAGAAGCTGGCTTGCAGGCCGATGAGCCGATAATCCAGCAGATAGGCGACGAAGGTCAGGGCCAGCAGAGTAATGAGCAGCAGACTGATGCGGCGCAAAATATAGAGAAACATGCTTACTCCCTGTGGGCTTGGTAGAAGACGGTGCCGCCAAAAGGCATCAGGGAGAGCCCCTCAATGTCGCTGCGACTGACCTGGGTGCGCAGGGCATGGGCCAGCGGGATGAGCGGCAACTGCTCGTTGAGCAGGGTCTGGGCGTAATAGTAGTTGCGCAACCGGAACGCCAGCTGGGGTGTGGTCACAGCGTCATCCAGCAGTTGATCGAAGGCCGGACTGCACCAGCGGCTGTAGTTGTTGCCACGCTCGACGGCGGTGCAGCTCAACAACTGGCGAAAGAAGTTGTCGGGGTCGGCGTTGTCGGCAATCCAGCCCGATAGCAGGCTGTCGTATTGGCCGTGGGCGAGGCGCGTTTCGATGACAGGCCACTCCTGCTGCACGATTTTCAGCTTGATGCCGACTTTGGCCAGATCGCTGCGCATCAGCTGGGCTGTCTTGAGGGCATCCGGGTTGTAGGGGCGCGAGCCCGGCTGTACCAGTACCTGCATCTCGAATCCGTGCTCAAGTCCGGCCTCCTTGAGCAGCTGACGTGATCGCTTCAAGTCTTGCTGACGCATCGGCAAAGAAGGATTGTAGCCCCAGGAGAGGGGAGGGAGCAGGCTGTTGGCCGGTTGTCCTGTCTCGAAGTAGACCGCTTGCAACAGGTTGTCGATATTGATGGCACTGGCGATGGCCTGACGTACCTGTACCTTGTTGAAGGGCGCCTTGCGGGTGTTGAGGGCCAGGAAGGCCACGTTCATGCCCGACTGTATGGACAGGCTCAGTTTCGGGTTCTGCTTGATCACCGACAACTGGCTGGCAACGGGAGTGCTCATCACATCGCACTCGCCCGTCAGCAGCTTGGCCAGTCGTTTGGCGGATTTTGGCGTGATGTCATAGACCAGTTGTTCAATCTTGGCTTCGCCGCCCCAGTAACCCGGGTGGCGCAGGTAACGAACATATTCGTTGTGGCGATACTCCTTGAAGCTGAACGGACCTGTCCCGACCGGTTGGGTGTCCAGCAGTGCGGGGGTGCCGGCGCGGCGCATCTGGTCGGCATATTCGGCGGAGAGCACTATGGCGTAGTCGCTGGCCAGCGTGGCGAGGAAGGAGGCATCCGGCCGATTCAGTTCAAACACCACCTGCAGCTGTCCCTTCTTGTAGACCCGCTTGATCAGTTGATCCAGCCCCAGGCTGTAGAAGTAGGGATACTCGCCCCCTGAAATGGCGTGATAGGGGTGCTGCTTGTCCAGCAGCCGCTGCCAGGTGAACAGCACATCGTCGGCATTCAGGTTGCGTGAGGGACTGAACCAGGGTGTGTGGTGAAAGGTGACGCCCTTGCGCAGAGTCAGGGTGTAGGAGAGACCATCGTCACTTACACTCCAGCGGGTGGCGAGCCCCCCTTCCAGCGCCAGCGTGTTGGGGTTCACCTCCAGCAGGCGATCGTAGAGCGGGCGGGAGCTGGCATCCAGGGTCACCCCGGAATTGGAGACCTGGGGATTGAAGGTTTGGGGCGAGCCTTCCGCACAGTAGATGAGTCCCGTCCTGGACGCGTCGTCTTGTTTCTGACAACCGGTAACCAGCACCAGCAATCCAAGCAGCAAGGGTTTGAGCATTCTCATTGTAGAACCATGTTTTTATACAAATGTGCCAGTATCGGGGCTGGCGAGTTGCAGGAGTCGGCCTGAACCGGGCTCCCTGTGGTTTCAATTCGCATCGTTATCACTGTCCAGCAGCGGGTATTTGCGCCGCATGCCACGGCACTGGTGATAGCGCAGGGCCAGCATTTCCTGTGGCGTCAATCCGCATCGTTATCACTGTCCAGCAGCTGGTATTTGCGCAGCATGCCACGGAACTGGTGATAACTCAGGGCCAGCAACTGGGCGGCTTTGCGCTGATTATACTGGGATTGCTGCATGGCTTGCTTGAGTAAATCAATTTCATACTCAGCCACCGCGTTTTTGAGATCCAGCGGCAGGCTTTGAGCGGCCGGGTTAGTCTGTGGCAGGCTCTCACTGGCGATGTGCGTGGCAGGGGCACCTTGCGCACGGGGCCGCCAGGGGGAATCGAACGGGTTGAGCACCAGATCCGATAGCGGCAACTGGGGATTGCCCTGACGATAGATGCTGCGCTCCACCACGTTCTTGAGCTCCCGCACGTTGCCGGGCCAGGGGTAATCCAGCAGCAGCTGGGTCGCCTTGCGCGAAAATCCGGCAAACAGGGGATAACCCAGCTCCCGGGTCATGCCGTGGGCGAAGTGCTCCGCCAGCATCAGTATGTCCTCGCGCCGCTCCCGCAAGGGGGGCAGAGTGATGACATCAAAGGCAAGCCTGTCCAGCAAGTCGTGGCGAAAGTGCCCCTTGTCGGCCAACGCCGGCAGATCCTCGTTGGTGGCACACACTAGCCGTACATCTACCTTGAGGGCCTTGGCCCCACCCACTCGCTCGAATTCACCGTATTCGATGACCCGCAGCAGTTTTTCCTGTACCCGGTCGCTGGTGGTCGCCAGCTCGTCGAGGAACAGAGTGCCGCCATCGGCGCGCTCGAACCGGCCCTGATGGCGCTTGGCGGCGCCGGTGAAGGATCCTGCCTCGTGGCCGAACAGCTCGGTTTCCAGCAGGCTCTCGCTCAAGGTGGCGCAGTTGATGGTGACAAAGCTTTGATCCCAACGCCCCGAGAGATAATGTAGGCGGTGGGCGATGAGCTCCTTGCCCGTTCCCCGTTCGCCGATGATCAGCACGGGTTTGCGCAGCGGTGCGAGGCGGGAGGCCTGCTCAATGATCTCGAGGAATGCGTTGGATTCCCCCAACAGGCTTTCCGTGGCCGTGCTCATAGTGATCCCTGTCAGTTGTAAAAGCTGGTCAATCTTACCAAAAGTTGGTGATTTTAATCATCACTTAGATGGGGTATCTCGAAACTCGACCCATAGGCCCATATAAATCAACAAGTTAAATTCTGTTTCAGATTGGCACACAAGTTGCCATTGTCAATGGAGAAACAACGTATGCCAACCACAGGAGTTCTATCATGAGTATTTTTTCCCGTCTGGCCGACATCATCAATTCGAACCTGACGTCCCTGCTCGACAAGGCAGAAGATCCCCAGAAGATGGTGCGCCTGATCATCCAGGAAATGGAAGATGAACTGGTGAAGGAGCGCTCCAATCTGGCCCGCTTCCTCGCCAGCCAGAAAGAGATAGGCCGTCAGGTCAGTCGCCATCAGGAGCGAGTGAACGAGTGGCAGGGCAAGGCCGAGCTGGCGCTGGCCAAGGGGCGCGAAGATTTGGCGCGTGCCGCCCTCATCGAGAAGAAGAAGCAGAGCGAGCTGGCCGAGACCCTCTATCGCGAGCAGCAGGCAGTGGACAGTGGCATCGAGAAACTGGGTGACGAAATACGTCAGCTGGAAGCCAAGCTGGAAGATGCCCGCAGCCGTCAAAAAGCGATGGCGATCCGCACCGAAGCTGCCAGCAGTCGCCTCAATGTGCAGAGCCAGGTTGCCCGTGGCGACAGTCAGGCCGTGGTCAGCAAGTTCGAGCGCATGGAGCGTCGCATCGACGAGATGGAAGCCCGTGCCGATCTGGGACAATCAGACAAGGCGCTGGCCCAGCAGTTTGCCGAGCTGGAAGCCGACGATCAGATAAGCAAGGAGCTCGAGGCCATGCGTCAGAAGCTGGGCCAGGGCGACACCACACCAAAACAGGGAGAGTAACGGATGGAAGATCTGCTGGGCGTATTGATGGTTCCCATGGTGGTCTTCATGGTGGTGGTGGCCCCTATCTGGCTGGTGCTGCACTACAGAGCCAAGGGGCGGATCGGTACCGGTCTCGCCGATAGCGAACGGGAGCAACTGCAAGGCTTGCTGGCCCGCGCCGAGAAGATGCAGGAGCGGGTCGGTGCGCTGGAATCGATTCTGGATGCGGAAGTCCCGGGCTGGAGGAACAAGGTATGAGTCCATCGAATCGGGAGGGGCGCAATCTCTATCGCGACCCCCAACAGGGCAAGATAGCCGGTGTGTGTGCCGGCCTTGCCGACTACTTTGGGGTGGAGACCTGGATCGTGCGGCTGCTGGCCATCAGCGGTCTCATCTTTGCAGGTTTCATCACCTTCACCGCCTACATAGCAGCCTGGTTTCTGCTCGATAAAAAGCCGGTCACTCTCTATCAAAACGAGGAGGGAGATTTTGCCGAGGTGCGCATGAAGGCACGCAGCTGGCAGGCTGGGATCACGCCCCATCAGGCACTGGGCCGTATCGCGCAGGAGCTCGATACTCTGGAGCCCAGGCTGCAGCGCATCGAGAAGCTGGTGACTTCCAAGGAGTTCACTCTGCAACGGGAATTCAGCAAGCTGTGAATCCGTGACGGTTCGATGAGGCCTGCCGGACTCATCGAACCTGCATGACCAATCTGGTTGGCAGGTTCGGTGAGTGCAACCGGGTCGTACGATCGAGAATAAATGGGACAAACGGGAGAACGGGATCCGCTTTGATACGCAACAAACTCGAACAAAAATGGTCGCTCTTGCAGCACAAGGCCACCGACGTGGTGAACCGGGTACGGGATCGCCACATACGACTGGCAGTGACGGGTCTTTCCCGCAGCGGCAAGACTGCCTTCATCACAGCGCTGGTCAACCAGCTTGAACATGCGGCCATCGATGGCCGCTTGCCGTTGTGGGATGCCCAGCGGCAGGGGCGGATCCTGGGCGCCCGTCGGGTGCCCCAGAAAAATGCCCACATTCCCACCTTCGCCTATGAGCGCGGGCTCGATGCCCTGTTTGGCGATCCCCCAGCCTGGCCCGAGCCTACCCGCGGGGTGGCCGAGGTGCGCCTCGAGATCCGCTATCGCACCCGCCATCCCTTGCGCAAGCACCTGGGAGACATGTCCACCCTCTATGTGGATCTGGTGGACTATCCGGGGGAGTGGCTGCTCGACTTGCCGCTGCTTGAACTGAGTTATGAGCAGTGGAGCGAGCAGGTGCGTGACCAGCTGCGTCGCCCCGAGTTGCAGGCGCTGGCGGCCGCGTGGCTGGCGATCGCGTGGCAGGCTGAGCAGGCCTTCGAAGAGCGGCCTGTGGCGGAGCTTGCCGAGCGTTACACCGATTACCTCCATGCCTGCAAGCGCGAGCTTGGGCTGCACCTCATCCAACCCGGTCGCTTTGTGCTGCCGGGGGAGTATGCCGGTGCCCCCATGCTGCAGTTTGTGCCCTGGATGTGGGACAAACCTGCTGGCGAGCCCGCCGATGGCACCCTCTATGCCACTCTCAAGCAGCGTTTCGAGCAGTACAAGCAGCATCTGGTGCAGGGCTTTTATGAGCAGCACTTTGCCGGTTTCGATCGTCAGATAGTGCTGGTGGACTGCCTGCAACCCCTCAATGCCGGCGCCGCCAGCTTTGGTGACATGCAGCAGGCCATCGCCCGCATCATGGAGAGCTTTGCCTACGGCAAGAGCAACTGGTGGCGACGGCTCTTCTCGCCGCGCATCGACAAACTGCTGTTTGTGGCGAGCAAGGCCGATCACGTTACCCCCGAGCAGCACGGCCCTCTGGTCTCTTTGCTCCAGCACCTGGTGCGCAGCGGCCGGGGTCAGGCACGCTTTGAGGGGATCACTACAGAGTGTCTGGCGCTGGCCGCCATCAAGGCGACCGAGGTGGGCAAGGGGGTGGCCAATGGCTGCGAGTTTCCCGCCATCCGCGGTACCAGCCTCTCGGGGGAGCCGTTATTGCTCTTCCCGGGGGAGGTGCCTGCCCATATCCCGCCAGCCCAGTGGTGGAACAATCAGGGCTTTGATTTTCAGGCATTTCGCCCTTTGGCGATGAGTCCCCATCAGGCATTGCCCCATATCCGGCTCGATGCGGCGCTGGAGTTTCTGCTCGGGGATCACCTCGAATAACCCAGGCTCTGTGGCAATGGATACAGATCAGGCATGGCTGCACAGCCGCGTGGAGGAACAAGCAAAAAGATGAACGATCAGACAAAACACAGGGCCGATGAGACTGCGCCATTGCAGGGCAAGGTGGTCCTCGAGCCCAGCGTGTCGGTGGCGAGCGAAGAGCGCCCGCCGGCTCCGGCCCAGCTTCTGGAAGAGGCGAGCTTCGAGCGCCTCGACGAGCTCGATGATCTCACCGACGTGGAGCCCGCCCTCACCATCAAGCCTCGTCGTCGCCATCGGCTGCTCGCCTGGGGGCTGGGAGCTGTTGGCCTGCTCTCTTTGGGGCAATATGGCGTCTTTCTCTATGACCAGTTGCTCACCACCCCGCTCTGGGGCAGCGCCTGGTTGCTGGCCTCCGGTCTGGTGGCCGTGGGTACGGCCGGCGTAGTTGGGCGCGAGTGGTTGCGGCTGCGCACACTCAAGCGGCGGCAGGATGTGCGCTCGCGCGCCGACGATCTGCTGGCCCGTCAGGGCGTCGGGCAGGGGCAGGCTTTTTGCGAGGCGCTCGCCGAGAAGAGTGGCGACAAGGGGCGCGAGGGGTACCAAAGCTGGCTGAGCCAGCTTGACGAGAGCCACAGCGATCGGGAAGTGCTGACCCTCTACAGCCAATTGGTGCTCACCGAGCGTGACAAGCTGGCCCAGGCCCGGGTGGCCAAATGGTCGGGGGAGGCCGCCGTGCTGGTGGCCCTGAGCCCCCTTGCCACCGTCGACATGATGCTGATGCTGTGGCGCAACCTGCGGATGATCGAGGACATCGCCGACGTCTATGCCATCGAGCTCGGTTATTGGAGCCGCATCCGCCTCATTCGTCAGGTGTTTCGCAACATGCTCTATGCCGGCGCCACCGAGCTGGTGACCGAGGTGGGGATGGACTTGCTGGGAGCCGAGCTTGCCGCCAAGCTCTCCGCCCGCGCCGCGCAAGGGGTGGGCGCGGGTCTGCTCACTGCCCGCCTTGGCCTGCGTACCATAGAGGCGTGCCGCCCGTTGCCCTGGTGTGGTGACGAGAAGCCCAAGCTCGGTGAGCTGCGCAAGCGGCTCATCAGTCAGCTGGCGGGGTATCTCAACAGGGGGTGACGGCCCGGGCCTCGATTGTGGTTGTCACAAATTGTTTACAAATTACGTCAGCAGCCGACCCTGGGGTCGGCTGCTTTTTTGAGGGGCAAACCGTTACAGTGATCCTGTCAGTCAACGATGAGTCGCCGATGCTTGGATGTCCGGGCGTGCGCACAGGATGGAACCGCTCATGGCAAGTCTCTACACAGCACACCAGCCAGATCCCCTGGGTCTTGTCCATTACTCGAATGAGGAGCATGGCACCTGGCAGATCCTGATCGAGCGCCAGCTCGCAGCCCTTGCTGGCAAGGCCTGCGACGACTATCTGGCGGGGCTGGAATGCCTGACGTTACCCCGTGATCGCATCCCCCAGCTGATGGATATCAATGCGGTGCTGCAACCCGCCACCGGCTGGTCGGTGGCTGCCGTGCCCGCGCTTATCTCGTTCGACCGCTTCTTTGCCCTGCTGGCCAATCGCCAGTTTCCGGTGGCTACCTTTATCCGGCGCCGGGACGAACTCGACTATTTGCAAGAGCCCGACATCTTCCACGAGATCTTCGGCCACTGCGCCATGCTGACCAATCCCGCCTTCGCCCACTTCACCCATGTCTATGGCCAGCTTGGCCTGCAGGCGAGCAAGGAGGATCGGGTCTTTCTGGCCCGGCTCTACTGGTTCACGGTGGAGTTCGGTCTGCTCAATACCCCTGCCGGGCTGAGAATTTACGGCGGCGGCATTCTCTCCTCCATCGGCGAGACCGCCTATGCCCTCGGTGGCCAGCCTGTGCTGCAACCCTTCGATCCCATAGAAGTGTTGCGCACCCCATACCGTATCGACATCATGCAGCCCACCTATTTTGTGCTGCCTGAGCTGGCGGCGCTCTACCGTTTGGCGGAGCAGGACATCATGGCCATGGTGGGGGAGGCGAGGCGCCTCGGCCTGCGACCGCCACGTTTTGAGCCGGCGGCCGGCAAGCAGGCGAGCTGAACTCACCACGATTTTTCGTTATCTCATTCCCATTGATGAACAAGGAGAGACCCATGTCCGAACTGGCCAGCCAGCAGTGTGAAGCGTGCCACGCCGATGCCCCCAAGGTGAGCGAGCAGGAGCTGAGCGAACTGATGCACCTCATTCCCGACTGGCAGCCGCTGGTGGTGAAAGGAGAGCTGCAACTGAGGCGGGAATTTACTTTTCGCAACTTCAAGGAGGCGCTGGCGTTTACCAACCGTCTGGGTGAACTGGCGGAGGCTGAGTTTCATCACCCTGCGATCCTGACCGAATGGGGCAAGGTGACCGTCAGCTGGTGGACCCACAAGATAGGCGGATTACACCGCAACGACTTTATCATGGCGGCGCGTACCGACCAGTTGCTCAGCGATCCGCTGCACAAATAAGCCTCCTCCAGTGACTCGGGCCTGCCCGGCGAAAGCGGGGCGGGCCCGCATTTTTATGGGCCAGCGCTCGCACTGGCGGGATCGAGTCTGTATTATCCGGTCATTCATAGAGTTAGCTAGGAAGTGTGTCCCGAATGCGTCTTGAAGTCAGCTGTGAAGACCGCCTGGGCCTGACCCGGGAACTGCTCGACCGTCTGGTGGAGCACAACATCGATCTGCGCGGCATCGAAATCGATACCTCAGGCATCATCTATCTCAACTTTCCCGAGCTGGAGTTTCGCGATTTTCAGCACCTGATGCCGGAGATCCGCCGCATTCCCGGCGTCTATGACGTCAAGACCATCCCCTACATGCCCTCCGAGCGTGAACACCACGAGATTGAGGCCCTGCTCAAGGCGCTGCCGGATCTGGTGTTTTCTCTCGACGCCAAGGGCAAGGTGACCCAGGCCAACCAGTCTGCTCTGACGACCCTGGCCCTGCCGGTGGAAGAGATACGTGGCATGGCCCTTGGTTCTCTGGTCAAGGGGTTCTCCTTCAGCCGCTGGCTGGAGGCGAGCGAAATCAAGCCGCAGACCTGCAAGCTCAGCTTCAACGGCGAAGAGTATCTGGCGGATCTGATGCCGCTGTTCGTGGCCGAAGAGAAGGGCCGCCAGGCCCTGGCCGGCGCCGTCGTGGTGCTCAAATCTGCCCGCCGGGTCGGCATGCACTTCAGTGCCTTGCACGCGGTGGAAGTGGGGGGCTTCGAGCATCTGCAGGCCGAGAGCCAGAAGATGAAGCAGGTACTGGTAGAGGCGAGCAAGCTGGCGATGCAAGATGCGCCGTTGCTCATCGTCGGCGAGACTGGCACCGGCAAGGAGCTGCTGGCCCGCGCCTGCCACGGTGCCAGCCTGCGTTCCAGCCACCCCTTCATGGCCCTCAACTGCGCCGCCATGCCGGACAACGTGGCCGAGAGCGAACTGTTTGGTTACGCCCCCGGTGCGTTTGGCAACAACACCGAAGGCAAGCGCGGCGTGCTGGAGCTGGCCAGCGGCGGTACCCTGATGCTGGACGAGATCGGCGACATGTCTGCCCATCTGCAGACCAAGTTCCTGCGGGTGCTGCAGGACGGGGTGTTTCGCCGGGTCGGTGACGAGCAGGAGGTGAAGGTCAATGTGCGCTTCATCTGTACCACTCAGAAGCAGTTGCTGGATCTGGTGCACGACGGCAAGTTCCGGGAAGATCTCTATTATCGTCTCAACGTGTTGAGTCTGGCGCTGCCCCCTCTGCGCGAGCGCAAGGCGGACATAATGGCGCTGGCCCAGCAGTTTGTTTCCCGCTTCGCCAGCGAGTTGCAACGGCCAAGACCGCGCTTTACCCGCAACATGGCCGAGTACCTGACGGCCTACCGCTGGCCTGGCAACGTGCGTCAGCTGCGCAACTGCCTCTATCGCGCCATGACCTTGCTGGAAGGGGACGAAATCGGCCCTGAACACGTGGACCTGCCGGTGGCCGCCGATGCCATGCCGCTCATTGACGAGTGGTTCGAAGGGGGTCTGGACGAGGCGGTGAAACGCTTCGAGAGCCGGCTGCTTGAACGGCTCTATCCAGCGTTTCCTTCCACTCGTCAGCTGGCCAAGCGCCTCGGCGTGTCGCACACCGCCATCGCCAACAAATTGCGTGAATACGGGATCAGCAAGAAGTAAGCGAATGAATTCAAGTGATATATCGGGGCTCACGCCAGCGTGGGCCCTCTTCTTATAGCGACAATTACTGACGCACCCCCTTGCTCTGTGGATGTTGCCTTGTCATGCTGCTGACAAGTTCAATACTACATTCATCCGGATCTCCCTGAACGGGCATCAGCCCTTCAAATAGACCGCATGTTCAATAAGCGCAGGCATGATGCACTTTTTTTCTCTGACCCGGTCCCTGGCGTGGTTGACGCTCCTGTTCTGTTCGCTGGCGCTGGCCCGCGAGCACCTTCCTTTGACCTCTGCCGAGCTGCGCTCAGAGCAGGTGCGACAGACGGTGCTCGACATACTCAGCTACACCCGCTGGCCCACCGAGCCAGAGGCGTTGCGCTTGTGCATCGCCGCGCCGACGGAATATGCCACAGCACTGTTTGCCATCAAGCAGCAGGCCAATGGCCGGCCGGTCAGTGTGCGCCGTTATGATGTCGAGGATGAGATGCTGGGGCGGCAGTGCGATGTGCTCTATCTGGGAGTGCTGGCGCCAGAGCGGCGCCTGCCATTGTTCCAGCGGCTGCGCGGCCATGCGATTCTCAGCATCAGCGAGCAGAGCGCAGAGTGTACCGCCGACGCCGTATTCTGCTTGCAGATAGGGTCGGAGCGTATTCGCTTTCGGGTCAATCTGGATGCTCTCGCCAGGAGCGGAGTGCGGGTTCACCCCGCCGTGCTGAAGCTGGCCAAGGCGGATGAGGAGACACCATGAAGGCGTTTTTTCGTTCACAGGCACAGCGGCTCACTTTGCGACAGAGCTTGGGACGCACCCACATGGTGACGTCCCTGACCGCTGTTTGTATGGCCGGTCTGCTGTTGACCGGTATCGCTTTGCTGGCCCTGCGTATCTATGCGGACCACAACCTTGAGCTGGTGGCGCGAGCCATCAGTTACACCAGTGAAGCGGCCGTGGTATTCCATGACGAAGAGGTCGCCAAGGAGGCGCTGCAGGCCATTGTCACCCACGAGGATGTAGCACTGGCCAGCATCCTGTTGCCCAATGGCAGACCGCTGGCAAGTTGGAGCCGGGCCATGACCACCCCCTGGTCTGGCCTTGAGCAGTATCTTGCACAGATCATCCTGCCCGGTCCCATCGAGCAGCCCATGATGCGGGGCGGCGTCGAGATAGCCCGCGTCCATCTGGTCGGCCACGGTCAGTACCTGCTGCTGTTTCTGCTGCAAACCCTGATGGCCATGCTGGTCTGCCTCATCCTCAGTGCAGTGGGGTCTATCTATGTGGCGCGCTGGATGCAAAACTCCATCACTGTGCCGCTCAAGAAGCTGGCTCAGGTGGCCCACAGCGTCAGTCGTCAACGTACCCTTGCCATGCGGGTACCCGAGGCTGACATCGCCGAGTTGCACGAACTCGGCCAGGATTTCAACTCCCTGCTCGATGAACTGGAGGCCTGGCAGGCCCACCAACGGCGGGAGAACGCCAGCCTGCTGCATCAGGCCACGCATGATGCCTTGACCGGTCTGCCCAATCGTGCTCTTTTTGAGGCTCGTCTGGATCAAGCCGTGACCACGGGCCGTTTGCAAGAGGAGCGGTTTGCGCTGCTCTACCTCGACTGTGATCGCTTCAAACAGATCAACGACACCCTGGGCCATGCCGCCGGGGATGACGTGCTGATCGCCTTGGCCAGACGGGTACAACATCAGCTTCGGCCGATGGATCTGGTATGTCGGCTGGGCGGCGACGAATTCGCCATCTTGCTGACGCCTCTGTTGCAAGAAAGCGAAGCGCAGGATGTGGTGTCCCGCATCCAGCTGGCGATGGCCGACCCCGTGGTACTGGGGGATGGTCGTCAGCTGGTGGCTGCCATCAGCATAGGCCTCGCCGTGTATCCGGATGAGGGACTCACTGCCGGTGAACTGTTGCAGCAGGCTGACAATGCCATGTACCAATCCAAACGGCTGCGTCGGGAGCTTGCACTTCATGACCAGCTGGAATTTGATGTTTCTGCTGAGGAAAAATAACAATGAAGATCACTGTCCTGATGAAAACCGGCCTGATCGGCCTGCTGTTGAGCGTGTTGGCGGGCTGTCAAAGTGCCCCTCGCGGTCTGACGGCGGAGCAGATCGGCGTACTCAAGGAGCAGGGCTTTCGCCTGACCGACGAGGGTTGGACTCTGGACTTCTCCAACCGTGTGCTGTTTGCCAACGATTCGGAAGCCCTCAACCCTGGCACCCGTGTCCTGGTGGAAAAGCTGGGCATGACCTTGCTGGGGGTTGGCCTGAACAAGGCGCGGATCGATGGTCACACCGATTCCAACGGACCTGAGGCTTATAACGATCAGCTCTCTCTGAAGCGGGCGAAATCGGTGGCCGATGTGCTGGTGTCGGTCGGCATGCAGCCGGCCAACCTAGATATCCGTGGTCGCGGTCAACGGGATCCGGTGGCAGACAACAAGACGGCTGCCGGTCGGGCAGAGAACCGCCGCGTTGGCATCATCATCAGCAACGAATAAGCCGGTTGTGTGGATAAAAAAAGAGCGCCTGATGGCGCTCTTTTTTGTGGCTGACCCGCTTGCTGCTCGAGTTGTTCGCAGCCGTGGTGACCGCTCTTGGCAAAATGATGGAAAAGGAGGATGAGTGCTGGCCCGACATGGCTTGTCCCAGCGCCTTGAAAAGATAGAATGGCGACCGATCAGAGGGAGAAATCTATGTTTCGTTTAGGGCTCATCATTAACCCGGTTGCCGGCATTGGTGGCGCGGTTGGTCTCAAGGGCAGTGACGGCGTGGTGGCTGAAGCGCTGGCTCGGGGGGCCGTGCCCAAGGCGCAGGAGCGGGCACGACAAGCCTTGTTGCCCCTGTGCGACCTTGCTACCCCATTTGAGCTGTTGACGGTCGAGGGCGAGATGGGGGCCGATCTCGCGGCGTCTCTTCAGTTGCCTTGTCGCATCGTCTATCAGCCCGTCTCTGGTGCTACCACGGCAGCCGACACTCGCGCCGCCGCCGACTTGATGCGTGCGGCCGGCGTCGATCTCTTGCTGTTTGCCGGCGGCGATGGTACGGCGCGGGACATTTGCGCCGCTGTCGGGGAATCCTGTCATGTGCTCGGTATTCCGGCGGGCTGCAAGATCCACTCCGGTGTGTACGGCGTGACCCCCGCCGCCAGTGGTCGCGTGGCAGCCCGCATGATCGCCGGCGAATTGCTGAGTCTGGTGGATGCCGATGTGATGGACATCGACGAGGAGGCATTTCGCTTGGGCAAGGTGCGAGCCCGCCACTATGGCCAGCTGCTGGTACCGGGGGATCTGCGCTACGTGCAGGCGGTCAAGCAGGGGGGGCGGGAGTCCGAAGAGCTGGTACTGGCAGATCTCGCCGCGGGTGTGGTGGAGCAGATGGAGCCAGATACCCTCTACCTGATGGGGTCGGGCAGCACGGTCGCCGCCTGCATGGCAGAGCTAGGCCTGGAAAATACCTTGCTCGGTGTGGATCTGGTGGAAAACGGCCGGCTTATCGGGCAGGATCTGTCCGCCGCCGAGATCCTGACCCGGATCCGCGGTCGTCACTGTCGCCTAATCATTACCCTGATCGGCGGTCAGGGACATCTGTTCGGGCGCGGAAATCAGCAACTGAGTCCAGAGGTGATCCGGGCTGTCGGGCGGGACCAGATCCAGGTCCTGGCCACCAAAGCCAAGCTGGCTGCCCTCGCGGGCAGGCCGCTGCTGGTGGATACCGATGATCCGGCACTGAACCGGTCGTTAAGTGGTTATCTGCGCATAACCACGGGATACAAGGATCAGGTCATCTACCCGGTGGCCAACCCGGAATAGGACATCAAGGATGCGGCTGGCCCTTGCGCCAGAGAGCCGCGATCAACCGGATCGCGGTTCCACTCCCCCGAATTATTTTGCCGGCAATTTTTTGCCAGCCACTCTGAAAATGAGGCTGCGTTACATGACGATTCATGAATTTGAGCACAAGTTGTTGGGACTGATAGACGCCATGGTGGCCACGGCGACTGAAGATGAGCTGTTTGCGGGGGGCTATCTGCGCGGTCACATTTCGCTGGCGGTGGCGCGTGCCGAGCTGGAAGGCAAGACACTGGTGCGGGATGTAAAAAGTTATGTACTGCGTAGCCTGAACGAGGCCATCCTGGAGGGGGAGCTCTCCGAACAGGATGAAGAGCTGGTACAAGCCATGTGGCAACGTCTGCAACAACAAGCAGAAGCTTGATCGAATACACATTTCAAACAGAAGTTTGAGTTGACGCTTCCCTGAAGTTAGTGAAAGGTTAATAATAAGTTTCGCCTTTTGTTTCAGGGATTAAACTATGGCTTCCTCTTCACGTATTGCCAATAAACTGCCGCTCGAGATGCTCTACCATTGGGAGCGGCAGTGTCCTGACCGAGTCTATCTTCGTCAAACCATCAACCGCGAATACGTCGACTTTACCTGGGGTGAAGTGGCTGACGAAGCGAGGCGCATGGTGACGGCGCTGCGCCATCTGGGGCTGGAGCCCGGTGACAAGGTGGCCCTGCTCTCCAAGAACTGCGCCCAGTGGTTTATCGCCGATCTGGCCATGCAGATGGGGCAGTACGTGAGCGTGCCCATCTATCCGACCGCCAACGTCGATACCATCGAATATGTGCTGCGTCACAGCGAAGCCAAGGCGATCTTCGTCGGCAAGCTGGACGACTGGAAGAGCCAGGAGGCGGGGGTGCCAGCCTCCCTGCTGCGCATCGCAATGCCCTATGAGACCATGCCCGCCAGCCATCAGTGGGACGATCTGCTGGAGGCACACGAACCTATCCCCGACAGCCCGGTGCAGGTGCCGGATGCGCTGCTGAGCCTGGTCTACACCTCAGGCAGTACCGGCAAGCCCAAGGGTGCCATGTTGAGCGTCGAGCGTTATGCCTGGTCCTGTGAAAAGCTGGTTGAAGCGGTGGAGCTGACCGCCATCGATCGCGGCTTCTCCTATCTGCCGCTCGCCCATATCACAGAGCGGGTTTACATCTATGGCGGCAGCCTGTTCAGCGGCGCCACCATCGCTTTCCCCGAGTCGCTCGACACCTTCATTGATGACGTCAAGCGTTGCCGTCCCACCGTCTTTATCTCTGTGCCCCGGCTGTGGGCCATGTTCCGCATCAAGATCCACGAAAAGCTGCCCCAGAAGAAGCTGGAACTGTTGCTCAAGATCCCGTTTGTCTCGGGTCTCATCAAGGGCAAGTTGCAAAAAGGGCTGGGGCTGGATCAGGCGCGGGTGCTGGGTTGCGGCTCGGCGCCAGTGTCACCGGCCCTGCTGCAGTGGTACAACAGCATCGGCATCAAGATAACCGAAGCCTGGGGCATGACGGAGAACCACGCTTTTTCCACCCTCAACTACCCCTTCCGCGCCGACAAGATAGGCACGGTCGGCAAGGCGGGGCCAGGGGTGACCATCAAGATTTCCGATGAGGGGGAGATCCTCTGTCGCTGTGACGGCATGATGCTGGGGTACTACAAGGATCCCGAGCACAGCAGCGAAGCCATCGACGCCGACGGCTGGCTCCACACTGGCGACATGGGCAAGCTGGACAGAGAGGGCTATCTCACCATCACAGGTCGCATGAAGGATGTGTTCAAAACCGCCAAGGGCAAGTATGTGGCACCTGTGCCCATTGAAGGCTTGCTGGGACAGGAGCCCATCATAGAGCAGCTGTGCGTGATTGGTTACGGCATGCCCCAGCCCATTGCGCTGGTGCAGCTGGCCGAGAGCGCCATGAAGGGTAACCGGGAAACCATCAATGCCCAGCTGGAGGCGGCGCGCAACCGGGTCAATGATCAACTGGAATCTCACGCCAGAATTCGCGGCATCCTGGTGGTGAAGACGCCCTGGAACATTGAAAACGGTGTACTCACCCCCACCATGAAGATCAAACGCCACCTGCTGGAGCAAAAATACGCAAACATCGGCGAGCAGTGGTCCTCCTCCCAGAGCATCATCTGGGAATCCTGACAGATTGACGTGACTCAGCGATCAACAACAATAACAAGGGGAGCCAATGGCTCCCCTTGTTATTGGGCGTCATGTACCTCAGACGGCCTGGTATTCCAGCTCGACCGAGCCCAGCGCCTTGAGGGTGGACTGGGCAGAATCCCGCTGGCTGATCTGGCCGTTTTTGCTCTCCAGCAGCACGGCGCGACGGATGCTGGCGAGATCTTCGCCGCACAGCACAGCGTGGGCGCAGGCCATCTGCATCGGCGGCAGGCTGGGATTGAACGCCGCGTTTTCTGCGTAGCGACCACAGAAGAGGCGGCCATCGGCAAACAGCAGCGCCACGGCGGCATAGCCCTGACTGTAGGGAGCGTAGCTTTGACGGGCAGCCGCCAGTGCCGCTCGCCAGATCGGATCCTCGCTCTCGAGCACCAGTTCGTCATGGGCTTGCGGGCTCATCAGGGCATCGGTGATGTCGAGATCGGCCGGGCCAAAGGAGTGGGGCAGGAAGGATTGCAGAGCGCTCAAGTCGTCAGGCAGGGAGACTTGCAGCGTCTTGGCTGTGCTCAGCTCGTTCATGAACTGGCGGCAATGGCCGCAGGGGGTGTAGTTGACCGTGATCTCACTGATCCCTGTCTCACCGCCCAGCCAGGCGTTAGAGATGGCGGATTGCTCCGCATGGACCGAGTGGAACAACCCTTGTCCGGCAAATTCCATGTTGGCGCCGAAATACCAGGTGCCGCTCAGGCCGCAGGCGATGGCGCCGACAAAAAATTTGGAGATGGGCGCCACCGAGCATGCGGCGGCCAGTGGCAGCAGCGCCAGACGCAGGGCGCGATCTTCCAGCCCTGTGGCGGCTTTCAGGGTCGCCACCTGCTGTGGCGTGAAACGGGCCTGGAAATCGTTGTCCAGCATGGGCAGCAGCGCCGCTTTGAGCGGGGCGGACAGGGTATCGAGTGGCTTGGCAAAACGGGGATGCATAGTGTGTCCTCAAAGGCCAATTGGGGGGCCATTGTAGGGAGCAAGCTCGGCAAAATGTGTGAGCGCGCTCACGCCCTGACGGGCAAAAGGAGGAGGAGGATAAAGGAAACGTTTGTCTTGCGCAAATTGTGCGTCAGCTCGCACAGTGGCGGGCCAACAGGCCCGCAGCGCCAGTAAATGGGTGACCCTCAGGTCAACCAGTGATAAAGAGCAAACAGCAGGGGGGCGACGGCGGCGGTGAGGATGCCGCACACCACCATGGCCAGCGACGAGAAGGCCCCCTGGGTAATGCCCTTCTCGGCAGAGGTGGCGGTACCGATGGCGTGGGCGCAGGCTCCCATGGCCAGTCCCTGGGCCTCGGGGTCTGTCACCCGCATCAGTTTGAGCAGCGGGTATCCGATGAGGGCGCCTACAATCCCGACCACCACCACCACGGCCGCCGCTATGGCAGGTATACCGCCGATGGACTGGCTGACACTCATGGCAAGCGGGGTTGTGATGGACTTGGTGGCGAGCGATGCCAGCAACGCCGGGTCGGCGCCCATAAAATGACCGATCAGCAGGGTAGTGCAGACCGAGATCAAGACGGAGGCCAGAGTACAGACCAGGATGGGCTTGAGCCTGGCCTGGATCTGGCGGGCCTGCTGATACAGCGGCAGTGCCAGTGCCACTACGGCGGGTTCCAGCAGGGCCGTGATGGGGAGGGTGCCACTCTCGTACTGCTCAAGGGGCAGATCCAGCCAGAGCAGCAGGCCTATGATGACGGCGGTGGGCACCAGCACGGGATTGATGATGGGCCAGGGCAGGCGGCGATAGAGGGCCCGGGTGGCAAAATAGAGTGCCAGGGTCAGGGGAATGGCAAGCCAGAAGATCATTTGTTCATCCTCTGGTACAGGCGCCCGACAGTGCCCAGGATCAAGACTATCCCCAGTACGATGCAGAGCATGATGAGACCGAAGGACTGGCGCAGGGGCTCAAGCCAGGCGACCAGGCCGACGGCCACCGGCACGAACAGGACGCCCATATGCCGCAGCAGCAGGCCGGCACCGAGCTCGACCCAGTGCAGCTTCACCAGCTGCAAGGAGAGCAGCACGAACAGCAGCAGCATGCCGATGATGCTGCCGGGGAAGGCAAAAGGCAGTATGGCGGCCAGGGTTTTACCCACCAGCAGGCAGGCGACTATGACCATGAAGTCGCGAAGGTAGAGCAAGGCACGTTGCGCAATCACCTGAGCCTCAACTTGGAAACTGTGAATGAATGGGCAGTTTACCAGAGAGGCAGGGGCGCGGCATTAAAACAATAACAGCTGAAATTAGTTCGATGATGGCTGATTTCATTGAAGATTCTTTGATTGCAGATCTTTCTGAACCATGGAGTTTCAAGACCATGGCGTGCTGAACACATATTTTTCAATAACAAGGAGTAGCCATGACATCCCTCTTGTCCCGCGTGCGTCAACTGGCGGCCGATAGTGACCTGCCCCCTCAGTTGTTGCAGACCCGTCAGTGGGACGGGTCCTTGTGCCGGGTCCGGCTCGACAACACGGGCAGTGACGATACCCGGGTCGCTCGCTGGGTACTGTTTGATGGCAAGCTCGGCCTCCCGCTCGACACCCCTCTCTATGGCGAAGGGTTCCAGATGCTGGCCCAGACCATGGGCAGCTGGCAATCCCCGCAACCGGTTGGCCGTTGCCCCGATTCAAGCGTCTATCGCATCACGAACGATGATGGCTATCACACA
This sequence comes from Aeromonas sp. 2MA4, assembly GCF_029237305.1. Lineage (NCBI taxonomy): Bacteria > Pseudomonadati > Pseudomonadota > Gammaproteobacteria > Aeromonadales > Aeromonadaceae > Aeromonas > Aeromonas sp. 2MA4. Next base: position 168,718 of record NZ_JAACFY010000004.1, on the reverse strand, counting down.
GTTCATAACCTGTTGCTGGTGGAGCATGACAAGGGTTGGCTGCTGCTCGCCTTTGCCAGTTGTCACCGTTTTGGCGGCGAGTTTCGCCTCTATCCGGATGGCCGCTTGCAGATCCTGATGAACTGCGAAGATCGCCTGTTGTCTGCTGGCCAGCACTGGCAAAGCGAGGCGCTGATCTGCCTGAAAGGGGCTGACAGGGAGGCGCTGTTGGCCGAACTGGCGGAGCGGATCGCCGCCGAACACGGTTCGCTGATCGGTCAGGTGGGCGAGCGCCCCAATGGCTGGTGCTCCTGGTATCACTATTATGCTGACGTCAGCGCCGATGACATTCGCGAGAATCTGGCGGTGCGTGCCGAGCGTTTCCCGGCCCTGCGCTATGTGCAGATCGATGATGGCTATCAGGCCAAAATGGGGGACTGGCTTACTCCTTCGCCCAAGTTCGAGCAAGGGGTGGCTGCGCTGGCGGCCGAGATCCACGCCGCCGGATGCGAGCCCGCACTCTGGGTTGCCCCCTTTATTGCCGAGCCAGGTTCGCAGGTGTTTCAGGATCATCCCGACTGGTTCGTGAAGGGGGAAGATGGCCTGCCGTTGCCCTCCGAGCGAGTCACCTATGGTGGCTGGCGCTGCACCCCCTGGTACGTACTCGATGGCACCCATCCCGAGGTGCAGGCTCACCTCGAGGGCGTGTTCCGCACTCTGCGCGAGCTGTGGGGCATTCACTACTTCAAGCTGGATGCCAACTTCTGGGGTGCCATCCATGGCGGCCGCTTCCACGACACCTCCGCCACCCGGGTGGAAGCCTATCGTCGTGGGATGGCGGCTATCTTGCGCGGGGCGGGTGAGGGGGCTTTCCTGCTTGGCTGCAACGCACCAATCTGGCCTAGCCTGGGACTGGTACACGGCATGCGGGTGAGCGACGACGTGGAGCGCAATGGCCACCGTTTTCGCCAGATCGCCCGCGAGGTCTTCTGCCGTGCCTGGCAGAACGACAGACTATGGGCGCTCGATCCTGACTGCATCTGCCTGCGGGATCTGCCGGGTCAGCAGGCCAGCCCTGCGGATTACAGCTTCCATCTGGCGGCGCTGGTGGCAAGCGGTGGCATGATGCTGGCGGGAGACAGACTGCAAGCGCTTGATGGTGAGCAAGGGGGGCAACTGCAAAAGCTGCTGGCCTTGTGTGCAGTCCGTGCCCCGTCTGCCCGTTTCGAGTCGATGGAGTTTGTCTGCGGCGAAGTGGTGTTGCCTGAAGGGGGCAGCCTGCTTTGCCTGTTCAACTGGGAAGCGCAACCCCAGGAGTGCCTGTTGCCGGAAGGTGGGCAGGATTTCTGGGACGAGGGCGCGATCGGTACCTCGCTTACTCTGCAAGGGGGCGAGGGGCGGGTGATCCGCTACCTCTGATCCTTTGCTGCCATAAACAATTCAGGCTCCCATCGGGAGCCTGAATTGTTGGTAAATCCTGTCAATATGCCGACCGCGTGAGGTCAGTAACGCCACTCGAAGCCGATGGCGTAGTTGGCGGCGCCATAGCCGGGGATCTCGTTGCTGGAGAGCAGCGCCTTGAAAGTGAGCCGGGCGCTGAGCGGGATACCGAGCCCCAGGCCGATGGCGACCTCATCATTGGGGTTGCCAATCACGTCGGCCCGGATCATGCGATAGAGCGACAGATCCTTGCTCATGTGCACATAGCTTTGTGAACTTTGGTTATAGAGCTGACCAAAAACCTCCAGCTGGAAACCGGCCTGGGGGGTAATGGCCAGCGGCACCCCCACAAAGTTGTAGAGATCGGAGCGGTTGAAATAGCTGTTGGTGATCTGGGGGGTGAAGTCGGTCTGCTGGTAGAGGTGGTTGAAGTTGCTTTCGATCAGTTGATAGGTTTGCTGCGGCAACCGCAACAGGTAGTCGGGGACATCAAAACGTACTGCCGCCATGCTAGCCGATGGCAGCAGGGAGCAGACGAACAAACCGAAACCGGGCAATCCTGAGCGCATCAGATGAAGCATCTCCAAGGGTCGATAGCCAAACACAGTCAATGCAATGTTAGTGCACAAATAGTTGAAATTTCGGGAGTCTTTACTCCCCTGCCCATTATGAATGGGGTGAGGGGAGCATACAGTCATTTAACTGTGAAACCGATCACATCTCATAGATCTTCGAGGTAGCGATAGAGACTCTTCAGAATCGCAAAGTTCCGTTCGTTCCCCTGATTCTGCTCCGCCAGTGCCTCGAGACGAGGGGCATAGTCCGGCAGGCGGCGGCTGAAATAGTCGCTGCAGTGCAGACGCCAGCGTTTTTGCTCCGCCTCGCTCAGGGTATGGGGCCAGTTGCGAGCGCGATAGCGAAACAGCATCTCTGGCAGTCGCGCATCTGTGAAGGCAAACTCACGCTCACCCAGCAGGTCGGCCGGGGTAGCGCGCACGAGATCCATGGTGGACTTGTCGCCGTGGCCGAAGAAACCGGCGTAGAGCTGGGTATCGGGGTCCGGGTCATTGCTGCCCGCGAACTCCTGATTGAACACCTCCACCAGTTTTTCACGCACCTCGGGGTGAGCGCGCAGCAGGTTCAGGCTCTTGCGGCACTGCTCCCGGTCGATGGTGAGCTCATCGGCACGTTCCGGTGTCAGGGTGGCGGCTGGCGCCAGCACAGGGCATTTGTTGATGTGCACCAGTTTCACCGGAATGGCGGCCAGATCCCCCAGCTCGTCCTTGCGGGTATAGAGCCGCTCGCGGATCTCCTCGCTGGAAAGCTCGATGAGCGGGGTCGGGTCGCGGGTCAAATCCACCATGATCACCGCATTCTGGTTGGTGGGGTGCCAGGCGAGTGGCGATACCCAGCTCACGCACCCCTGCCAGGGGGAGAACATGCCGGAGACGTGGACCAGCGGCTTCATGGTCACCACATCGATGAGCGCCTTGACCTTGTTCTTGTTGCGCAGGGCAAACAGGTACTCAAACAGTTTGGGCTGGGCCTTTTTCACCAGCTTGGTCATCTCTATGGTGGCCAGCACGTCCGAGAGCGCATCGTGGGCATTGGCGTGGGACACACCGTTGGCGACGGTCAGCTTCTCCAGCCTGAAACTCGGCTTGCCCTCCTCATCAAAGGCCCATTCGATCCCCTCCGGGCGCAGGGCATAGCAGGCCCGCAGCATGTCGAGGATATCCCAGCGGGAGTTGCCGTTTTGCCAGGCGTAGGCGTAAGGGTCATAGAAGTTGCGATAGAGGGTGTAACGGGTCACTTCATCATCGAAACGGATGCTGTTGTAGCCCAGCACGCAGGTATTCGGTGTAGCGAACTGCTCGTGGATCTGGCGAATGAAATCCGCCTCGCACAGTCCATCTTTCATCGCCTTTTGCGGCGTGATGCCGGTGATGAGGCACGCCTCCGGATCCGGCAGATAATCCGCCGGCGGCTTGCAATAGATGACCAGTGGCTCGCCGATGATGTTGAAATCCGCATCGGTGCGAATACCGGCAAACTGCGACGGCCTGTCCTTCGCCGGACTGATCCCGAAGGTCTCGTAATCGTGGAAGTAGAAGGTGGGCTCAATGCCGGATTGTGCTGTTTTGCTCATAAGTTCCGAGATAGGGTGTCCGGGATGGCGACGGCGCCAAAGCACCTGGGTGAGCGGTGCCCTGCACCACAATTGCCTGCATGGTAAACCATAGCGCAGGCAGAGCGAAGGGCAGCTCGTCTGGCTGCTGGTTTAATGAACGCTCAAGGGCGTTGGATCAAGGGGCCGGTATGATCGCGGATTGCATGGTGAAACATCGCACGCTCAGGTGGCTCATCGGGATGCCCCAGAGCGACCGGCATCAGGGTATGCAGATCCAGCAGGGTGAAGTAACCGCCTTCATCGGGATACCAGCCGCCGGTGTCTATGTAGTACACATTGCCAAGGCTGAGCGGGATGCTCACCGGGGTGTGGCCCACCACCAGGGCAACGAGATCCTCGATACCGCTCTCGTCCAGCCGCTCGATGCGGCGTCGTGACCAGAGGCAGACGTTCTTGATGGCCCTAAGTTTCCCGCCGCTCACCCCCGCATCCAGTTTGTCCAGCAGGTCCTGCCAGGAGGAGAAGGGGCAATCGGCGTGGAGCAGCCCGACCGGGCCAGCCGGGGTGGCCACCTCGATGGCAAGGGGCAGGGTGCGGTAGTGGTCGGCGAACGCCCCCTGCTCGCCCGGGGTCAGCTGCTGAAACCAGCCGCCGCCGTTTTGGATCCAGTTCTCCCGATCGCAGCTCTCGTAACGGCAGACGTAGTCGTCGTGATTACCGCAGACAGGGTGAAACCAGGGCCTGGCCAGCCACTCGAGCACTTCGGTGCAGTCGGGGCCGCGATCCGTCAGATCCCCCACGGAGAAGAGGCGATCCCGAGCGGGATCGAATCCCGCCTGGTTCAGGGTCTGTTCCAGCCGTGAAAAGTAGCCGTGGATATCGCCGACGGCGAGATCCCGCCCCAGAGGATTGTGGGAGAAGCGTCTGATCAGCGGGGACGGGTTCATGGCTTGCCTCCTTGTCTGGTGTGACCGGCTCGCGGCGCCACCGGATGGCCGATGGGTGATCATAGTCCCGTGGATAGGTACAGCATGGCATGCTCTGTTGCCATTGTAGGGGCAGATGGGGGCAGGCTCTCACGTGTCGAGGTGACAGGCGGTTTTGCAAGGTTTGCCGCGTTGCCGGCAGATCCCTAGTAAAAAAATGCCAGTCGGTATCGACTGGCATGCAAGGTATGGCCTGACGGATGCCCGGCGTCGGGATCAGAGCAGGTCTTCGAGCTGGTACTTCTTGAGCAAGGTGTCGAAGGTGCCATTGGCCTTGACGCTCTCGATGGCGGCATCGAACTGGCTCTTGAGCTTGTCATCGTTTTTGCGCAGGGCCACCGCTACCCCTTCTCCCAGTATCTTGTCCTGGGTGCCGTTGAACTGGGGACCGACGAAGGTGAACTGCTTGCCCATCTCCTTGTCGAGGAAGCCGACCTTCAACTGCACCATGTTGCCGAAGGTGTAGTCGGCGCGGCTGGACTGCAGATCCAGCATGGGGGACTGGGCGTTGACGTAGCGCTTGATCTTGGCCACGTCACCGTAGCGGGCCGTGATGAAGTTGTCCTGGGGCGTGCCCTCCTGCACAGCTATCACCTTGTCCTTGAAGTGCTCAGGGGTGTCGGCAAAGTCGGCCGCCTTGTCGCTGCGTCCCACGAAGCGGTTCTGCATCATGTAGTAGACCTGGCTGAAAGCGACCTTCTGGCGCCGCTCGCCCGTGATGTTCATGGAGGACATGATGGCATCGTACTTGCGCACCTGCAGGCCGGGGAGCAGGGCATCCCAGGGCTGGTTGATCACCTCGCACTCCGTCTTCATGGCCTCGCACAAGGCATAGGCCAGATCCACTTCGAAGCCGCCGAGCTTGCCGCTGTTGTCGACCATTTCGAAGGGGGGGTAGGTGGCGTCGGTGGCGATCACCAGGGGTTTGGCGGCCGCCTGGCCGGCGGTGGCCAGGGCCACCAGCATCATTGCGGTGTTGAGTTTCATGGTCAGTCCCTTGAAGTGTGGCGTCATGCCAATGGTCGTGAAGGATGCCGGCTTCAGATGCCGACGGCTATCTTGCGATGGGTGAGGGCAGGCAGCTGGCTGCGCACCAGGCGCTGGGCCGTCAGATCCAGGGTGGCGATGGCCATGCCCTGACCCTCCTCTACTTGGGCCAGCACCTGGCCCCAGGGATCGATGATCATGCTGTGGCCGAAGGTGCGGCGCCCGCCGGGGTGCTCACCTCCTTGGGCTGAGGCCAGCACGAAGGCCAGATTCTCCACCGCTCGGGCCCGCAGCAGCAGCTCCCAGTGCGCGAGCCCCGTGGTGTGGGTGAAGGCCGCGGGCAGGGCGATGAAATCGGGGGTAGGGCTCAGGCGAAACAGCTCGGGGAAGCGCAGGTCGTAGCAGATCCCGAAGCGGAGCATGCCCCAGGGCAGGGGATGGCTTACCACCTCCCGGCCCGGGCTCATGGTCGCGGCCTCGTCATACTGCTCTTGCCCGGTGCAAAAGCCAAACAGGTGTAACTTGTCATAACGACTCGCGAGCTCCCCTTGCGGGTCGATGAGCAGGCTGCTGTTGTGCATCTTGCCGGGCTCGTCGCTTACGAGCGGCAATGTGCCCGCCAGCAGCCAGATCCCGAGCTCCCGTGCCAGATCCTGGGCCCAGGCCAGCAGAGGGTGATCGCTCACGGGGGCGGCCAGGGCCACCCGCGCCCGCTCATCAGCAGGCATCAGGTAGAAGTATTCCGGCAGCAGGGCCAGCTCGGCCCCCTCGGCCGCGGCCCGGCGCAGCAGGGCCTCGGCCTGGGCCAGGTTGTGGTCAAGATCATCTCCGGAGACCATCTGCAGGACGGCAACGCGCACTGAATCCATGGTGCCTCCTAGACGCCGCACAGGCGCTCGGCGCCCGCCAGCAGGGTGTCCTCATCCTTGGAGAAGGAGAGGCGGATGACCCGTTGATCCGTGCCGTCGTGATAAAAGGCGGAGACGGGTATGGTGGCGACCCCGTGATCGCGGATAAGGCGCTGCACGAAGAGGCTGTCGGGCTCGTCGCTTACCCGCTCGTAGCTCGCCAGCATGAAGAAGCTGCCGGCGGAGGGGAGCAGGGTAAAGCGCGAGTCCGCCAGGGCCGAAACCAGCAGGTCCCGCTTGTGCTGGTAGAAGGCCGCCAGCCCCTGGTAGTGGGCCGGTTGCTGCAACAGGTGGGCGAAGCCGTACTGCATGGGTGTGTCGGCGGCGAACATGGCGAACTGGTGCACCTTGCGGATCTCCTCCATCAGGGGGCGGGGCGCCACGCAGTAGCCCACCCGCCAGCCGGTGACGTGGAAGGTCTTGCCGAAGGAGAAGATGGCGACGGAGCGCTCCACCAGCTCCGGATAGCGGATCACACTCTGGTGCAGGGCGCCGTCGAACACCACGTGCTCGTACACCTCGTCCGAGAGGATCAGGATGTCGGTGCCGCGCACCAGGCGGGCCAGGTGCTCCTGATCCCCCGCCTGCCAGACGGTGCCGGTCGGATTGTGGGGGGTGTTGAGCACTATCATGCGGGTGCGGGGCGTGATGCGGGCCGCGACCTCGTCCCAGGGGATGGCAAAGCTCGGCGCCTTGAGGGCGATCACCACGGGGGTAGCGCCCTGCAGCTGGATCATGGGGCGGTAGCTGTCAAACGCCGGCTCGAACATGATCACCTCGTCCCCCGGGTGCACCAGGGCGGTGATGGCGCAGAACAGGGCCTCGCTGGCGCTGGCAGTGATGGTGACTTCCTCGCCGGCATCATAGTGGTGGCCATAGCTGGCCGCTATCTTGGCCGCCAGTTGCTCGCGCAGGGCGGGCAGCCCGGTCATGGGGGCATACTGGTTCTCCCCGGCCAGCATGGCCTCGTGGGTCACCCGGATGAGCTCGGGATCGCAGGGGAAGCTCGGCGCCCCCTGGGAGAGGTTGATGCTGGGATGGTGGGCGGCCAGATCCCCGATCACGCTGAAGATGGTGGTACCCACCTGGGGCAGTTTGCTGACAATGCGGGGGGAAGACATGACGTCGTCACCTGAGTGTTTGAAAGATGTCCCTTTTTAGTCCTCGCTCTCTTGCCGGACAACGGATTATTCGGCATGTTATGCATGAGTTTTTCTCAAGCATGGAGGCTTGTATGTTGTCCACCCAACCCCGCAGCCAATTGCCCCTGTATGGCTTGCAGGTTTTCGAGTGTTCTGCCCGCCACCTGAGTTTCACCCTGGCCGCTGACGAGCTGTGCGTGAGTCAGGGGGCTGTGAGCAAGCAGATTGCCCAGCTGGAGGCCCGCCTCGGCCACCTGCTCTTCGTGCGCGGCACCCGCTGCCTGGCCCTGACCCCGGCCGCCGAGCGGCTGCTGCCTTTCGTCCGTGAGGGGTTGGCCCGCATAGGGGAGGGGCTCTGCGCCCTGCAAACCCTGCCCCACGAGCAGGCCATCAGCATCAAGGTCCCTTCCTGCGCCAGCCGCTGGTTGCTGCGACGGTTGCAGGACTTCGAGGGGGAGGCTGTCGAAGTGCGTGGCAGCCACAGCCACGGCATCGATTTTTCCCGCGAGCCCTTCGATCTCGCCATCGTCTATCAATCCTGTCAGGCCAGATACCCCCACAGCCAGCCGCTGTTTCAAGAGCAGCTGACCCCGGTCTGTGCCCCCGCCTTTGCCGCCAAGCACCGTTTGTTCGAGCGCACCATTGAGGAGTTGCCCCTGCTGCCCCTGCTTCATGCCAGCGCGGATCGGCGGGATTGGCGCAACTGGTTTGCCGCCTTCATCGCCACCCCCTGGCAGTCCCAGGGGGGCCAGCTGTTCGATACCCTGGACTTGGCGATGAATGCCGCCTTGCAGGGATTCGGCCTCTCCCTCGGGGATCCCACCATAGTGGCCGAGGAGCTGGAGAGTGGCGTGCTGGTAGCCCCCTTTGCCCCAGTGCTCAGCACGGATCACGAGTATGCCCTGGTTGCCCGTCCCAACAGCCAGCGCCAGGGGGTGCAGCGGGTCTGTCACTGGCTGCTGGAGAGCCGCGACCATCCCTGATCGCCGTCAGTTCCTTCCCTGACAGGGTGACATCTGTCTGCCCCGTCAAAAAAGCAACAGCCCCGCTGGCGGGGCTGTTGTCATGGTGGTGGCCGCTGGCCGATTAAGGGATCAGTGGCAGATCTTGTAGTAGACCTCGTTCCAGCGCAGGGTCTCCTTGAGCGCGGGGATGCGGGTGTGCTCGTCAATCACCACGAACTCTATGCCCATGATGTCGGCGAAGGTGCGCAGCTGCGCTATGTCTACCGACTGGGTGAACACAGAGTGGTGGGCGGCGCCCGCCAGGATCCAGGCCTCGGCGCTGGTCTGAAGGCTCGGCAGGGGCTTCCACAGGGCGCTCGCCACCGGCAATTTCGGCATGGCCTCTGGCAAGTCCACCACCTCCAGCTGATTGACCACCAGCCGGAAGCGATTGCCCATGTCGATGAGGCTGGCGTTGACCGCCTTGCCGGCTGGTGCAGCGAACAGCAGACGGGCAGGGTCGGCCTTCTTGCCGATCCCCAGATGCTGGGCATCCAGAAAGGGTTTGTCGGCGGCGATGGAGGGGCAGACCTCCAGCATGTGGGATCCCAGTACCAGGTTGTTGCCCGCCTCCAGGTGGTAGGTGTAGTCCTCCATGAAGGAGGTGCCGCCCGCAAGGCCTGTCCCCATCACCTTGATGGTGCGCAGCAGAGCCGCCGTCTTCCAGTCCCCTTCGGCCCCGAAGCCGAAGCCTTGTTGCATCAGGCGCTGGCAGGCCAGCCCCGGCAACTGGTGCAGGCCATAGAGATCCTCGAAGGTGGTGGTGAAGGCGCCAAAACCGCCCTCGGTGAGGAATTTTTTCATCCCCAACTCCTGGCGCGCCGCCTCGTAGAGGGACGCGCGCAGCGGCCCACCTGCCTGCACAACTTCGGTCAGGGTATAGCTCTGTTCGTACTCGGCCAGCAGCGCCTCGATAGCTGCGGCGGGCACGGTATCGATGATCTTCACCAGATCGCCGACCGGGTGATAGTTCACCTGATAGCCGAACTGGATCTGGGCTTCAATCTTGTCGCCTTCGGTGACGGCCACGTTACGCATGTTGTCGCCAAAGCGGGCGATTTTCATGTGGCGGCTGTCGTGAATGGCGGCGGCGATGCGCATCCAGTTGCCGATCTTGCTCCTGGCTTCCTCATCCTGCCAGTGGCCGACCACCACTGTGCGTGGCAGTCGCAGGCGGGCCCCCATGAAACCGAACTCGCGCCCGCCGTGGGCGGTCTGGTTCAGGTTCATGAAGTCCATGTCGATCTCGCTCCAGGGCAGATCGCGGTTGAACTGGGTGTGAAATTGCAGCAGAGGCTTTTGCAGCTGACTCAGGGCCGGGATCCACATCTTGGCGGGGGAGAAGGTGTGCATCCACACCATGAGCCCGACGCATTGCTCGCTGTGGTTGGCATCGCGAGCGACGCTGCTTATTTCATCGAGGGTAGTGCCGGTGGGCTTGAGCACTATCTTGATGGGCAGCCCGGCCCCCTCGTTGAGTTGGCTGGTCATGGTATGGGCATGATCGGCGACCTGCTTCAAGGTGGTCGCGCCATACAGGTGCTGGCTGCCGACCAGAAACCACACTTCCAGCTGTTTCATAAATTCCATGATCTTGTCCTCTTGATTGATTAAGTCTCGGTCTGGCCGTAATAGGCGTGCTTGCCATGTTTGCGCTGGTAGTGTTTCTCCAGCAGGTAGTCTGGCAGGGCGTGCGCCTCTGGGTTTATCTGGCCGGTGAGCCACGCCATGCGCGCCACCTCTTCCAGCACAACGGCGTTGTGCACCGCCTCATCCGCATCCTTGCCCCAGCTGAAGGGGCCGTGGTTGGCCACCAGCACCCCCGGCATGGTGAGAATGGGGGTCTGTTTGAGGGTCTCGACGATGAGATGACCGGTCAGCCCCTCGTAATCCTCTTCGACCTCCCTCGGGGTGAGCAGACGGGAGCAGGGGATCTCGCCGTTGAAATAGTCGGCCTGGGTGGTGCCAAAAATCGGGATGGCGCGGCACGCCTGGGCCCAGGCGGTGGCGTGGGTGGAGTGGGTGTGCACCACGCCGCCGAGTTCAGGGTAAGTGCGATAGAGCACCAGGTGGGTGGCAGTGTCGGAAGAGGGGCGCAAGGATCCTTCCACCTGCTTGCCCGCGAGATCCAGCACCACCAGGTCCTCAAGCTGCATCTTGTTGTAACTGACGCCGCTCGGCTTGATGACCACCAGACCTTGTTCCCGGTCTATGCCGCTCACGTTGCCCCAGGTGAAGGTCACCAGATGATGGCGCGGCAGATCCAGGTTGGCGGTCAGCACCTGCTCTTTGAGCGCTTTGAGGTTCATGCCAGTGCTCCCTGGTTGTAGAGGGGCTCGGCGGCATGGCTCCATTGAAGGTAACGCTGATAGAGCCGCTCATATTCGGTGACCCGCTCAGGGTGTGGCTGGTGGGTGCGCTCCACGGCGCTCGCCATGTCCCGCTGGGCATCAGCCACATCGGTGTAGATACCGGCCGCCACGGCGGCAAAGATGGCCGCCCCCAGGGCGCAGCACTGATCCGATGCCACCACCTGGATGGGGCGATTCATCACGTCGGCGCAGGTCTGCATCACAGTCGTTGATTTGCGGGCGATGCCGCCGAGCGCGATCACCTGGTCCACCGGCACCTGTTGGCTAGTCATGCACTCCATGATGCTGCGGGCACCGAAGGCGGTGGAGGCAACCAGAGCGCCGAACAAGTCGGGCGCATCCGTGCCGAGGTTGAGGCCGGTGACAGTGCCCTGCAGGCGCTGGTTGGCGTAAGGGGTGCGGCGTCCGTTGAACCAGTCGAGCACCACCGGCAGGTGAGCAAGGTCACGCTGCTGATCCCAGGCGGCGGCCAGGCTTGGCAACAGCTGCTGCTTGTGGGCCTCGATGGCGGTATAGAGCTCCGGATACTGAGCGGCGAGCCGGTCCAGCGGCCAGCTCAACTGGCGCTGATACCAGGCGTAGATGTCGCCGAACGCCGATTGTCCCGCCTCCAGTCCCACCCTGCCCGGCACCACGCTGCCATCCACCTGGCCGCAGATCCCGGCAATCGCACGATCGCCTATGGTGGCTTCGTCCGCGATCAGGATGTCGCAGGTAGAGGTGCCTATCACCTTGACCAGCGCATTGTTGCCGGCCCCGGCCCCGACCGCGCCCATGTGGCAGTCGAAGGCGCCGCCTGCCATCACCACCTCGCAGGAGAGGTGCAGCCGCTCTGCCCATTCGGGCGTCAGGGTGCCGACCGGCAGATCGGCGGTCCAGCTGTCGGTAAAGAGCGGGAAGTCGAGATCCTGGGTCAGCAGCGGATCCAGCGCATTGAGAAAATCAGCGGCTGGCAGGCCGCCCCAGCTCGGGTGCCAGAGGGACTTGTGGCCGGCGGAGCAGCGCCCGCGCTTGATATTGGCAGGGGCCTGGGTGCCGCTCAGGATGGCGGGTACCCAGTCGCACAGCTCGACCCAGTTGCAGGCGGCGGCGCGCACCGCAGCATCGCTACGGGAGACGTGCAGTATCTTGGCCCAGAACCACTCGGAGGAGTAGATGCCGCCGATGTAGCGGCTGTAGTCGGGGAACTGGCCGCCGTGGCAGAGCGCCGTGATGGCTTCTGCTTCCTCGATGGCGGTGTGATCTTTCCACAGCACGAACATGGCGTTCGGGTTGTCGGCAAACTCAGGAAGCAGGGCCAGCACCCGGCCCTCTTCATCGATGGGGGCGGGCGTCGAGCCCGTGCTGTCTACCCCTATGCCGCGCACGGCGGTGCGCTGGGCGGGAGAGAGCTGGCTCACCACCTGCACCACCGCCTGCTCCATGGACTCCAGATAGTCGAGGGGGTGGTGGCGGAACTGGTTGGTGACTGGCTGGCAGTAGTGGCCGGATTGCCAGCGCGGGTAGTAGACGACATGGGTCGCGAGTTCAGCGCCGTCGTGACAACGCACGGCGAGTGCCCTGACCGAATCGCTGCCGAAGTCGAGTCCGATGACGATGTGCTCGGACCTGGGGTGCTCAGACATATGTGCTCCTGACCATCAATGAAGGGGTAACAGGGAGGAACCATAGGAGATGCACAGAGCGGACGGTTAGCCATTGGCTGCTGGAAATATGGATTTAAACGCTGTCAGTGCAAGAGGGTGACGACCCTCCGGAATTTGATATGTGACTATTTTGCTAAATATATAGACAAAATGGCTGCAATTTCATGGCGTGATCCTGCTCTCCATTTTTTCATGTGAAAACGATTACAACTTGGTTCGCTCATCTAGCGACAACAATAACGTCATGTTTGAACGTGCTTTTATGCGGCTACGGAGTGAATCAACTGAACAGCCGCACTTCGTTGATACATGGATTGATAGAACAGTTGGAGACACTCGCATGAACAAAATAGTTAAAAGCATGATTGCAGTAGGGTTTGCCCTCGGTATAGCAAATTCTGCTTTCTCTGCTGAGGCATTGAAGCTGGGCTACCTGGTCAAGCAGCCGGAGGAACCCTGGTTCCAGACCGAATGGACCTTTGCCGACAAGGCCGGCAAGGATCTCGGTTTTGATGTCATCAAGATTGCCGTGCCCGATGGCGAGAAGACCCTCAATGCTATCGACAGCCTGGCGGCCAACGGCGCCAAGGGCTTTGTCATCTGCACCCCTGATCCCAAGCTGGGCTCGGCCATCATGGCCAAGGCCAACAGCATGGGGCTGAAAGTCATCACGGTGGACGATCAGTTCGTCAACGCCAAGGGCAAGCCCATGGAAAATGTGCCACTGGTGATGATGGCCGCCACCAAGATAGGGGAACGCCAGGGGCAGGAGCTCTACAAGGAGATGCAAAAACGCCAGTGGGACGTGAAGGCGACAGGGGTGCTTGCCATCACGGCCGATGAGCTGGATACCGCCCGTCGCCGGGTTGAGGGTTCTCTGAGCGCGCTCAAGGCCGCCGGTTTCCCCGATGCCCAGATCTATCGTGCGCCGACCAAGGCCAATGACATTCCGGGGGCACTGGACGCCGCCAACTCCATGCTGGTGCAGCATCCCGAGGTGAAGAACTGGCTCATCGTCGGCATGAATGACAACACTGTGCTCGGCGGCGTGCGCGCCACCGAAGGGCAGGGCTTCAAGGCCGGGAACGTCATAGGTATCGGTATCAATGGGGTGGATGCGGTGAACGAGCTGTCCAAGTCCAGCGCCACCGGTTTCCTCGGCTCTCTGCTGCCAAGCCCGGATGTGCACGGCTACAAGAGCATCCAGATGCTCCATGACTGGGTGGTCAATGACGTAGAGCCGGCCAAGTTCACCGAAGTGACCGACGTTGTGCTCATTACCCGCGACAACTTCAAGGTCGAGCTGCAGAAGAAAGGTCTGTGACAGGCGCGGTTTAACCCCTGACATCTCTACAGGCATGGCGCAAAACCGCCCATGCCTGTTACCTGGAGTAAACACATGGATCAGTCAGTTCCTTATCTGGAGTTTTGCGGCATCAGCAAGGAGTTTCCTGGCGTCAAGGCGCTGCAAAACGTCTCCTTTTCCTGTCACCGGGGCACAGTGCATGCGCTGATGGGCGAAAACGGCGCAGGCAAATCCACCCTGCTCAAGATACTGAGCGGCTTTCAGGCCCCCACCACAGGGGTGGTGAAGCTGGATGGCCAGGAGAGGGTGTTTCAAAACACGGTCGATGCGCTGGAGAGCGGGATCGCCATCATTTACCAAGAGTTGCATCTGGTCCCCGAGATGACCATCGCCGAGAACATCTATCTGGGTCAGCTGCCCACTCGGCACGGTGTCATCGATCGGGAAAAACTGTACCGGGATGCGACCAGACAGCTGGCGCGCCTCGGCATGGATGTGTCGCCCGAGACGCCCCTTAAATACCTGTCGCTGGGTCAGTGGCAGATGGTGGAGATCGCCAAGGCCCTGACCCGGGATGCGCATATCATCGCCTTTGACGAGCCGACCAGCAGCTTGTCGTCTCGCGAGATAGAGCAGCTGTTTCGGGTCATTCGCCAGCTGCGCGATGAGGGCAAGGTCATCTTGTATGTCTCCCATCGCATGGACGAGATCTTCGAGTTGTGTGATGCCATCACCGTCTTCAAGGATGGCCAGTTCGTGCGCACCTTTGACGCTATGGCAGAGGTCAGCCGGGATCTGCTGGTCAAGACCATGGTGGGACGCGAGCTGACGGATATCTATGGCTACAGCCCTCGTCCATTGGGGGAGCTTGGCTTGCAGGTCAACAACCTGATGGGCCCTGGCCTGAAGGCACCCATTTCGTTTGAAGTGAAACGCGGCGAAATCCTCGGCATTTTCGGTCTGGTGGGCGCCGGTCGCAGCGAGCTGATGAAGCTGATTTTTGGTGCCGACAAGATGGTGTCAGGCGAAATTTCGGTGTTCGGCAAGCCGGTGCCCATCCGCAACCCCATCGATGCCATTCACAGCGGCATCATGCTCTGTACCGAGGACAGAAAGGCACTCGGCATCATCCCCATCCACTCGGTGCAGGAGAACATCAACATCAGCGCCCGGCGCCACAAGGCGTGGGGAGGCTTCTGGATCAACCAGAAATGGGAAGACGAGAACGCGAGGCTGCGGATCCGCGACATGCGGGTCAAGACCCCGTCTCCTCATCAAGCCATCATGAACCTCTCCGGCGGCAACCAGCAGAAGGCCATTCTGGGCCGCTGGCTCTCCGAAGACATGAAGGTGATCTTGCTCGACGAGCCGACCCGCGGCATAGACGTAGGGGCAA
This sequence comes from Aeromonas sp. 2MA4, assembly GCF_029237305.1. Taxonomy (NCBI): domain Bacteria; kingdom Pseudomonadati; phylum Pseudomonadota; class Gammaproteobacteria; order Aeromonadales; family Aeromonadaceae; genus Aeromonas; species Aeromonas sp. 2MA4. Next base: position 153,421 of record NZ_JAACFY010000004.1, on the reverse strand, counting down.
AGAACGAGATTTACAACGTGATTTACGATCTGGCCAAGGTGGGCATCGCCGTGGTGGTGGTCTCGAGCGAGCTGCCTGAGGTGCTGGGCATTGCGGATCGGATCATGGTCATGCGGGAAGGGGTGATCGCAGGGGAACTTTCCCACCATGACGCCAATGAAATCAAGGCGCTGAACCTGGCCATGCCGGCCCGTTGATAACCCATGACAGCGATATAACAGCATCCGGAATAATCAGGAGAAATACCATGACAACAACGACTTCTGTCGGTCAGGCCGCGACTGTCTCGGCGGCCACCGGCACCAGAGTGCAACTGGCTCGAGTGTGGGATCAATACGGGATGCTGGTGATCTTCGCCATCCTGTTCCTGCTGGCCTGCGTGCTGATCCCCAACTTTGCCAGCCTGATCAACATGCGCGGCTTGGGCCTTGCGGTCTCCATGTCCGGCATGGTGGCCTGCGGCATGTTGTTCTGCCTCGCCTCCGGTGAATTCGACATGTCGGTCGGCTCGGTCGTCGCCTGTTCCGGCGTGGCCTGCGCCGTGGGGATCAACGCCACCGAGAGCATCACGGTCGGCATCCTGGCCGGCATGTCGGTCGGCGTCCTGTTTGGCCTCATCAACGGCATAGTAGTGGCCAAGTTCAAGATCAATGCCCTGATCACCACGCTGGCAACCATGCAGATGGCGCGCGGGGTGGGCTACATCATCTCGGACGGCAAGGCGGTCGGCATAGTGGAGGAGGGCTTCTTCGAACTTGGCAGTTCAGCCCTGCTGGGGATCCCGACACCTATCTGGCTGACGGCATTGTGCTTCGTGCTGTTTGGCCTGCTGCTCAACAAGACCACCTTTGGCCGCAATACCCTGGCGATGGGGGGCAATGAAGAGGCCGCCCGGCTGGCGGGGGTCAACGTGGTGCGTACCAAGATCATCATTTTTACCATGACGGGGCTGATCGCCTCCATCGCAGGCATCATACTCGCGTCGCGCATGACCTCGGGGCAGCCCATGACCTCCATCGGCTTCGAGCTGGTGGTCATCTCGGCCTGCGTGCTGGGAGGGGTCTCCATGAAGGGGGGCATTGGCAAGATCTCCTACATCATCGCCGGTGTGTTGATCCTGGGCTTGATGGAAAATGCGATGAATTTGCTCAACATCTCCCCGTTCGCCCAGTACGTGGTGCGTGGCTTGATCCTGCTCGCCGCCGTCCTGTTCGACCGCTACAAGCAGGTGCGCAAGGCACGAGTCTGACCCAGGTTTTCTCACGCCATCTCAGGCCAGCATCTCGCTGGCCTTGTTGTCTGGTCCTCCCCCGGTGCGCAGTAGGCCCGACTGTGAGCCAGTTCAATAAATTCGCACTGCGCTGGCCGTCAGATAGCGTGTTCCCAAAGCGAGTCTCTACAATGGCCCATGCCGACTTTTTTACCCAAGCGCTTTTTTGTGCCATGTCATCAATGCAAAAAGAGAAGCCAAAACAACTCAATCCCCTGTTGCCCGGATATGCCTTCGATGTCTTCCTCGTCTCTGGCATGACGCCTATCGAGCAACACAGCCCGCTCGACTTCATCATCGACCGACCTGGTGGCATGAAGGGGTTCATCGTCAACTTGACCATCAAGGGCAAGGGGCAGATCTTTCAGGGTGATCAGGCGTTCACGGTGGAGCCAGGCGACTTGCTGCTCTTCCCGCCCGCGGCCGTGCACCATTACGGCAGGGCACCGGATGCCCGGGAGTGGTATCACCGCTGGGTCTATTTCCGGCCAAGAGCCTATTGGGCCGACTGGCTCAAGTGGCCGCGGGTGGTCGCCAATGTGGGGCGCCTGAATCTGGCAGATGGTCAGTTGCTCGACGAGTTTGATGCGCTGTTTCTCGACATCGAAGAGACCCACAAACAGCTGAGGCCCATGTCGGAGCAACTGGCAATGAACCTGCTGGAGCGGCTGCTCATCCGCTGTTACGAGGCGTCCTCCCTGACGGAATATCCCGCCATTGATCACAGGGTTCACGAGGCGTGCCAGATCCTGAGCGACTCGCTTTCGGCTGAGATATCGGTCGAGGCGCTGGCCGAGCTGGTGTTTTTGTCTCCTTCGCGGCTGGCCCACCTGTTTCGCGAGCAAGTGGGGGTGAGCATAGTGCGTTGGCGCGAAGATCAGCGGATCATGCGAGCCAAGCTCCTGTTGCAGACCACGCCCATGTCGGTCGCCGCCATTGGCCAGCAGGTGGGCTATGACGATCAGCTCTACTTCTCACGGGTATTCAAGAAACGGGTCGGTGTCAGCCCGACCGAATATCGTAAATGCGCCACCCCGCTCTGACAGAGGGATTGCAGACAGAGGCGAGGCGCCAGCCAGGCGTCATCAGTGTCGTAGATGACAGATCAGGCCAGTTTTTCGAAGGTTGTACTGGCCCCCGGGAAGAGGGCCAGTGAAGGGGCTGACTTGCTCAGCGCTGGCGGGCCTTGAATCTGGGATTGCTCTTGCAGATCACGAACAGCTTGCCGCGGCGACGGACAATCTGGCAATCCGGGTGGCGGGACTTGGCTGATTTGAGGGAGGAGAGCACTTTCATGACTTGTCTTTTCCTTTGTTGAAGAATTGGCCGAAACGTTGACCAAAGCGGGCGACCTGACCCTCCTTGCCGATCTGCTTCTGCTTGCCGGTATAGAAGGGGTGCGAGGCACTGGAGACATCCAGCGTTACATAGGGATAGGTCTTGCCGTCTTCCCACAATTTGGTGCGATCTGTCTTGAGGGTGGAACCCACCAGAAAATAGGTGTTGGCGGTCAGATCGTGAAACAGGACCTGACGGTATTCGGGGTGAATGTTGGGGCGCATGATACTCGCTCTATGAATTGGTATGTTATCTTATAACAATTAAATCATGCTCCTGTTGAGAATGAATATCAACTATTTTTTAGGGCGCTATCAGGGTAGATGAAGGGGGCATGGAGCATAAAACGGGCGGGTATGAGCCGCCTGGGAGCAGGAAAACCGGTTATCTGCGACGTCACTGCAACTTTGATTGAAGGCCTGCTTGGGGAAGCAGATAATCCCTCCTTTACTTTTGATTTTTACTGTATAAAAATACAGTTATAAATCATGGAGACTTATCCTATGCGTCTGGAAATCATCATCGACAAGAAACATCAGATCCCCACCACTACCATGGAGGCGCTGCGTCAGGAGCTGCTCAAGCAGTTGGGCGAGAAGTTCCCCGACCTGCATGTGCGGGTCGCGCCGGGCGGCACCATGGCGATGACGGTCAGCCGTGCCAGCAAGGAAGACAAGGAGCTGGCGGAGGCCATGGTGCAGGAGGTGTGGGAGAATGCCGACAGCTGGATGCCGGAAAACGCCGCCTCCTGAGGCGCGATGGCTACCGCGTGAGCGTAAATAAGGCTGGACAGGCCTGAAACCGGATTATCGGATCAAATGAAACGCTGCCCTGGGCTGCGTTTTCTGTATCTGTATCTGGCTATGTTACGACTCGCACTGTTTAGCTTCTGCTGAAGACAGATGCGCTTACAATCCGGCCCACCGTTTGAGGCTGTTGACCTGCACTTTCTGGTCGGCCTGGGTTATCTCGCCATTGGCGCGAAGTGCCTTGATGGCGACAGGCAGGGCGGCGCGCACCTCGGCGGCAGTCATGCCGGCGTGAAGGGCTGGGTGATAGGCGAGCTTGAGCAGCACATAGTCGAGTCCGGTGGGGAAGCTGTCGATGCTGTTGTCGTTGAAGATGGAGGGAAACACCTTGTCAGAGTCGTTGGGCAGCCCCATCACCTGGGTGAGCTCTTCCACCACACAGTCGAGAAAACGTCCCTTGGCGCGGCTGTAATCCACGGGAATGATGATGGTGGCGCGCGCTATCTCGTAATGGGCATTGATGGCGAAATTGGCCATACAGAGCCCTTCCTTGAGCGCCGTCGTGATGGCCGCACCCTGGCCCATGGTCCGTTTGGCCCAGTTCGCCATCCGGGCACGTTCGGTCATGATGAGCGTGATGTTGGGTTTGTCGTTCACCAGGGTGATGGGGCGGCCTATGATGCCAGCCAGATGCTGGCTCTGGATCTTGACCACTTCGGTTTGCAGCGGTTTGTCGCCAAACTCGTTGATGAGCTTGAGGCGGATGGGCTGTTGCCAGCGGGCAAATCGCACGTTCTGCTCCTCGCCATACTCCCGCTTCATGGCGACTTCGAAAAAGCTGTCGATGAGATACGTATCGTTCTGCCAGCGCTCGGCGGCAGTGAGGGGCAGCGCCAGTAGCTGCGCCATCATGATCCACACTCCCGTCAGCCATCCCTTGAACATGACGGAACGGGGGCGGGGCAACAGGGTGCGGCGAAATGAGATCATGTTTCCTCCTTGAAACGGCTATCGATCAGCGAGCGGCACGCTCAAGGTCACGCCAGGTAAGCCAGAGCCTGAGATCAAACTCCAGTTGATGATAGTCCGGCTCCATGTGCTGACAGAGCTGGTAGAAGGCCTTGTTGTGATCCTTCTCTTTCAGGTGGGCCAGCTCGTGTACCACTATCATCTTCAAAAAGGCAGGGTGGGCCTCCTTGAACAAGGCGGCGATGCGGATCTCGTTCTTGGCCTTGAGCTTGTTGCCTTGCACCCGGCTGACGTAGGTGTGCAGACCGAGGGCATCCTTGATCACGTTGATCTTGTCGTCGAAGATCACCTTGGAAAGGGGCGCCGAGCTTTTGAGGTAGCGATTTTTCAACTCCATGGTGTAACCCAGCAATGCCTTGTCACTCTGGATCAGGTGACTGTCCGGGTAGCGTTTTTCCAGCATATCCCCAAGCTTGCCTGCCGCGATCAGCTGTTGTACCTGGGCCTTGAGCGGGTCTGGATAGCCCCCGAGATAGGTCAGTTCCACCATGGTTTGTCACTCGTCACATCAAAAAAGAGCGTCATTGTAGTCATCCCGCGTCGGCTTGGATAGGGCTTGCGCTTGCCCGAAACGGGTCGTGCGCCCAAACAAAAGGGCCGTCACTGCATGCAATGGCGGCCCTTTTCGGCGATGGGGCGGGATCAGCGCCTGCGATAGAGGCCCGGATCCACCTCTTCATACTGGCTCACCAGATATTGATAGAAGGCGAGACTGGATGGGGTGGTCGGTTGTTTCAGCTCGTCTGCAATCCGCTCCGGTTTGGCGATGATGAACTTGGGGCTCTGGCGCTTGATGTCGGCCAGCACCCGCTCACGCACATCGTAGGGCGGATTGACATTGGCAAAGAAGAGGTAGGCCGACGCTGGTTGGCGATCGGTCCACAGATAGTATTGCGGCTGAATGCCATCGACCCAGATCTTGTCGGTCGGGCCGGTTTCGGCCTTGATCCGGTCGACCCGCACCTGGGCTGGCGGGTTGAACGGCTTGCCCTTCAGGCTGCCCTCCCAGGCGTTGTTGAGCAACAGGGCCAGCATGGCCAGCGAGGCGAGCCAGGGGGTGGCACTGCGCACATCCCAGGCGCGCCACAGGGGCACCAGGATCAGCACGGGCAAGGCCCACAGCAGGCTGTTGCCGAGCACTTCCCGTACTCGTTCCAGCGACCACTCCTTGGTGCTCCAGCCATAACCGAGCTGCTGGGCCAGCAGCCAGCTGGCAGTCAGCACCACCAGCGAGATGCAGAGCAGACCGAGACCATCGGCCTGCTGTTCGCTGCGATCGAGCAGACAGGCGAGCGGCAGCAGGGCCAGCGGCAGATAGAGAACGTCGTAGTGATCAAACACATGGCCGGAGACAGAGTTGGCAATCAGGGTAAAGATCACGCCAAACAGGGTGGCGCACAGGGCGGGCAGATACCACTCCTGACGCCGGCCCATCATCAGGACGATGAAGGCGGGCAGCAGCATGATGAGGCCGGTGCGCAGCAGGCCTACGCTGCCCACATCCGGCGAGAAGCCTGTGCCGTAGCTGCCCTCGAAGAAGATGTCGAAGGCGTAATACTTGAATTCGGCCAGCAGGCTGTGGTGCTGGAAGTAGGCGAACAGGGGGCCGCCAATCAGGGCCAGACCCAGCAGGCTGGAAAAGAGCAGGGCGAGGGCGCAGCGCCACTGTTCGCGCAGGCACCAATGGCAGAACAGCACCAGATACCAGGCGCCCCAGAAGGCGCCGTTGTTGGTGCGCATCCAGGCCACGATGGCAAAGGTCAGCGCTGCCACCAGGGCTGGGCCCCAGCTGAAGCGTTTGTCCAGCAGCATGGTGATGAAGGCCCACTGGGCGATGAGGGCCAGGTGGAATGTCCAGTCCTCTGTCATGTTGCCGTAGTAATAGCGGGTGCTGTAGAGCGCCAGCACTGCCAGCATGGTGCCGAGGCGGGCGCGCAGGGAGAGGCCAAGCTGAGCGAATGCCTGCCAGCTGGCCAGCAGACCGAGCCAGCAGAGCGCCCACTCCAGCAGCCAGATCCCGAAGAAACCGCCCATATGATAACCGAGCGCATCGAGGGCGAAGATCATGGGGCCCTTGATGTCGATCATGTCCCGATAGAGCACGCTCCCCTCGCTCCACATCTTGCCCATCACCGCAAACAACGAGGCATCGAAACCGGGGGCCATGCCATGAAACAGCGGATTGCGCAGACAAAACAGCAATGCCAGCAGGCCGGTGAGCAGGACGACTAGCGGCCTTAGGCCCGGATTGACACGAGGAGCGGTAAAACGGATGGCATGATTCATGAGTGACCTGTTCCTGCTGGGAAGTCTCGAAAGCGGGCCTATCTTGCCGAGCCTGACTGCGCTATGCAATGGGCGAGGGTAATGTGCTTGAAATAATTTGCAAAAGTGCCGCTTCCCGGCAAGAAAGCGGCACTTTTTCTGACACAGGAAGGAGAAGCGGTAACGTGAGTCCCTTACCCGCCGACTCACGGCATGGCGTGAGGGCCGTGATACTCCACCAGCTCCGGCAGGGGGGCGAGTTCGGGCAGATAACGGGCCCAGCGGATGAAGGCATCCGCCAGCGTAATGCCGAGCTCCTGATTGTGCTGGGTCAGGGTGCGAGCCAGCGCCGTGTAGCCCTCCTTGCCGGAGGCTGTATAGGCACTGGATACACCCCGATAGATGGCGTCTGCCTCGACTGGCTGCCAGCAGCCTGGCGCGCTTTCCCACTCCAGATGGGTGATCCTGGCCCCCTTGGGACGATCAGCCTGATAACAGAAGCGCATCCCGGCTGTGTAGGGGAAGCTGCCGTTACCATTGCCCGTCACGCCGTTGTTGGTGGCGTTGTCGATGGCGCCTTCCAGCGCCTCAGCCAGCTCATGGCCATGCACCCGGTAGAGGGTGAGGGGGATGGCAAACGGGAGCAGGCGACCTGCGATGTCTGCTTCGCTCAAGGGGCCCGGCTCCAGGGAGCAGCGTACCCCCCCTGCGTTGTGCAGGGCGAAATCCACCTGACCAACCTGTTCGCGGGCACCGATCAGCATGGCGTGGGCCACCAGCGGAGCAACCTGGCTGCCGGCAGGCAGATTGGCATCGGGCAGGCGCTGATGATGGAGCGGCCCGGCGAGATGGGTCACGATGCGCTGGGTCATGGTCTCGAGCTCGGGCCGGTAGCGTTTGGCCAGATGCTGCTCGAGCTCTGAGGCCGGCTCGCAGAAGTACAGCCCTGCAGGGGGCTCTGAGGCAAACGGCCAAGGTTGCCAGGGCAACCATTCCAGTTGGCCTTGACTGCGACTCACACGTCCGCTGGCATCAAACTCCAGTTCGCATACCCCCAGGCAGAGCGCGCTGTGAGCGGCATGGAGGATAGCCACTTCGTTTACCATCAACGGATAACTGCCATCGCTCTCGAGCCCCAAGGGCGCGAGATCCCCCAGTTGACTGTGGGTGTGGCCGCCAATGATGAGGCTCAGTTCCGGAAAGCGGGCCGCAAGGCGCTTGTCTTGCTCCAGTCCCAGGTGGCTAAGCAAAATAATGTGGTGGATGCCCTCGGCCTTGATCTCGCCGATCGCGGCGGTCAGGGTGTCATCGATACCATGAAAGCGGGTATGGGGATCCGGATTGGCGATGGCGGCCATCTGCGGCAGCGTGATGCCAAGCAGCGCAAAGGGGACGCCGTCTATGATGCGTTTGTGCCAGGGACGGCTGGCATCATGAAGCATGGGCAGGCCCTGCAGGCGCAGCGGGGTATCGGCCGGTTCCTGGCTGCTGTCGAGGTTGGCAGCCAGCACGGGAAAATCGAGCTGGCGCAAAAATTCCACCAGAGGACCGTTGCCCAGATCGAACTCGTGATTGCCGATCACCATGGCATCGGGTCGCAACAGGCTCAGCAAGTCGGCATTGGCCCGTCCCTTGAAGCGGTTGAAATAGAGTGACCCCTGAAAGGTATCGCCACCGTGCAGGAACAGGCAGGTCTGGCCCGCCGCATCAGCCTGCTGGCGCAGGGCGGTGAGTCTGGTAAGAATGCGGGCATAGCCGCCACACGGGGTGCGCCATTCTGACTCGCCAACAGGGAAGAAGCGCATGGGGGCGCCATCGAAATGGGAGTGGCAGTCACTGAAATGGGCAAGTTGAACCGTAATACTCATCTCGGTCCTCCTTAGAGAAAAAGAGCACCGAGTCTACTCCAACCTCGGGGGAAGATACTAGCCCGGCAGGACGCCGGGCTAGTAAGGGAAGAGAAGGACCAAGCGTGAGCCTGCTCAGGGAACCGCGTTGGTCCAACGCAGATCTCAGGCGGGAACCATGATCTGGGTGGCGAGGATCACCACCACCAGGCCGACGGCGATCGGTACCGAGGTGCGTTTGACCACCTCGAACGGGGAGAGGTTGCCCATGCCCGCACAGGCAACCACCACGCCGGAGACAGGCGAGATGGTGCGACCCAGGTTGGAGGCTTGCAGCATGGGGATGACCAGATAGGCAGGATTGACGCCGAGGCTGGTGGCCAGGTGCGGGATCAGCTCCACGAAGGCGTAGAAGGGAGCATTGCCGGAGCCTGTGGTAAAGGCGGCCAGGGTGGTGATGACCACCAGTACCAGCATGATGACGATACCGCCGGTGCCAAAGCTCTGGGCCAGCTCCAGGAGGTTCGCGATGAAGCCCAGCCCCATCAGACCCTGGGCAAACACACCGGCACCCACCAGCAGCATGACCACGCCGGCGAAGGCGTCAGCCATGCTGCGCCAGCATACCTGCAGACCTTCGAGCAGATCCTTGCCATTGCGTTTGCGCACCAGCTCCAGCAAGGCAGCCAGCACCAGACAGATGACGATGATGGTCACTATGTCGAGTTTGGGGCCCACTTTGCCGTCAAACAGCAGCACGCCGATGATGGGGGTAAACGGCAGTATGGCGTAGAGGCCGGGAGCATCCGTGATGAGATCGCTCGGTGCGACAGGCTCGTTGTGCTCGCCCGATTTCTGGTCAAGATAACGCTGCCAGAAGAAGTGGGCGACCGCCATGGCGGCGATGGCCACCAGCGAGATGGGCAGGGTCAGCTTGAAGGCAAAGTCGAGCAGCTCCATGTTGGCGGCCTGGGCTGCCATCACGACGTCACCCGAGGTGGGCGCCAGAATGATGGCGGCCGGAGAAGCACACACAGCGGCTGCGGCGCCACGGGAGATCCCCATGTTGACCATCAGCGGGAACAGGGTGGCCATCAAGAGCACACCCAGACCGGTTGCAGAGCTCACCGCCAGCGACATGGCACAGGCCACCAGATAGGCGGCCACCAGCAGTATGTAGGGGGATTTGATGATGCCGAGCGGTTTGCTGGCCAGCTTCACCAAGATGGTGTTGGCGCCGATGTGGCTCATGTAGCCGGCAAAACCGCACAGCACCATGATCAGCATGCCCAGGCCACCGCCACGATCCACCAGCAGGAAGCGCACATATTCGAAGATATCGGTGGCAACATGGCCGGTGGAGGTGACGCTGGCGGGCAGCACCGTCTTGCCCATCAGGGCGGTAATGGTCAGCAGCAGCAAACCGCCGCTGAGCAGCACCCCGGTAGCCGAGTAGCCCTTGAAGATGTAGCGCCCCACGGTCAGGGTGACCAGGGTACCAATAAGGAGTTCCATCATAGAGTGAGTTCCTGAGTACGAAATGAAGGTGGATGCATTTCATGGGTTAACTTGGCGGTTAATCTGGTCAATTGCGGAAAGCATCAACAGAAAACTCGGCGATTATTATCTAATAAGGGGTAACTCACCATGATGTTGGTCATCACTTGTGATCTCGCTTGCAAATCAATGGGGACGCGGGGTTGCGACTTGTCTGGCTGGCACATAGTCTTTGTGACGGGAGTAGATGACTGCCGACGGGAACGCGGTTAATCTCTTGTTTCGTCTATTAATACGTTGATTATTAATTAAAATAACACTCCAGTCATCAACGAGGTCAAGGCAGCATAAATGGGCATGGTCAGCAAAGTTTTCATGGTAGCACTCTTGCTCCATGCTGCTACGGTCGGGGCCGAAATGTCGCATTATGCCGGCATCAAGGTGGAGCCGGATATCAAGGTGGATTTCCAGTTTTATCGGGTGTTTGGGCAGGATGTCGCCAGTGTGGCCCGGCAGATAGCAAAACAGGGGCCTGCCCAGGCCAGAGGCCATATTGGCATGGCCAGTTACCAACTTTCCTGGCAACTGCAGACCCGCCCCGGGGTGAGCCGCTGCGAGCTGGAACAGGTCAAGGTCATGACCCGCATCAAGGTGATGGTGCCGAACTGGATGGACAAGGCCAGAGCTTCCGCCGCCGAGCGGCAAAAATGGGACGCGCTGGTGGGTGCCATGTTCGACTACGAGAGCCGCCACAAGGACATACTGCTGGAGAGCGTCAGCCTGCTTGGCATCAAGCTGGTACAACTGCCGGTGGCGCGCGATTGCGCCGCCCTGCAATATAGGGCCTGGCAGCAGGGGCAGGAGGTGCTTGCCAGCACCCGTGAGCGTTTCACTCTGTTGCAGCAGCAGACCGATCATGGCCGCAAACTTGGGCTGGTCTGGCCCAAAGGCATCTAGCACATCGACATGCATGACAAGCAATAAAAACGGGCTCCCATCGGGGAGCCCGTTTTTATTGTATCCAAGCCGTCAGCTGCACCAATGGGCTAATTGAGGGGCTTGCCCTTGAGCAGTTTGCGTATCCAGTAGCGGGCAGGATGAAGCGCTTCCAGCAGGTCGGTGGCCAGTGGCAAGGGATCGCCGCAGATCTCGCTGGCGAGCAGTTCGCCGCACAGAGGCGCCGAGCACAGGCCCCGCGAACCGAGTGCCCCTAGCACGTAGAGGCCCGGATGAAGCGGCAGTGGTGCAGCGTTTTGCTGATCACGCAGAAGCCGGGCGTAGTGATCCGCCAACCCTGCCAACCTGACTACCGGCCCAGCCACCGGCAGGTGATCCCGGCTGGCGCAGCGCACGCCGACCCTGGCCTCATTGCTGCTTACATCCACCTCTGCTGGCCAGGCCTGGTCCGGCAGGCAGGCTTGCAGCCGAGCCTGGTTCTGAGCTTGTTCTTCTGCACTGAATGCCTGTGTGCTCTGATTGCGGCCATAGCTGGCGCCGATGCAGTGTTCTGCATCATGGGCTGGCGTGAGATAGCCATCGTAACAGAGCACCGTCTTGAGCTGGCTCAGGGTTGCAGTGGTCGGCATATGGCTCACCTGACCGCGCACCGGATAGAGCGGCAGCTCGGCAAAGGGGAGCAGGGCTGGCAACTGATGACCAGCGGCCACTACCAGATTGGGTGCCTGCCATTGACGACCCTCACGGCTTGCAATCAGCCAGCCATCCACTTGCTCATGAATAGCCGTGACAGGGCAATCGTATTCCACTTGCAGCAGACCGCTTGCCTGCGCCTCCTTTATTGCTGCGCGGGTGAGATCGGCCGGACAGAGCCAGCCCCCCAACGGATAGCTGACCCCGACATGACCCGAGGGCAGACCACATTCGTGTTCGGCTTCAACGGTCGTCAGCGGGCGCATCAACGCGGGCGGGAAGGGGCCCAGTTGCATCTTGGCCAGCTTGGCGGTGGATTTGTCGTCATAGCCAAGCTGCACTACACCGCATAAATCAAAGGCGATGGGATGGCGCTCGGCCAGGGTCAGCAGCCGTTGGCGTGCATAGCCGAAGGCCAGTGAATAAAAGCGTGACAAGGCATCGTGCTCGCCGTTGAGCAGGGGATAGAGTGCCCCCTGTCGATTGCCGGAGGCACCGGTCGCCAGTTCATTGTCGTCGCAAAGCAGAGTGACCTTGCGGCCCCGCTCTACCAGAGAGAGCGCCGTCATGGCCGAGGCGATGCCGCCGCCGATGATCACTACCTCGCCGTCTCGCCCCGCCGGTCTGGCATACCAGGGGGCAATGGTGCGCTGTGGTCTCTTGTCTACCCGCTCGCCTGCCAGCATTGCCCACTTGCTGCCATGGCCCTTGACCTTCTTCATGGCAAAGCCGGCGGCAATCAGGCCACGACGCACGAAGCCGGCGCTGGTAAAGGTGGAGATGGTTGCACCGGGACGAGCAAGGCGAGCGAGGCCGTCGAACAAGTCTTGTGTCCACATCTCGGGATTTTTTGCCGGTGCGAATCCATCCAGATACCAGGTATCCACCAGCCCCTGTTCACCATGAGGTACTTGCGGCAGCATCTCCTTGATGTCCCCAAGCCAGAGATCGAGTCGAATGCGGCCGCCCGCAAAGTGCAGACGATGGCAGCCAGGGACGGGCAGTGGCCACTGTGCTATGAGTGCCTGACTGAAGGGGGCAAGCTCGGGCCAGGCGGCCAGCGCCTTGCGAAGATCGTCCCGGGTGAGGGGGAATTTTTCGAAACTGATGAAGTGCAGACGGGCGCCGTTGCCGGTTTGGGGTGCCTGTTCCATGAAGGCTTTCATTGTCGCCAGAAAGTTAAGGCCTGTGCCGAAACCTGTTTCACCTATCACGAAACTGTCACTATTGTGGTGCGAAAATCGCGCTGGCAACCCATTTTGCTGCAAAAAGACGTAGCGGGTTTCACTTAGACCGTTATCATTGGAAAAGTACACATCCCCGAAGTCACTGGAGACTGGAGTTCCCGCTTCATTCCAGTCCAATCGGGCATGATGTAAGGATGTTTGACTCACGTTTCCCTCTGCTCGCGTCATAAGAACGCGGGCATTCTACGTGAAAGCAGACCAGTTTGGCAGCCGAAAGCGGGTAGACTTGGCGCCAGTTTTTCCAGACGAGATGAATTAATGAGAAGAGCAGTGATCACCGGTATCGGCGTCATCTCCAGTATCGGCAACAACAAGGAAGAAGTGCTGGCCTCCCTGAAAGCAGGTAAATCCGGCATCACCTATTCCGAGCAGTTCGAGCAGCACAGCCTGCGCAGCCGTGTCTGGGGTAACATCAAACTCGAGCCGTCTGAACTGATCGACCGTAAAGTCATGCGTTTCATGGGTGACGCTGCGGCCTATGCCTATCTCTCCATGCAACAGGCCATTGAAGATGCCGGTCTGGCGGAAGATCAGGTTTCCAACGAGCGTACCGGCCTGGTGGTCGGTTCAGGTGGTGCCTCCGGCAAGAACACCTCGGAATCTGTAGACATCGCCCGCGAGAAAGGGGTAAAGCGTGTTGGCCCTTACATGGTGCCGCGCACCATGTCTTCCACCACCTCTGCCTGCCTGGCGACGCCGTTCCAGATCAAGGGTGTCAACTACTCCATCAGCTCCGCCTGCGCCACCTCTGCGCATTGCATCGGTCACGCCATGGAGCTGATCCAGCTGGGCAAACAGGATGTGGTCTTCGCTGGTGGTGGTGAAGAGCTGGACTGGTCATCCACCATACAGTTCGACGCCATGGGCGCCCTGTCCACCAAGTACAACGACACGCCGGAAAAAGCGTCCCGTACCTATGATGCAAACCGCGACGGTTTCGTTATCTCCGGTGGCGGCGGCATTCTGGTGGTCGAGGAGCTGGAACACGCCCTGGCCCGTGGTGCTCACATCTATGCCGAGCTGACCGGTTACGGTGCCACCTCTGATGGCTACGACATGGTTGCCCCGAGCGGTGAAGGTGCGGTGCGTTGCATGAAGATGGCGATGCAAGGTGTGGGTAAGGTTGACTACATCAACACCCACGGCACCTCCACGCCGGTCGGTGATACCAAAGAGCTGGAAGCCATCCAGACCCTGTTTGGCACCCAGGGCCCCAAGATCTCCGCCACCAAAGCGATGACCGGCCATGCGCTGGGCGCTGCTGGCGTGCATGAAGCTGTCTACTCCTTGCTGATGATGGAACATGGCTTTATCGCCCCCAGCATCAACATCGAGACCCTGGACGAGAAGGCCGAAGGTCTGCCCATAGTACGCGAGTACGAAGCGGCCGATCTCAATACCGTCATGTCCAACAGCTTCGGCTTTGGCGGTACCAACGCATCACTGGTATTCAGCAAGTTCAAGGCTTGATGAATCGATGATGTGAAAAAAGGCGCCGAAAGGCGCCTTTTTTATTGGCTGCGGGGCGACCCTCAAGCAGGGTCTGGCAGGGGCCGCCGCATGTAAACGGCGCCTTCACCATATTCGTTAAGTGGTTTGGGTGTAGCGGCAGGGACAAAGCCCTGTTTGTGCCAGAAACGAGCCGCGCCCTGTACCGCTACCAGACCTATATGTTCATAACCTTCCTCACTGGCAAAGGTAAGGGCGGTCTCCAGCAGCAGCTGGCCAACGCCCTTGCCGCGCGCCTGCTTTGAGACGGCCAGGTCGTGCAGATAGAACTCGTCGTTTCCCGCCAGGGTCTGCATCCGTACCGACAGGGACGGTGGCTGGTGGGCTTGCCAGGGATGGCAGAGCAGGTAACCCAGCACCTTGCCCTGATATTCGGCCACCCAGCAGCAGTCGGGAGCCAGGTCGGCCTTGTTGCTCATGACCTCGAGGGGCTCAGGATCCAGCTGCTGATAGCACTCGTCCTGAATAGCCATGATAGTGGGCCAGTCGTTGGCCCTGGTGGTACGGATCGTGATCATAGTGAGAGGGCATCGCTGCCTGGGTACGCTGATTAATTAATGTGTGCGTTTGCCAGCCTATCAGAATGCGGCCAGGAACTGAACAATCATTTCCAAACGATGCCTTTGATGGCAAGCCTTTTATCGGGCTGCCTGCTTGCTGACGATGTTGATCAGGCGATAACGCAGGGAGGGGGCATCCGCCGGTACATCGGTGAGCTGCTCCTTGCTGACGGTCAAGCGATACCGGTAGCCGGGTTCAAACTGAAATCCTTCAATCTGTTGGTAGAAGAGGCTCCAGGCTTGCTGTTCATCGCTGCGAACCTGCATGCACTGCATGGGGCCGACACCGACGCAGTCAATCAGCTGGCTGTTGATGTAGAGGGTTTCCCCTTGTGACGGGGCGGGGGCGCTCTGGCAAGCGGTGAGCAGCAGGGCGGCACTAAGGAAGAGTGGTCTCATGATGGACTCCTTTTGATCGAAAAGGGGCATTAGAGCGGCAAATAAAAAGGCGGTCAATGACCGCCTTGGTAACAAACCATGTCGACTCAGGGCATCAGCGCTGATCGATAGGAGTGAATTCCCGCAGTGCCTGCCCTGTATAGAGCTGACGCGGACGACCGATCTTCTGATCCGGATCCGAGTGCATTTCGTTCCAGTGGGCAATCCAGCCGATGGTACGGGAGATGGCGAAGATCACGGTGAACATGGACATGGGGATGCCGATGGCCTTCATGATGATGCCGGAGTAGAAGTCCACGTTCGGGTAGAGCTTCTTCTCGATGAAGTAGGGGTCGGACAGCGCAATGCGTTCCAGCTCCATGGCCACTTCCAGCAGCGGATCCTTGATCTGCAGCTCTTCCAGCACTTCGTGACAGGTCTGACGCATCACCTGGGCACGGGGATCGTGGTTCTTGTAGACACGGTGACCGAAACCCATCAGACGGAAGGGATCGTTCTTGTCCTTGGCCTTGGCGATGTACTCGGGAATGCGTTCCACCGAGCCGATCTCTTCGAGCATCTTGAGGCAAGCTTCGTTGGCACCACCGTGGGCCGGACCCCACAGGGAGGCGATCCCGGCGGCAATACAGGCAAACGGGTTGGCACCGGAGGAGCCGGCCAGACGCACTGTGGAGGTGGAGGCGTTTTGCTCGTGATCCGCATGCAGGGTAAAGATGCGGTCCATGGCGCGTTCGACGATGGGATTGACCTTGTACTCTTCGGTCGGCACGCCAAACATCATGTGCAGGAAGTTGCCGGCATAGGAGAGGGCGTTACGCGGCTGCATGAACGGCTGACCGATGGAGTACTTGTAGCACATGGCGGCCAGGGTCGGCATCTTGGAGAGCAGACGGAAGGCACAGATCTCGCGATGCTCTTCATTGTTGATGTCGAGCGCATCGTGATAGAAGGCAGACAGCGCACTGACCACGCCGCACATGATGGCCATGGGGTGGGAGTCACGACGGAAGCCGCGGAAGAAGAAGGCGATCTGTTCGTGCACCATGGTATGGCGGGTGACCAGACGATCGAATTCCGTGTACTGCGCCTTGGTGGGTGCCTCGCCGTACAGCAGGATATAGCAGACTTCGAGGTAGCTGGCCTGGGTGGCCAACTGGGCGATGGGGTAACCACGGTGCAGCAAGACACCCTGATCGCCGTCGATATAGGTAATGGATGATTTACAAGCACCGGTTGCCATAAATCCGGGGTCAAAGGTGAAGTACCCTTGCGCGCCCAATTTTCTGACGTCAATCACGTCGGGTCCGACAGTCCCTGACAGGATCGGTAGTTCTACCGGGTCTTTACCGGGCAGATGTAGGGTGGCTATCTTATCAGCCATAGCACGTCTCCTTTGCTCTTTTATAATTGGTTCCAGCTCTACTTTATTACGAGTTTGATGACGCTGGCAAAGGTTCTGACCCGTACCAGGGCGGCTGGAGCGCCTTATTTGAAACAGAGTTCAGGGTCGTTGTCAATTTTGCTGGATGATCATTAATGATTTGTTAAATGAGTTGTGAGATCTGGTTTACGGTTTTGAGTTTTCTTTGTAGCTAATTGATTGTCATTGGTTAAGCCCGCCGATATACTGCGCCTCGTGGGTGATGGCTGTCGGTGTTTGAAACGCTTTCGCAAAGCCGGATGTGATATTGAAAATGTTATTTTTGGCTTTCCCGAGTTGTTTTGGTAACAAAAACCTAACAAATGCCACTCCGTGCCCTCATAAGCGTGTAAAAACAATAACTAACGTGCTCAATGGAGCTGAGTGGGCAAAGCCGTGAAAAATAAACAGAGACCTGTAAACCTCGACCTACAGACGATCAGCTTTCCTGTCACCGCCATCGCTTCCATCTTGCATCGTGTCTCAGGGGTGATCACCTTTGTGGCGCTCTCTATCTTGCTGTGGATGCTTGGTACTTCACTCGCCTCTCCCGAAGGATTTGAAACAGTGTTGTCCATCATGGACAACTTCCTGGTCAAATTCGTGTTGTGGGGGATCCTGACTGCGCTGGCTTACCACATTGTGGGCGGTTTGCGTCACCTGGTCATGGACATGGGCTATTGGGAAGAGCTGGAATCCGGTAATCAGAGTGCCCGTGTGGCCTTCGTGATTACCGCGATTTTGGCGGTATTGGCGGGGGTACTGGTATGGTAACCAATTCTGCAACATTCGGGCGCAGCGGTGTTCATGATTACATCCTGATCCGCGCCACCGCCCTCATCATGACGGCTTACGTCCTCTATCTGGTTGGTTTTGTCGCCTTCAATGACATCAGCTACGAGGTATGGACCGGCTTTTTCGCCAAAACTTTCACCAAGGTATTCACCCTGTTGACCCTGCTGTGCGTACTGATCCACGCCTGGATTGGTCTGTGGCAGGTGCTGACTGACTATATCAAGCCGGTGGGACTGCGTGGCGCACTGCAATTTGCGCTGGTCGTGGTGCTGTTTGTCTATCTGATGACTGGTTTCGTCGTGCTGTGGGGTGTGTAAGGTGACTATTCCAACTCGTGAATTTGATGCGGTCGTGATCGGCGCCGGTGGTGCCGGTATGCGCGCCGCGCTGCAGATTGCCCAATCCGGCAAGAGCTGCGCTCTGTTGTCCAAGGTCTTCCCGACCCGTTCTCATACTGTTTCCGCTCAGGGCGGGATCACGGTTGCGCTGGGCAATGCCCACGATGACAACTGGCAATGGCACATGTATGACACCGTCAAAGGCTCCGATTACATCGGTGACCAGGAAGCGATCGAATACATGTGCAAGACAGGCCCCGAGGCCATCTATGAGCTGGAGAACATGGGCTTGCCCTTCTCCCGTTTCGACAACGGCTCCGTTTACCAGCGTCCGTTTGGTGGCCAGTCCAAGAATTTTGGAGGCGAGCAGGCGGCCCGTACTGCGGCGGCTGCTGACCGTACCGGTCACGCCCTGCTGCACACCCTCTATCAACAGAACGTCAAGAGCAAGACCACCGTCTTCTCCGAGTGGTATGCGCTGGATCTGGTGAAAAACCAGGATGGTCACATCGTTGGCTGTACCGCCATCGACATGGAGAGCGGCGAAGTCGTCTACTTCAAGGCCAAGGCCACAGTGCTTGCCACCGGCGGCGCCGGTCGCATCTACCAGTCCACCACCAATGCCCACATCAACACCGGTGACGGTGTCGGCATGGCGCTGCGCGCTGGCGTCGGCGTACAGGACATGGAGTTCTGGCAGTTCCACCCGACCGGCATCGCCGGTGCCGGGGTGCTGGTGACCGAAGGTTGCCGTGGTGAAGGTGGCTATCTGCTGAACAAGGATGGCGAGCGCTTCATGGAGCGTTACGCGCCGAACGCCAAGGATCTGGCCGGTCGCGATGTGGTGGCTCGTTCCATCATGATCGAAATCCGCGAAGGCCGTGGTTGCGATGGTCCCTGGGGCCCGCACATCAAGCTCAAGCTGGATCACCTCGGCAAAGAGGTGCTGGAATCCCGTCTGCCAGGGATCTGCGAGCTCTCTCGCACCTTCGCCCACGTGGATCCGGTCAAAGAGCCCATCCCGATTATCCCGACCTGCCACTACATGATGGGCGGCGTGCCGACCAACGTGAACGGCCAGTGTCTGGCCCAGGATAAAGACGGCAATGACGTTCCTGTGGTCGGTTTGTTTGCGGTAGGGGAGATAGCCTGCGTCTCCGTGCACGGTGCCAACCGCCTCGGCGGCAACTCGCTGCTGGATCTGGTGGTGTTTGGCCGCGCGGCCGGCATGCACCTGGTCAATACCCTGGGCGAGATGGACCACGGTCGCGATGCCAGCGAATCTGACATCGACGCTGCCATGGCCCGCTTCAATCGCTGGGAAAACACCCGCGATGGGGAAGACCCGGTCCAGATCCGCAAGGACCTGCAGACCTGCATGCAGAACAACTTCTCCGTGTTCCGTGAAGGTGACGCCATGGCCGAAGGGCTGGCCGAGCTCAAGCTTATCCGCGAGCGTTTGAAGAATGCCCGTCTGGACGACACTTCCAAGGAGTTCAATACCCAGCGCATCGAGTGCCTGGAGCTGGACAACCTGATGGAGACGGCGTTCGCCACCGCGGTGGCGGCCAACTTCCGTACCGAGAGTCGTGGTGCTCACAGCCGCTTCGATTTCCCGGATCGCGACGATGAGGGTTGGCTGTGCCACAGCCTCTATCATCCGGACACCGAGTCCATGACCCGTCGCGCTGTCAACATGTCTCCGAAAACACGCGAGGCATTCCCACCCAAGGTGCGGACTTACTGACCGATGGTGGAGACAAGCACCATGAAGGACACATTATCGGCGTATCGCTACATTCGCCGGTCTGTGAAGAGGTGGGAGGCATTCCCATCTCTCTTCTCCAAGGTGCGGACTTAACGATTGCGGAGCCAAACAACATGAACGTCACATTCTCTGTCTACAGATACAATCCGGATGTTGATAACGTCCCCTATATGAAGGAATATCGTCTTGATATTCCTGAAGGTTCCGACATGATGGTGCTCGATGCACTGATCCAGTTGAAAGAGCTGGATCCCACTCTCGCCTTCCGCCGCTCATGCCGCGAAGGAGTCTGTGGATCAGACGGTCTCAACATGAATGGCAAGAATGGTCTTGCCTGCATCACCCCGCTCTCCGATCTGCTGAAGAAGGGCAATAACGTCGTTATCCGCCCCTTGCCTGGCCTGCCGGTGATCCGCGATCTGGTGATCGACATGACCCAGTTCTACACCCAGTGGGAGAAGGTCAAACCCTTCCTCATCAACGATGAAAAATTGCCGCCCGTGCGTGAGCACCTGCAATCCCCCGAAGAGCGCGCCAAGCTGGATGGCCTGTACGAGTGTATTCTCTGTGCTTGCTGCTCCACCTCTTGCCCCTCCTTCTGGTGGAACCCGGACAAGTTCATCGGCCCGGCCGGTCTGCTCGCAGCCTACCGCTGGTTGGCTGACAGCCGCGACACCGCCGCCACCGAACGACTGGGTAACCTGGATGACGCCTTCAGCGTGTTCCGTTGCCACGGCATCATGAACTGCGTGAACGTCTGTCCCAAGGGCTTGAACCCGACCAAAGCCATTGGTCAGATCAAGTCGATGCTGCTCAATCGGGCTGTTTAGTATCAGGGCCAGGGCGTCACGCGCCAGGCCCGACCTCTGGATAGCCATCCGACCCCATGGCTGGATGGCTATTTAAACCCTACAAGCTGCGCTGCAGTGAACAAGATGTACAAGGGATAGAAATGCATAACGGCGTGATGAAGGCCTGGTTGGAGTCATCTCACCTGGCTGGTGCGAATGCAAGCTATATTGAGGATTTGTACGAATCCTTCCTGGAAGACCCTGAATCCGTAGCCGAAGAGTGGCGCAGCCTGTTTAGCGAGCTGCCCCAGGTCAATGGCCACGCGGTTGAACAACCTCACTCCCGAGTCCGCGATTATTTCCGTCGTCTGGCCAAGGATCCCTCCCGTTACAGTGCCCCCGTCTCCGATCCGCAAGTGGATGCGAAACAGGTGCGCGTGCTGCAACTGATCAACGCCTTCCGTTTCCGCGGTCACCAGAATGCCAATCTGGATCCCCTTGGTCTCTGGACCCGTGAAACCGTTGCCGAACTGGATCCTGCTTTCCACAATCTGCAGGGCGCAGACATGGAGGCCACCTTCAATGTCGGCTCCTATGCCATCGGTCGCGAGACCATGGTGCTCTCCGATCTCTACGCCTCGCTCAAGAAAACCTACTGCAGCAGCATAGGTGCCGATTACATGCACCTTACCTCTACCGAGGAGAAACGCTGGCTGCAGGACAGACTCGAATCCATCGAGGCCAAGGGCAACTACAGCCTCGAAGAGAAGACCCGTTTTCTCGAGAGCCTGACCGCTGCCGAAGGGCTGGAAAAATACCTGGGTGCCAAGTTCCCCGGTGCCAAGCGTTTCTCCCTGGAAGGGGGCGATGCCATGGTGCCCATGCTCAAGGAGTTGATCCGTCGCGCCGGTGAGCAGGGTTGCAAAGAGGCCGTCATCGGCATGGCCCACCGTGGCCGCCTGAACGTGCTGATCAACGTGCTTGGCAAGCGGGCACAAGAGCTGTTCGACGAGTTCGCCGGCAAGCATGGCGAGTCCTGGGGCACAGGGGATGTGAAGTACCACATGGGCTTCTCCTCCGATTTCGCCACCCCGGGCGGCAACGTTCACCTGGCGCTCGCCTTCAACCCGTCTCACCTCGAGATCGTCAACCCGGTGGTCATCGGTTCCGTCCGTGCGCGGATGGACAGACGTGGCGACAAGGATGGCTCCAGCGTCCTGCCCATCACCATTCACGGTGATTCGGCCATCGCCGGTCAGGGTGTGGTTGCCGAGACCTTCAACATGTCCCAGACCCGTGCCTATGGCGTGGGCGGGACTGTGCGCATCGTCATCAACAACCAGGTGGGTTTCACCACCTCCAACATGCGTGACGTGCGCTCCACCGAATATTGCACCGACATCGCCAAGGCGGTGCAGGCCCCCGTGCTGCATGTCAACGGTGACGATCCGGAAGCCGTGGTGCTGGTGACCCAGATTGCGCTGGATTACCGCAATACCTTCAAGCGCGACGTGGTGATCGAGCTGGTCTGCTACCGTCGTCACGGTCACAACGAGGCGGACGAGCCGAGCGCGACCCAGCCCTTGATGTACCAGAAGATCAAGCAGCACCCGACTCCGCGCAAGATCTACGCCGATCAGCTGGTAGCCGAAGGCAGCATCACCCAGGAGCTGGCCACCACCCAGGTCAACGACTATCGCGATGCCCTGGACAAGGGGGAGCGCGTGGTCAAGGAGTGGCGTCCGATGGAGCTGCACTCCGTCGACTGGACTCCGTACCTGGGTCACGACTGGGCCATGCACTATGACAGCACTGTGGCGATGGATCACCTCAAGTCACTGGGCGAGCGCATCAGCCAGTATCCGGCTGCCCACACGCTGCAGCGTCAGGTCGAGAAGATTTACGAAGACCGCCGTCTGATGGCGGCCGGCGAGAAGCTGCTGGATTGGGGCTTTGCCGAGACCCTGGCTTACGCCACCCTGGTGGACAAGGGTGCCCGCATCCGCATCACGGGTCAGGATTCCGGCCGTGGTACTTTCTTCCACCGCCACGCTGTGCTGCACAACCAGAACGATGCCAGCACCTACACGCCGCTGTGCAATATCCACGATGAACAGGGTCCATTCGAGGTCTTCGACTCCGTCTTGTCCGAAGAGGCGGTACTGGCCTTTGAATACGGTTATGCCAGCGCCGAGCCTGCCGGTCTCACCATCTGGGAAGCCCAGTTTGGCGACTTTGCCAACGGCGCCCAGGTGGTGATCGACCAGTTCCTCTCCTCCGGTGAGCAGAAGTGGGGCCGCATGTGCGGTCTGACCATGCTGCTGCCCCACGGTTACGAGGGGCAGGGGCCTGAGCACTCCTCCGCGCGGCTGGAACGTTATCTGCAGATGTGCGCAGAGCACAATATGCAGGTGTGCGTACCGTCCAACCCGGCTCAGGTATTCCACATGCTGCGGCGTCAGGTGGTGCGCCCCATGCGCCGTCCGCTGATCGTGATGTCGCCCAAATCCCTGCTGCGCCATCCGCTGGCGGTGAGCAAGCTCGAAGAGCTGGCCGAAGGCACCTTCCAGAATGCCATCGGCGAGATCGATGCCCTGGATCCGAAAGGGGTCAAGCGCGTGGTGTTCTGTTCCGGCAAGGTTTACTACGACCTGCTCGATGCCCGTCGCAAGGCCGAACAGCAGGACGTGGCGCTGGTGCGTATCGAACAGCTCTATCCCTTCCCTGAAGCGGAAGTGCGCGCCATTCTGGCCGATTACGCCCATGTCACCGATTTCGTCTGGTGTCAGGAAGAGCCACAGAACCAGGGCGCCTGGTACTGCACCCGTCATCACTACGATGGCGTGCTGCCAAGCGGTGCCCGTCTGCGTTATGCCGGTCGCCCGGCCTCGGCCTCACCCGCCGTCGGTTATATGTCGGTCCATACCAAGCAGCAGAAAGCCCTGGTGGAAGACGCCCTTACTCTGGCCTAAGCCCTGAACAAGAAGTAACAAGGAACTGATTACATGACTATCGAGATCAAGGTACCGGACCTGCCGGAATCAGTGGCGGACGCCACCATCGCCACCTGGCACAAGAAACCAGGTGATCTGGTTGCCCGTGACGAAGTACTGGTTGACATCGAAACCGATAAAGTCGTGCTGGAAGTCCCCGCGCCGGAAGCCGGTATTCTGGGTGACATCCTGCAAGCGGAAGGGGCGACCGTGTTGTCCCGCCAGCTGATCGCCATGCTCAAGCCGGCTCCCGTGGCCGGTGAAGAGACCAAAGAGAAGCCGGTAGAAGCGGTTGCCGACGACGGCGCAGATGGCTTGAGCCCCTCCGTTCGCCGTCTGGTGGCCGAGCACGCCATCGACGTTGCCAAACTGACCGGCACCGGCAAGGGCGGTCGCGTCACCAAGGAAGACGTGGAAGCCTTCATCAAGGGTGGCAACAAACCTGCCGCCGCGCCGGCCGCAGCTGCGCCTGTGGCAGCAGTAGCGCCGCTGGTGGGTCGCACCGAGAAGCGCGTGCCCATGACTCGTCTGCGCAAGCGCATTGCCGAGCGTCTGCTGGAAGCCAAAAACACCACTGCCATGCTGACCACTTTCAACGAGATCAACATGGCGCCCATCATGAAGCTGCGCAAGCAGTACGGCGAGATCTTCGAGAAGAAGCACGGCATCAAGCTCGGCTTCATGTCCTTCTACGTCAAGGCGGTGGTGGAGTCCCTGAAACGCTACCCGGAAGTGAACGCCGGGCTGGACGGTGACGACATCGTTTACCACAACTATTTCGACGTCAGCATCGCCGTTTCTACCCCACGCGGGTTGGTGACCCCTGTGCTGCGCGATTGCGACAACATGAGCCTGGCCGACATCGAGAAGGCCATCAAAGACTTGGCTGGCAAGGGCCGTGACGGCAAGCTGACCGTGGATGAACTGACTGGCGGCAACTTCACCATCACCAACGGTGGTGTGTTTGGCTCCCTGATGTCCACCCCCATCATCAACCCGCCCCAGAGCGCCATCCTGGGGATGCACAAGATCCAGGACAGACCCATGGCGGTGGACGGCAAGGTCGAGATCCTGCCGATGATGTACCTGGCCCTCTCTTATGATCACCGCATCGTCGACGGTCGTGAGTCGGTGGGCTTCCTGGTCTCCATCAAGGAGCTGCTGGAAGACCCGACCCGTCTGTTGCTGGATGTCTAGGCAATCAGCAAAATTCTGAGCGAATTAGAAAGATAACAAGGGGCCCTTGAGGCCCCCTTCACAGGGGATTGAGAAACACGAGCCCCGGACGGAAATACCTACAACACGGATAGAGCATCTATGAATCTGCATGAATATCAGGCAAAAAAGCTGTTTGCCGAGTATGGCCTGCCGGTCTCCGAAGGTTATGCCTGTGCAACTCCGCAGGAAGCGGCCGAAGCGGCCGATAAAATTGGCGGCACCACCTGGGTCGTCAAGTGCCAGGTCCACGCGGGTGGCCGCGGTAAAGCGGGCGGCGTCAAGCTGGCCAAGAGCAAGGACGAGATCCGCGCCTTTGCCCAGAACTGGCTCGGCAAGAACCTGGTGACCTATCAGACTGACGCCAACGGTCAGCCGGTGACCAAGATCCTGGTGGAATCCTGCACCGACATCGCCAAGGAGCTCTATCTGGGCGCCGTGGTCGATCGTGGCAGCCGTCGCGTGGTCTTCATGGCCTCTACCGAAGGTGGCGTGGATATTGAAAAGATTGCCCACGAAACCCCGGAACTCATTCACAAGGCCGCCATCGATCCGCTGGTGGGCCCGCAGGCCTATCAGGCGCGCGAGCTGGCCTTCAAGCTGGGTCTGGTCGGCGATCAGATCAAGCAGTTCACCAAGATCTTCATGGGTCTGGGCCAGATGTTCCTGGATTGCGACTTCGCGCTGCTGGAGATCAACCCGTTGGTGATCACGGCCCAGGGCAACCTGCATTGCCTGGACGGCAAGATCAACATCGATGCCAACGCCCTGTATCGCCAGCCCAAGCTGCGCGAGATGCACGATCCCTCCCAGGATGACCCCCGTGAAGCGCATGCTGCCCAGTGGGAGCTGAACTATGTGGCGCTCGATGGCAACATCGGCTGCATGGTCAACGGCGCGGGTCTGGCCATGGGCACCATGGACATCGTCAATCTGCACGGCGGCTCACCGGCCAACTTCCTGGACGTCGGCGGCGGCGCCACCAAGGAGCGCGTGACCGAGGCCTTCAAGATCATCCTCTCCGACAGCAAGGTGCAGGCCGTACTGGTCAACATTTTCGGCGGCATAGTGCGCTGCGACATGATCGCGGAAGGCATTATCGGCGCGGTCAAGGAAGTGGGGGTCAAGGTGCCCGTGGTAGTGCGTCTGGAAGGCAACAATGCCGAACTGGGTGCCCGTAAACTGGCCGACAGCGGCCTCAATATCATCGCCGCAACGAGTCTGACTGACGCAGCTCAGCAAGTGGTTAAAGCAGCGGAGGCCAAATAATGAGCGTTCTGATCAACAAAGACACCAAGGTGATCTGCCAGGGCTTCACCGGCGGTCAGGGTACCTTCCACTCCGAACAGGCGATTGCCTACGGTACCCAGATGGTCGGCGGCGTGTCGCCAGGCAAGGGTGGCACCACCCACCTGGGCCTGCCGGTGTTCAACACAGTGCGTGATGCGGTTGAAACCACGGGTGCCACTGCTTCCGTCATCTATGTGCCAGCGCCGTTCTGCAAAGACGCCATCCTGGAAGCCATCGATGCCGGCATCAAGCTCATCGTCACCATCACCGAAGGCATCCCGACCCTGGACATGCTCGAGGTCAAGGTGAAGCTGCAAGAGACGGGCGTGCGCATGATAGGCCCGAACTGCCCGGGTGTGATCACCCCGGGTGAGTGCAAGATCGGCATCATGCCGGGCCACATCCACAAGCCGGGCAAGGTGGGTATCGTCTCCCGCTCCGGCACCCTGACCTACGAAGCGGTCAAGCAGACCACGGACGAGGGCTTCGGCCAGTCCACCTGCGTTGGCATCGGTGGCGACCCCATCCCGGGTTCCAACTTCATCGACATCCTGGAGATGTTCCAGAACGATCCCAAGACCGAAGCGATTGTGATGATCGGCGAGATCGGCGGCAGCGCCGAGGAAGAAGCGGCGGCCTACATCAAGGCCCACGTCACCAAGCCGGTGGTCTCCTACATAGCAGGCGTCACCGCCCCGGCTGGCAAGCGCATGGGTCATGCGGGCGCCATCATCGCCGGCGGCAAGGGCACTGCGGCAGAGAAATTTGCCGCCCTGGAAGATGCCGGCGTGAAAACCGTGCGCTCCCTGGCCGATATCGGCAAGGCCCTGCGTGAAGTAACCGGCTGGTAAGTTATTTAGCCTGTTATCTCTGATAAAAATGCCGCCCGATGGGCGGCATTTTTTATGGCTGATAAACGTTAGGCTTCACTTCGAACCAACCTACATTATTTACGGCTTTGTAGGTTGTGGCTGAGCCTGCGAAGCCCAACGCTTACCGCAGACCGTTGCCAACCTTGAAAAATCGGGCCATAAGGCGTATAACCACGCGCTTTACTGGTCTATTTAGCGAGCCCCTCCATGCAGCAAGTCGAGAAAATGCAGCCAACTCCTTTTTGGCAGGAAAAGACCCTGCAGCAGATGACCATGACGGAGTGGGAGTCCCTGTGTGACGGCTGCGGGAAGTGCTGCCTGAACAAGCTGATCGATGAGGACACCGACGAACTGGTGTTCACCAATGTGGCCTGCGATCTGCTCAATACCAAGACCTGCCAATGTTCCGATTACGGCAACCGCTTCCAGAAAGAGCCTGATTGCCTGCAGATCACATTCGACAAGATTGCCGAGTATGACTGGCTGCCCTCGACCTGTGCCTACCGGTTGCTGGCCGAGGGGCAGAGCCTGCCAGAATGGCATCCGCTGATCACCGGCAGTCGCTCCGCCATGCATCAGGCGGGTCAGTCGGTGCGCGGCAAGGTGATACACGAAGCTCATGCTGGTGAGTGGATCGATCACATCATCACCTGGGCGAGTTGAACCCAGGCCAGCCAAGCCGTTATCCGGTCCACAGTGCTGTTGATATGCCGCAGGGGCAGGGGAGTCATACTCTTCTGCCCCTGCTGCTATCTGGCGGCTTGCCGCGAGCGATACACAGGCTTTGCCTCACCCTGGTCCTCCCTTGCGGGAGAGGGAGCCGAGTGCGCTGTGCCGAGGCTCTGGTGGCCAGTCGATGGCGCTCGTTGCGGCTTTTCGCGTCACCGAAAAGAGGGAAGATACGGGCAGGAGGGTGAGGGGAGAATCCATCCAAGTCACTTCTGGGTGAAGGGAGAAGGCTGCCATATCCCTTTCGCGTTGATGTTTGCTGGCAAGCAGACATAAAAAAACCGGCGCCTGGGCGCCGGTTTTTAGTCACTGTGACTCTTGCTTACCAATAAGCGATTACAGAGAAGCGGTGAAGGTACGGGTGATGACGTCTTGCTGTTGCTCTTTGGTCAAAGAGTTGAAGCGAACGGCATAACCGGATACGCGGATGGTCAACTGCGGATATTTCTCCGGGTTTTCCATGGCGTCCAGCAGCATTTCACGGTTCATCACGTTCACGTTCAGGTGCTGACCACCTTCCAGGTTGGACTCGTGATGGAAGTAACCGTCCATCAGGCCAGCCAGGTTGGCTTTCTGGGATTCCATGTCTTTACCCAGGGCGTTCGGCACGATGGAGAAGGTATAGGAGATACCATCTTTGGCGTAAGCGAACGGCAGCTTGGCAACGGAAGTCAGGGAAGCAACGGCACCCTTCTGGTCACGACCGTGCATCGGGTTGGCACCCGGGCCAAACGGCGCGCCTGAGCGACGACCATCCGGGGTGTTACCGGTCTTCTTGCCATACACGACGTTGGAGGTGATGGTCAGTACGGACTGGGTCGCCACGGCGCCACGGTAGGTGTTCAGCTTCTGAATTTTCTTCATGAAGCGTTCAACCAGGTCACAGGCGATGTCATCGACGCGAGCGTCGTTGTTACCGAACTGCGGGTATTCGCCGTCGATTTCGAAGTCGATGGCAACGCCATCTTCGTCACGAACCGGCTTGACCTTGGCATACTTGATGGCAGACAGGGAGTCAGCCGCAACAGACAGGCCGGCGATGCCGCAAGCCATGGTGCGATAGACATCACGGTCGTGCAGCGCCATCAGGGAGGCTTCGTAGCTGTACTTGTCGTGCATGTAGTGGATGATGTTCAGGGCAGCCACGTACTGCTTGGCCAGCCAGTCCATGAAGTGATCCAGACGATCCATCACGTCGTTGTAGTCGAGGTACTCGCTCTTGACCATTTCGGTCTTGGGACCGATCTGGATTTTGAGTTTCTCGTCCATACCGCCGTTGATTGCATACAGCATGGTCTTGGCCAGGTTGGCACGGGCACCGAAGAACTGCATCTGTTTGCCGACGATCATCGGGGACACGCAGCAAGCGATGGCATAGTCATCGTTGTTGAAGTCCGGACGCATCAGATCGTCGTTCTCGTACTGAACGGAAGAGGTCTCGATAGATACCTTGGCGCAGTACTTCTTGAACCCGATTGGCAGCTGCTCGGACCACAGTATGGTCAGGTTAGGCTCAGGGGACGGGCCCATGGTGTACAGGGTGTTCAGCATACGGAAGCTGTTCTTGGTGACCAGGGTACGGCCATCAACGCCCATACCAGCCAGGGTCTCGGTTGCCCACATGGGGTCGCCGGAGAACAGTGAATCGTATTCGGGAGTACGCAGGAAGCGAACCATACGCAGCTTCATGACCATGTGGTCCATCAGCTCCTGGGCTTCTTGCTCGGTGAGCACGCCTTTTTTCAGGTCACGTTCGATGTAGACGTCCAGGAAGCTGGAGGTACGACCGAAGGACATGGCGGCACCGTTCTGGGACTTGACTGCCGCCAGATAGGCGAAGTAGGTCCACTGTACGGCTTCTTTGGCGCTCGCAGCCGGTACTGAGATATCGCAGCCATATTTGGCAGCCATGACCTTCATCTGTGCCAGGGCACGGTGCTGCTCGGAGATCTCTTCGCGCAGACGGATGGTGGCTTCTAGGTTGACGCCGTTTTCCAGATCAGCCTGCAGGGACTTGAACTGGGCCAGTTTGTCGGCCATCAGGAAGTCGATGCCGTACAGGGCAACACGACGGTAGTCACCGATGATTCGGCCACGACCGTAGGCATCCGGCAGACCTGTGATGACGCCGGACTTGCGGCAGTTCAGGATGTCCTTGGTGTAAACGTCGAACACGCCCTGGTTGTGAGTCTTGCGGTACTCGGTGAAGATCTTCTCGACCATGGGGTCAAGTTGACGACCGTACACTTCGCAAGAGGTCTTGACCATCTTGATACCGCCGTTGGCGATGATGGCGCGCTTGAGCGGCTTGTCGGTCTGCAGACCCACAATTTGCTCCAGGCTCTGATCGATATAGCCGGCATCGTGAGCGGTAATGGTGGAGGGCAGGTCGGTATCAAAATCGACCGGCGCATGGGTGCGGTTCTCGATCTTGATGCCTTCCATGACCTTGTCCCACAGCTTGGTGGTAGCTTCGGTCGCGCCAGCCAGGAAGGACTCGTCACCTTCATACGGGGTGTAGTTCTTCTGGATGAAGTCACGGGTGTTGACAGAGGTCTGCCATTCACCGGCCGCGAAGCCTTCCCATGCTTTTTGGAACTGTTCGTTAAGTTCTGCCATTTTCATTACCTCACACGGTATTGATGTAGTATCCCGCAATCATCCTTAATGATGACGACGGAAGATAAACCAGTAAGTCAGACCAACCATGACGCCACCACCAATGATATTACCTATGGTGACAGGAATGAGGTTGTGTAGGACGAAGTTGGATACGGTCAGATCGGCAAAGGTCGCCGGATCCTGGCCGATGGCCTGCCAAAATTCCGGGCCTGCGACGCTATGGATAGCGATACCGACCGGGATCATAAACATGTTTGCAATGCTGTGCTCGAAACCGGATGCCACGAACATGGCCACCGGGAGCAGCATGACCATCACCTTGTCGGTTGCACTGCGGGCACCGAAGGCCATCCACACGGCGAGACACACCATGAGGTTGCAGAGAATACCGAGGGCGAGGGCCTCGAAGAAGGTGTGGTGGATCTTGTGCTGGGCCACTTTCAGGGCATTGAGGCCCCATTGGCCATTTGCCGCCGTGTACTCGGCCGACATGATGATGAGCGCGACTATGATGAGACCGCCGATGAGGTTGCCGAAGTAGACCAGCCCCCAGTTCTTGAGCAGTTGACCCCAGGTGATGCGGTTGGCAGCCTTGGCCACCAGCGTCAGGGTCGTGGAGGTGAACAGCTCGGCGCCGAGCAGCACACACAGAATAAGACCGAGGGAGAAACAGAGGCCGCCGACCAGTTTGCTGAGGCCCCAGGCCACATCGCCGGCACCCGTGGTGACAGTGATGAAAAAGACAAACGCGATGGCGATGAAAGCGCCTGCTGTGATGGCAAGGGGGATGACCTTGTGTGCAGGCTTGGTAGCCTTGGCATAGGTGATGTCTTCTGCCAATGCTGCGATGGCTTCTGGCTTGAGACAATCAAAGGGAGATTCTGCTTTCAATTCTCATGTACCTGCTGTTTTGCCTGTGGAAATCATAACAAAGGGCCAGATCGTCAAAATTGACTCCGATCAAGAATTGCAGATTGTGAATGTAATTTTACTACAAATATTTGAGTCCTCTGGAAGCCGTTCTTTACACCAGGTTTCAGCTGAAACAGAAATGGTGCTTTTTTAATGCAATGATTTTAAAGAATTTCTTTGTCAAGCCATAAAACAGGCACTGGCAAGGCATCTTTGCATCCGTTCCGCATCATGCCCCCTTGGCTGCCAATCCCCTTAGGGGTATTTTTTGTTTTTTATTTCATCTTTGAATAATAAACCCCTCGCCAGGACGCCATATAACAGAAGGGGCCATCAAGGCCCCTTCAACAGACTATCACATCAGGCCCAGCTATGGGCTCGTTTGGCTTTTTGCAGTTTCTCGTAAGCGGCCAGCAGCTTCTGGTGCAGCGGGAACTGGGCGAGCGACAGATCCGCCGCCTCCAGTCCGTGGAAGCGGGCTTCACCGCGGGCGTTGGCCCAGGCATGGGCCAGGGTCTCTTCCCCGTACATGCGGGTAAAGACGGCGCGGTACTGCTCAGGATCACGCTCCTCGTCGATGAACAGCTCGACACAGGCGCGCAGCGCACGGTAATAGTTGGCGAGATCAGCCGGGAACACGGACTGGTTGAACTCCATGGTCCAGTCAATGAGATCCAGCGCCGTCTCCAGCTCACCGGCGGCCAGCGCCAGCATGGCTTTGAGCTCGCCCACCCGCAGGGTGTGCAGGGCTGTGCCCTTGGCGGCGGCGATGCCGAGCAGCTCGCGCACCCGGGTACGCTCGTCATGCCCTTCTTCATCCAGTTGATCAAACAACGCCATGTACTGCTCTGCATCCCACTCCAGGGACGGCAGTGCCAGGATCACTTCCCGCAGGTTGGCACCCATGTTGTTGTTGGCCAGCAGCAAGTCTTCGGCCGGGTAGATGTCGGACATGCCCGGCACCAGGATGCGGCAGGCGTAGACGCCCAGATGCTCATAGTCGGCGATGTAGACCGGCTGCTCCAGCTCGTGGAAGATGCCGATCAGGTGGTCGAACTCCTCTTGGGAGGTACCGCGGAAATCCCAGTCAGCAAACTCGAAGTCCGTATCCTGTTTGAACAGATCCCAGCTGATGAGGCCGGAGGAGTCGATGAAGTGAGTTTCCAGATTATGGTGATCCGCCACCTGCTCATTGTCGAATGACGGCGGCACGAACACGTCCAGATCCTTCAAGCCACGGCCTTGCAGCAGCTCGGTGACGGTTCGCTCGAAGGCCACTTCGAAGCGCGGGTGGGCGCCGAAGGAGGCAAAGCAGGTGCCGTTGCTCGGGTTGAGCAGCACCACGCAGATGACCGGATAACGGCCGCCCAGGGAGGCATCGAAGCTGTAGATAGGGAAACCTTCGGCCTCGAGCGCGGCGATGGAGGCAGCGATCCCCGGATAACGGGCAATCACCTCGTCCGGGATCAGTGGCAGGCTCAGGGCCTCGGCGATGATCTTGTTCTTCACGTGGCGCTCGAACACTTCAGAGAGTGCCTGAGTGCGCGCCTCGGTGCGGGTGTTGCCGGCGCTCATGCCGTTGGAGACATAGAGGTTGCCGATGATGTTCATCGGGATATAGACGGTCTCGTGGTCAGACTGACGCTCGAAGGGCAGGGCGACGATGCCGCGTTCTTCGTTGTTCGACTGCAGATCCACCAGCATGTCGGCGGTCACTTCACCGTCCGGGTTGTAGAACTTGCGGGTGAAGCTGTCGAGCAGACCGGCCGGGAACTGGTCACCCTCGATGGGGAACCACTTCTCGTTCGGGTAGTGAACGAAATCCCCGTTCGCCACCTGCTCGCCCAGATAGAAGTCGGCGAAGAAGTAGTTGGTGGAGAGGCGTTCGAAATATTCGCCAAGGGCGGAGGCGAGGGCCGCCTTCTTGCTGGCACCCTTGCCGTTGGTGAAACAGAGGGCGCACTCCTTGTCCCGGATGTGTACGGACCAGACATTGGGCACAGGGTTGAGCCAGGAGGCCTCTTCAATATCAAACCCCAGGGCTTGCAGCTTGGTCTGGAAACGGTCGATGGAGTCTTCCAGTGCCGCGTCCTTGCCGGGAATAAAAGTGTGGTCGGTCATCACAATATCCTGATTTTTATTGGCTCATGTTTGGCCGCAGATAATAGCAGGGGTCAGCCCATTTGGCAGGCAAAAAACAGGATTGGCACCCGGGAGTCCCTGTGTTGATCCCGCGCCAACCTTGCGCAAGAAGCTGGGGGATACCCGCTTGGCGGCCAAGGCAGCGGCGGGCTGGCGGATATTGCAGCGAACGGCACAGAATATTGCGCAATTCGACTTGCACCCGCCGTCACAATCCGTAATGTGGACAGATGCATTTTTCGCAACACGTATTTTGTAATCTACTTGTGAACGGCCCGCGTCGGACAAGGGGTTACGGGTGTCAATACACAGTTTCTATAACAGCTATCCAGGGTAGGACATTATGAAAAAAGTAGGTTTGGTCGGTTGGCGTGGCATGGTGGGCTCGGTATTGATGAGCCGGATGCAGGAAGAGAAGGATTTTGCCCGTATTCAACCCACCTTCTTCACCACCTCCCAGGCCGGTGAGGCCGCCCCCAACTTCGGCGTGGATGCCGGTACCTTGCAGGATGCCTTCGATATCGCGGCGCTGGCCAAGCAGGATATCATCATCACGGCGCAAGGCGGCGACTACACCAAGGATGTCTATCCCCGCCTGAAGGCCGCTGGCTGGCAGGGTTACTGGATTGATGCCGCCTCCTCTCTGCGTATGGAGAAGGACGCCGTCATCATACTGGATCCGGTCAACGGTGACGTCATCGAACAGGCGCTGGACAAGGGGCTCAAGACCTTCGTCGGCGGCAACTGCACCGTCAGTCTGATGCTGCTGGCCCTGGGTGGCCTGTTCAAGGCCGATCTGGTGGAGTGGGTCAGTGTGGCGACCTATCAGGCTGCATCGGGCGGTGGCGCGCGTCACATGCGCGAGCTGGTCACCCAGATGGGCCTGCTGCGCGACGAAGTGGCGGTGGAGCTGGCGGATCCCGCCTCTGCCATCCTCGACATAGAGCGCAAGATCACCGAGAAGACCCGCTCCGGCACCTTGCCGGTGGACAACTTCGGCGTGCCGCTTGCCGGTGGCCTCATCCCCTGGATTGACACCAAGCTCGACAACGGCCAGAGCCGCGAAGAGTGGAAGGGTCAGGCCGAGACCAACAAGATCCTGGGGATCGAAGATGCCGCCATTCCGGTGGATGGTCTGTGCGTGCGGATCGGTGCCCTGCGTTGCCACAGCCAGGCCTTCACCATCAAACTCAAAAAAGACGTGCCGCTGGCGGAGATCGAAGCCCTGCTGGCCGCCCACAACGACTGGGTGAAAGTGATCCCCAACGATCGCGACATCACCGCCCGCGAGCTGACCCCGGCCGCCGTCACCGGCACCCTCAGCATACCGGTGGGGCGTCTGCGCAAGCTCAACATGGGCCCGGAATACCTGGCCGCCTTCACCGTGGGTGACCAGTTGCTGTGGGGCGCCGCCGAGCCCCTGCGCCGCATGCTCAACATACTGCTAGCCCGTGGCTGACGTTGATAGGCAATGGATAACGAAAGGACAGGGGGCTCAGGCCCCCTGTTTTTTTTTGCCTCTTTTTTATATCGACGCTGTGTGTCAGCCAGGGCAGGGTTATGTCGGCGGTGTTGTCCCTTATATTGACATCGACTGTTTCGTGATTAATTGAACGGATAGCATCACTTCGCAACCCATTATTTTTCTCTGGCTCAATAGCCATGTTTCACTATTTTTCATGCCGTATCCCTTCACGGCCTGAGTTGCCGAAAGCAGGGATGATTCATCTTTATTTGAAATAATGGACGGACTGACCGCTATTAAGCTGCGGCCCTTGCTATCTTATGGTTTGTTACAAATGAGGGCGCCCGCAGGATATCCCTCAAGACCCCGATTGATTACACTGGCGGCCTTGGCCCCTCGTGTCTGCCTGTATGCCGTATGCCACCACAAAACCATGGCATCCATGTGGCTGTCAGTGAGGCGAGGGCGTGCTGATCAGGCACCATGGCCAGATATCACCGCGGATAAGCAGATAAATCGCGGCGCAGCTGGCGACGGATATGAATATGAAAAATATGAAATAAGTGCAACAACAGAAAACAATAATAGTGTTCAGACTTGAGAATTGGGACATAAGATGAGAGTCGTGTGGAGTATATTGTATTTCTTCAGTGTTGTTGCCCTGGCTGGCCCAGTGCTGGTCAAGGAGCAGAAAAAGGGCAGCAATCCGCTGATAGTACCTTACCAGCAATATCGGCTGGATAATGGCCTGACGGTGATCCTTACGCAGGATTACTCGGATCCTCTGGTGCATGTGGAAGTTAATTACCGGGTCGGGCTGGCCGAAGAGGCGCCGGGCCAGTCCGGCATGGCCCACCTCTCTAAGTACATGATGTTTCAGGGCTCGGCTCATGTGGATAGGTTGGGGCATACCCGTCTGTTGCAACAGGTAGGGGGGCGTGACATCAACGGGCTGACGACGCGGGATCAGACCCGCTATTACCAGACGGTGCCGGCCAACCAGTTGGAAAAAGTGCTCTGGCTGGAGTCGGATCGGATGGGCTTTCTGCTCGATAGCCTCTATCAACAGCAGCTTGATGCCAAGCGTGACCTTGTCAAAAATGGGCGCGCCGAGTTTGTCGACGGACCTGCCTATGGTCGGGTGCCGGAGGTGCTGAATCGTACTCTCTATCCACCCAATCACCCCTACTTCAATACGCCATTCGGGCGAGTCGAGGATCTGGACCGTCTCACTCTGGAGGATGTACGCCAGTTCTTCCTGCGCTGGTATGGCCCCAACAACGCCACTCTGGTGATAGGTGGCGATATCCAGCCAGCGCAAACCCTGGCCTGGGTCGAACGTTATTTTGGCTCCCTGCCTGCAGGCCCCAAACTGTCCCGTTCCGTGACCCGGCCTGTGGCCCTGAAAAAGAGCCGCTACCGCACTCTGGTTGATGAGATCGCTGAGCCCATGCTGGTGCTGGCCTATCCCACCGTCTCTGCCCGGGAACCCGGCTTTGAAGCCCTGGACCTGCTGGCCGACCAATTGGGTGGCTCAGCCAGTAGCGTGCTGCAACAGCAGCTGCAACAAAGTGGCAAGCTGGTATCTGTCTTTGCCAACCATGAGTGCGGTGTGCTCGCCTGCATGCTGGTGATCAAGGCAATCCCCAATCTGGCGCTGGGGGTGGAGCTTGGGCCCATCAAGAACGAAATAGACAGTGTCATCGCCCGTTTTGCTCGGGATGGAGCCTCCAAAGCCCAGATCGACCACTCGGCCAATGCCTTGCGTGCCGATCTCATCTGGTCGCTCGACAGCGTGGCCGGCAAGGCGGAATTATTGGGCACGGGCCACAGTCTATTTCAGGATCCCAATTACCTGCACCGCTATCTCGAGCGAATAGCCAGGGTAACGCCTGCCGATCTGCAGCGGGTGCTGCAGCGTTATGTGTTGCATAAACCCAGGGTGGTGCTGAGCGTAGTGCCCGGGGATCACCTCGAATGGCAGGCAGATCCTGCCAATTTTGTCGAGCCGTCCCCCTTGCCACCGACCTTGTCCCACACCCGGCTGGCCCCCCGTCTTGTCAAGGAAAACCTCGACAGGCGCAAGATGCCTGCAAGTGGCGGTGCTCTGGCGGTGCCCATACCGACCCTGTGGCAAGCCAGCCTGGGGGATAGGGTCTCACTGCTCGGCCACTACAGCGACGAGGTGCCAGCTTTTGTCATGAGCATACATTGGCCCGGCGGACGCAGGGCCGAGCCGGATGGCAAGGCCGGACTGGCGGAGCTGACAGCCGGCATGCTCTTCCAGGGCAACGAGCATTGGCAGCTGGCCTCCATTGAGGAGCGGGCACGTCAGTTGGGCGCCAGACTCAGTTTTGGTCATGACGGTAGCCACAGCACTGTCTGGATACAGGGCGTGACCTCCCACTTTGACGAGACGCTGGCCCTGGTGCGGGAGCTGCTACTTCAGCCGGCCTTGCGCCCGACGGACTTCCAACGCATCAAGCTCGAGACCCGGCAATGGCTGAAACAACAGGCAAGGGATCCGCAGTGGCAGGCCGACCAGCAGTTTTATGCGCTGATCGACGGACTGGCCAGGGTGCCGGATCCGCAGGCCCAGTGGCAGACGCTGACCCTGGATGACGTGCGAGCCTTCTATCACTCCGTGTATCGCAGCGGTGAGGCCAGGGTCGTAGTGAGCGGCGATCTGGCGCAGGAGAAGGTGATGAGTGCACTCTCTTTTCTGGTTGAGCCAGAGGGGCAGTCGCCCACTCTGCAGCCGCTCGGGTTTACCGGCCAGCAGGCCAGACGCGCCATCTATCTGGTGGACAATCCCGGTGCCAGCCAGAGCCTTGTTCGCATGGGCCGTCGTGCCATGGCGAGCGATGCGGTTGGCGAGCAGTTTCTGGCCCGGTTGATGAATGCTTCCTTGACGGATCGTCTTCATATTCGGCTGCGGGAAGAGCTGGGGTATACCTATGGCATCCACCCCTCATTCAATGGCAACAGCAAGGCGGGTCATTTCTTGCTGGAGAGCAGTGTGCGCACCGACGTCACCCGGGCCGCCTTGCAGCAGATCTTGCAGGAGCTCGATAAATACCAGCGGCAGGGCCCCACCCGGCTGGAGGTGAGAACCCTGCGTGAAGGTGTGCTCAACCGCCAGGCGCTGGATTACGAGACACTGCCCCAGGAGGTGGATTACATGTTGCCCATCTTGCTGGATAAGTGGCCGCAAAATTACGTGGAGCAGCGGGTGCAGGCGGTCAGCCAGCTGTCGGCGTTGACCCTGAGAGACCTTGCCCGGCGCTGGCTCGATCCCGATGACATGGTGATAGTGGTCGTGGGGGATGCCAAGATACTGGCCCCTGAACTGGCGACCTTGGGCTGGCCGGTGAAGCGGGTGGCGCTCGGTTTCTGACATCGACTGTTGGCTCGCCACGCCATCAGCTCGTGCCGGCAGGTCAGGCAGCCATAAAAGAGCCCGCCCCATCACAGTGATGGGGCGGGCTCTTTGTACGTCAGATTGTCTGTCAGCCGTAAAGGTTAGCCTTTGTCCGTCAGACGAGGGACAGCGCCGCCGCCAGATCGGCGATCAGATCGTCGGCGTCCTCCACGCCAATGCTGAAGCGAATGAGATCGTCATTCACTCCGGCGGCGAGGCGGCTCGCTTCGTCCATGGCGGCGTGGGTGGTGCTGGCCGGATGGCAGGCCAGGCTCTCGAGATCGCCAAGGCTCACCGCCTGCACGAACAGTTGCAGGTTGTCGAGCAGGGTGGCGCAGCGCGCAAAGCCCCCTTCAAGCTCTATGCTCACCATGCCGCCAAAGCCGCTGGCGAAGGCGCCGAGGGCATCGTGGCCCGGGTGGCTGACGAGGCCCGGGTAGATCACCTTCTTCACCGCCGGGTGAACGGCCAGGAACTCGGCCACTTTCTGCGCGTTGTGCAGGTGGGCATCCATGCGCAGGGGCAGGGTCTTGACTCCCCGTTGCAGCAGGTAGGCCTCCTGCGGGCCTATGGGGGAGCCGATGTGCTTGAGCGCCACTGTGCGGATGGATTTCATCAGCGCGTGGGAGCCGGCCATTACCCCGGCGATGATGTCGCCGTGGCCGCCCAGATATTTGGTACCGCTGTGCATCACTATGTCGATGCCAAGCTCCAGTGGGCGCAACAGATAGGGAGTGAGGAAGGTATTGTCACACACGGTGATGGCACCCACCTTGCGGGCCGCTTCCACTACCACCCGCGGATCCACCACCTTGAGGGTGGGGTTGGTCAGGGTTTCGAACAGTACCACCTTGGTGGCGGGACGAATGTTGGCCAGCAGATCCTGATCGCTCTCGTAGGCGGTCACCTTGATGCCGGCGCGGCTGAAGGTTTGCTTCAAGAAGGCATCTGTGCCGCCGTAGAGCGGACCTATGTAGGCCACCTCATCGCCGCTGTCGGCCAGGGCATACATGATGGCGCTCACCGCCGCCATGCCGCTCGCTACCACCAGCGCCTCGTCGGCACCCTCAAGGGCCGCCAGTTTTTGCTCCAGCTCGGCCGTGGTGGGGTTGCCAAAGCGGCTGTAGATGAAGCCGGGGGCCTGACCCGCGAAACGCTCCTTGCCCGCCTGGGCATTGAAGTAGCTGAAGGTGCTGCTCTGGTAGAGGGGGGTGGTGAGGGCGCCGGTCTGGGGATCGATCCGTTGGCCGCTGTGCACGCTCATTGTCTTGAATTTCATTGTATTGCTCCGTCATTGCCAGGCTGTGGCTTAACTGTTTGTGTCATCCGGGTTACGGGACGCCGCGGCGTCCCCCGTTTAATTGGTATGGCAGAGTCAGGCTGGCTGCGGTTCGCGCCGCTCGCTGTTTGTCGTCTGCTCGCTTGCCATCTGTTCGTTGGCTGAAGCCGGGTCGGCGGTATAGTGGCGCGCCGCCACGTCGGGGTGGGAGCGCAACCGTCCTTTCAGCACGTTTTCCCCCACCTGATAGAAGAGCGGGTTGGCGGGGTCGCTCTCGGGGCCTTGCGCCTGCGCCGCCAGACTCGGCGACAGGGTCAGCAGCGGCACAGTGGCATCGAGTCGCGCCGCCATAAAGAAGGCGCAGGAGAGGCGCGATACCCCCGGCGGCGGGCTCACCACCCTGTGCAGGGTGGCCTTGAGGTAGCCGTTGGAGGCCAGCTCAAGCAACTCGCCGATATTGACCACCAGCGCCCCCGGCAGGGGCGGCGCAGGGATCCAGCCTGCCGCCGTCTCTACCTCAAGCCCGGAGTGATCGTCCTGCATCACCAGGGTCAGGTAGCCGGGATCCTTGTGGGCGCCCACTCCCTGGCTGCTGCTACCTGCTTCGCGCCCCGGATAGTGGATGAGCTTCATGTGCTGATAGGGCTTGCCGCGAATGCTGGCATCGAACACTCCCTGCGGCTGCGCCAGCCCCTCGGCGAAGGCGTCGAGCAGGGTGAGGGTGATGTCGCTGAGGCGATCCTGCCAGGCCAGCAGATGCGCTTTCATCTCGGGCAGGGCGGCAGGCCACTGGTTGGGGCCTATCAGCCGCTGCCAGGGGGCATGGATCTCGTCCTCTGCCAGCGCAGGCGTCTCATTCATGATGTCGAACTGCTCCCGCCGGTCCGGCCGCTGGCGGGTGAGTTCGGCGCCCACCTGGTTGTAACCGCGAAAATGGGGGGAGTGTACCATCTGCACCGCACGTTTTTCCTGCTCCGGCAGGGCGAAGAAACGGGCCGCCAGCGCCAGGGTCTCTTGCTGTTGCGCCTCGCTCAGGCCATGGCCTGTCAGATAGAAAAAGCCGATGTCGCGGGCCGCCCGGCCAAGCTTGGCCAGCATCTGGCGACGAGCCTCGGGGTCGCCACCAAGGGCGGCGAGATCGATGATCGGCAGTGGTGAATGTTCCATGTGCACCTCCTCATTTTCTGAGTACCGGGGCATTCCCGACGACTCAGTGCAAACATGACAGCGCGGGTCGGTGGTGACACACCGGGCCGACCGGTAAAGATGGCGCCATTTGGATTGAGGGTGATGCTACTGTTCGGCGTTATAAGACGGAAACAACAAATTATTCTTAGTTATATACAAAAATCGAAATAGAATTCGACACCCATTCGGGTGGGTGTTTATTGAGCGGTTAACGGGGCTGTGTTCCGACAGTCCCATCAGCACAGCGGGCCCCCGGCTATTGCGAGAACACGCGGCTGGCTGGCATAGCGTTCACTGGCGGGAGTGGGCCGGGCTATCGGAGACGAGAAACAAGAAGGGAGGCTGATGCCTCCCTTCTTGTTGTGTGCTTTGAGCAGGGATCAGACAAGGGCCTGATCGGTGAGCGTGCTCACTCGGTTGCCCACTCAGTAGCCCAGAGTAAAGCGCTGGCGCAGGTGGGCCGGTTTTTCCACCTCGTTCAGCACGCCATCGGCCAGATCGCCGACCGTGATCCCGGCAGGCTTGTCACCGCTGAAGAGCACCTGATCGCCACCGAGGTGATAGCCACCGCGCTTCTCGCCGGGTTCGAGGAACACGGGCGGGGAGACGAAGCGCCAGTCGAGGGTGGTTTCACGGCGCAGGGCGGTGAGACCGTCGCGGGCCGCCAGGGCGCCCTGTTTCCACTCGGCCGGGAAGTCCGGGGTATCCACCAGCTGTACGCCGGGGGCGATTTCCAGGCTGCCGGCACCACCGACCACCAGCAACCAGCTGCGGGCGGTCACGGCCGCCTCGACTATGGCCTTGGCCCCTTTGAGGTACTGGTCGTAGATGTCCGGTGCGGTCCAGCCCGGGTTGTAGGCGCTGATCACCCGGTCGTGCCCCTTGAGCACCTCGGCCAGTGCCTGTGGGTTTTGGGCATCTACCGCCACGGCGGTGACCTGCGGGTGGGCAGCCACCTTGCTGACATCGCGGACGATGGCGGTGACGTGATGGCCGCGGCTGACGGCTTCATTGAGGATGGCTGTACCGACAAAACCGCTGGCACCGATCAGGGCAATTTTCATGGGTGATTCTCCTTCACTGTTGGAATGGGGCTATCCTACTCCGCCAAATGTGATTTAATAATCGACTGTAAAATTGATTCACTTGTAAGCTGGATTTAATAATGGAACAGCTCAGACGTTACGCCATCTTCGCCGCCGTGGTAGAGGCGGGCAGCATGACGGGCGCCGCCAAGGCTCTTGGCATGACCCCCTCCGCCGTCAGTCAGCATATCAGCCAGCTGGAGAGCCTGCTCGGCCTCACCCTGTTGCACCGTTCCACCCGTCGCCTCAACCTGACCGAGGCGGGGGAAGTGGTGTGGCAGGGGTGCCAGTCGCTGCAACAGACGCTGAACCAGACCGAGCTGCGCCTTTCCGAGGTGCGCGACAGCCTGCTCGGCGAGGTGCGGATCACGGCGCCCGTGGGGATGGCGGGCCAGCCGCTGGCGCGGGCCTTGTCGCCCCTGTTGCAGGCCCATCCCGGCCTGTGCATCCAGATCATCGCCGACGACGAGAAGCGGGATCTCATCGCCGAGCGCATCGACGTGGCGCTGCGGGTCGGTACCCTGTCCGACTCCAGCCTGGTGGCGCGCAAGCTGGGTCAGACCCGGATGCTGCTGTGTGCCTCGCCCGCCTATCTGGCGCGCAAGGGTACACCGCGCAGTCCGGCAGATCTGCTGGAACACGACTGGCTGGCGGCGGACATGCTGAGCGGGGGCCTGACCTTCTTCGACGACAAGGGGCAGGGCCACAAGGTCAAACCCAAGCCCAGGGTGGTGTGCAACAACGTGCTGCCGCTGCGCCAGTTCACCCTGGCGGGGCAGGGGGTCTCGCTGCAACCCGAGGGGGAAATCGCCGAGGATCTCGCCCAGGGTCGGCTGCTGGAGCTGCTGCCGGGCTTTCGGGTTCCGCCCATGGAGATCCATGCCATCACCCCGCAGCGGGAGATCCCGGAGAAGGTGCGGCGGGTGATCACTGCCCTGCGCAGCCACTTCGCCGAGCCCTCGGGGGCCGTGCCGGCGCGCTCCTGAGCCGGGTGGCAACTATCTCGTCCCGACTTGCAAACACAGAGGGCAGCCGGTTGGCTGCCCTCTGTCGTTCGCCTTGATCCCGGCGCTATTTCATGTAGAGGCCGCCGTTGATGGCCAGGGTTTCCCCCGTGATATAGGCGCCCGCTTCGCTCGCGAGGAAGGCCACGGCGGCGGCGATCTCCTCCGGCTTGGCGAGGCGGCGCATGGGAATGTCGGCCTTGATGCTGTCGAGGATATCGCTGCGGATCGCCTCCACCATGGGGGTGGCTGTGTAACCGGGGGCGATGGCGTTGACCGTGACCCCGAAGCGGGCCCCCTCCGCCGCCAGCGCCTTGGTAAAGCCCAGCATGCCCGCCTTGGCCGCCGAGTAGTTGACCTGACCGAACTGTCCCTTCTGGCCGTTGACCGAGGAGATGTTGATGATGCGGGCATCGCGCTGTTCGCACATGGCATCGAACAGCGGCTGGGTCACGTTGTAGAGGCTGCACAGATTGGTGTGGATCACCTCGAACCACTGCTCCGGCGCCATGCGCTTGAAGGCGCCATCCCGGGTGATGCCGGCGTTGTTGACCAGCACGTCCACCCGGCCCTCGTCTTGCAACAGGCGACCCAGGGTCTCGCGGCACATGGCGGTGTCGGCCACGTCCAGCGGCAGCAGCCGCACCTGATCCGGCCGATAGCCCTGCTCCCCGTACCAGTCGTGGGCCGCTGCACTGTTGCCGCTGGAGTGGGTGGCGATGATGCGATACCCCTGAGCCAGCAAGGCAGTGGTGATGGCGGATCCGATGCCGCCACGGGCTCCGGTGATCAAGGCAATTTTTTTCATCTTGGCTCTCCCTTTAAAAGATTCGAACGAGGACTTTATGGGCTTTCAAATCTAATTGATATATTTGTTTTCAAACAATCTGACAGGGAAACGCGTCACTTTTGTGACAGTCTGACAACCTGGCTTGACGGCCTCGTTGAAGGCATAGGTGAGCGCGCGGGGTTGAGCCACAAACAGGGCGTGCGCTGTTCGCCGGTGGCAGCAGACCACTTGCCGCCGGGGCAGCGGCCATGTTTAATGTGGCCACTTGGGCGAGCGTGCCCCTCTGCTGGCAGCGATCCCGACCATCCAATGACACCGACCTTCCCCCTTGCATCCCCTGGCCCTGTGCCACAGGCTAGCGCCCATTTCACCCGCATCGAGCGGGTACTCGACTACATCCACGGGCATCTGGATCAGCCCTTGTCGCTGGAGCAGCTGGCCGAGCAGAGCTGCTGGTCGCGCTGGCAGTTGCAGCGGGTCTTCTTGCACGAGACAGGGCTGACGGTGGCCCACTATGTGCGCGAGCTCAAGCTGAGCCTGGCGGCGGAGGCGCTGCTTACGAGCCGCCAGCGGGTGCTGGATCTGGCGCTGAACTACGGATTTGGTTCCGAGGTGAGTTTCAGCCGTGCCTTCAAGCAGCAGTTCGGCTGCTCGCCGCTGGCCTATCGCAAACGGGGTCTGCGGCTGGGATTACGCACCCCGCTGGTGCGAGCGCCTATGCCGCTTGCCAATACACCCCGACTGGTGCAGGTAAGGGTCGAGAGTCAGTCGGGTTTCATGCTGCAGGGGGTCAGGGGACTGATCCGCGGGCTCTTTGCCAGCTCGCCCGATTTTCAGCAGACGGTGCCCGCCATCTGGCGTGCCTTGCGCAGTGCCGGCGGCCTGGACAGGGCCCGCGATCTGATCGGCGTGGTAGATGTGTCAGGGGCGGGGGAACAGCTGGCCTACTGGGCGGGCGTGGTGGCAGAGGAGGGGAGCGAGCCGCCGAGCGGGCTGGCTCGTCTGGCCATCCCGCCCCAGGAGTACGCCGTGCTTACCCACGTCGGCCCCATCAGTCAGCTGGGGCAGACCCTCAACTGGTTTATCCTGCACTGGCTGCCCGCCTCGG
This sequence comes from Aeromonas sp. 2MA4, assembly GCF_029237305.1. Taxonomy (NCBI): domain Bacteria; kingdom Pseudomonadati; phylum Pseudomonadota; class Gammaproteobacteria; order Aeromonadales; family Aeromonadaceae; genus Aeromonas; species Aeromonas sp. 2MA4. Next base: position 108,834 of record NZ_JAACFY010000004.1, on the reverse strand, counting down.
GTTATCGGGGGCTGGATGGTTTCGAGCTGGAGCGTTACGCCTTAGGTTTTGATGGTCTGCAACCCGATGCCCACATGGAGTACTGGTTGCCCATAGCCCCCCGCCGGGGTTGAACCTTGTGAGCTGTTTAGCGGCAGGGTGCCCATCGTCCGGCCTGTATCAAGCACAGTGGCACCCCGCCATTGGCAGTCATCTCATTAAAGCCTGCCTTTAGAAAAGATAGCCATTTGAATTCAAGGTCTTTCTCCACCGACATAACAGGTCGTCGGATGGGGCTTTTCTTGCCCCTCTTTTGCCGCTCTTCCTGCCGACATGCCCCAAATTGTTAATTCGAGAGCAAATTTGCACAATAAAATGCAAATGAGATTTGTTACCATTAACTTGTGCCAAGCAGTCGAGGATCAGATGCAACTTGTTCACCCCCCATTGACCCTGGTCGCCGCGACCATCTCCGCCCTGTTGGCCGGCCCCGTGCTGGCCGCCCCCATGTCCAATGCGCAAGGCGCGGTGGCCGATGAAACCCTGACGGTACTGGGCCAGACCTATCGCAACACGGCGACCAAGACCCGGCTCGACCCCATGGAGACGCCCCAGGCCATCTCTGTGGTGGACGGCGAGACCCTGGAGCAGCGCGGTGTGAGCTCGGTGAGCGAGGCACTGCGCTACGTGCCCGGCGTCAATACCGAGCTGCGCGGCGGGGCGGTCAACCGGCTGGACCTGTTCAATATCCGTGGTTTTGACAACTACCAGAACTTCTACGACGGCCTCTTGCTGCAATACAACGACTGGAACCTGCAACCCCAGATAGATCCGGTGGCCATCGAGCAGCTGGAGGTGTTCAAGGGGCCGACCTCGGTGCTCTACGGCAGCATGCCGCCGGGGGGCATGGTCAACCTGATCGCCAAGCGGCCGCAACGTGAGGCCAGACACAGCCTCAGCGTGGCGACGGGCACCGGCACCCTCAAGGAGCTGACCCTCGACAGCACGGGCGCCATCAATGAGCAACTTGCCTATCGGCTGGTGGGACTGGCCCGTCAGAAGGAGGGGCAGGCGGTGACCTCACAGGAGGAGCGCTATGTGTTCGCGCCATCGCTGGACTGGCAGTTGAGTGATCGCACCCTGCTGAATCTGAGCCTCTACTACCAGAAAGACCCGCAAGCCGGTATCTACACCACAGTGCCGGCCAGCGGCTCGGTCAAGTCCAATCCCCTGGGCCAGCTTGGCAGTGACAGCTTCCTCGGCGACGAGAACTGGAACCACTACAGCCGGGAGGTGACCCTGCTTGGCTACAAGCTGAGCCACGACTTCAACGACAACTGGCAACTGCTGCAAAACGCCCGCTACATGGACGCCTCGGCCAACCAGCAGAACACCTACAATGCGGCGCTGGCGGCGGACCACCGCACTCTGGCCCGCAATGCCTATCTGACCGATGAAGAGTCCAGAGGCTTTGTCATCGACAACCAGCTGGCAGGCAAGGTGATGACCGGCAGCGCCCGGCACAACCTGTTGCTCGGGGTCGATTACCAGTATCTGGATGCGCGGGTGCTCTACCGGGATACGCTGGACTATTCCGCCCCCGCCATCGACATCTTCAACCCGAACCACAGCCAGATAGTGCCGGCGGCCCTCACCTTCAACTATCAGGACAGCAAGACCATTCGCCAGTCCCAGACCGGCGTCTATCTGCAGGATCAGGTGCGACTCGACCGGCTGGTGGCCATAGGCGGTGCCCGCTACGACAGCTACCGGATGGACACCGACAGCCAGACCCTCTATCAGGGCGCGGCGAGCCAGTCCCTCGCCAAGATAGATCAGGACAACCTCTCCTTCCGTCTCGGCGCTCTCTATGAACTGGATGGCGGCTTTTCCCCCTATGTGAGCTATGCCGAGAGCTTCGAACCGGTAGCGGGGGCGGACAAGAGCGGCAAGGCTTTTGACCCTGCCACAGGCCATCAGTGGGAGGGGGGGCTCAAGTATCTTTCCGAGGACATGAGCAAGACCTTTACCGCCTCGGTCTTCCACATCACCAAGCAAAATGCGCTGGTGACGGATCCGGACAACGTCTATGGGTCCAAGCTGCAGACCGGAGAGATGGTCTCCAGGGGCGTCGAGTTGGATGGACGAGTCGATCTCACCAGCCAGCTGGATCTGGCGCTTAGTTATACCCGCCAGGACATGGAGATCACCCGCGATACCACCAGCCTGCAGGGCAAGACCCCGGTCTGGGTGCCCAAGCAGATGGCATCCCTCTGGAGCAACTACCAGCTGGATAAGGGTTTACGGCTGGGGGCCGGTCTGCGTTACGTGGGGGAGGCACAGCTTGATGCCGCCAACACGGACAGGGTACCGGATTACCTGCTGATGGACATGGCGGCGTCCTACGATCTGGCCCAACTCAGCCAGCGTCTGAAGGGGTGGAGGCCTCGGTGAGTGCCAGCAACCTCTTTAACAAGACCTACTACTCCTGCTATGACCAGAACAACTGCTGGTTCGGGGCAGAACGCAATATGGAGGCGCGACTCAAATACGTATTCTGACCCTGCGCCCCGGGCCAGTCCCGGGGCCCGCTGCACCACTGGCAGTCAGCGATAATCGCCAGTTTACCGGGGCCGGTGGGCTTGAGGAACTGACCACGGATACACAGGCTAGTGCGCTTGCGGATCATGGTGCCCTGTTTGCCGTCGCGGCCGGGGTTATTCCTTCGCTCAAGGGGCGGCTGGCGGGAGTGGGGGGCAGGCCTCATCAGCTGGCGGCTCCCCCCCATTCAACCCCGGCCGAGGTGGCGGCGGCGCTATATGATCACTGGCGGCTTGCGCACCCTGAGGCGGGGCCGGCCTACTGGCTGACCCGCAGCTGGGGCATGCTTTGCTGGCAATCCCTCTATCTGACCATGGCGGCTGTTTATCGGTTGGGCGCCGTCCCCGCCGTCGATCGCATGGGGCAGGACTATCAGGATGGCGTGGTATCCGGTTTTACCCTGCCGGCCGAGCCCATGATCAAGGGGGACGTCAGTCTGTTGATCAAGGTGGCTGGCGAGCGGCTGCAAGCCCACTGGCAGGCGCTGTTCGCGTTGCTGGGCGGAGTGCAGCGACTTAGACCTGGTTTCGTGCGCCCGCTGCTGGCCGATGATCTGCTGGCGGCCCTGGTGCGGGTGCCCGACTTTTTCACCCATGTCAGCCGTGAGCAGGTGAGCGAACATGCATCGTGCTGGCTCGCCGCCTGTGGCCTGCCGGCCGAGCATCTGGCGGGGTGGCGTCCGGCATCGATCCCGGCCGATACGCTGTCCCCCGGTTATGTGCGCCAGCGCTGCTGCCTGCACTACAAGCGCCGCGATGGCGAGCTCTGCGCCAACTGCCCGAGGCGACATGGCGCCACCCACTGCCAGGACGACCCCTGAGGGCACTGGCTCCCCGACTCATCGCAAGCCGCCCCTGGGGCGGCTTTTTACGCCTCTTTCTGCTCACCCATCTTGCTGCGAATGCGCTCGAACAGGCTCTGCAAACAGGGCTGGTCCTTGTCGGCGGCGCGCACGGCCCCATACATATGGCGGCGCACACCGTTGCCGAGTGGCCTGGCTTCGAGCAGTCCCTGACGCACGAATTCCTCGCTGGCCCAGCGCGGCAGGGCAGCGACCCCGAGCCCGGCGGCGGCCATCTGCAGCATGACGGAGGTATTGTCCACCAGCTTGCAGCGGGCTGGCTCGACCCCGGCCGGTTGCAGGAAGCGGCTGAACACGTCCATGCGGGCCCGCTCCACCGGGTAGACCAGCAGCACCTCCTGCTTGAGATCCTCCGGAGTGATCCGGCCCTGGTGGCATAGAGGGTGATCCGGCGCCATCACCAGGGTGAGATCGAAGGCGAACAGCGGCTCGAAGTGGAGATCCCCGCGAGCCTGTACGTCCGAGGTGAGCAGCAAGTCGAGCTGACCGCCGAGCAGGGCATTGATCGCATCAAAGCCGGGCACCGATTCCACCTCCAGATCCACCCCGGGCCACTGGCGACGAAAATCGGGCAAGAGCGGCAGCAGCCACTGAATGCAGCTGTGGCAGTCCAGCGCCAGATGCAACCGGCCCGCGTCACCGCTGTGCAGGGCCTGCAGCTGTTTCTCGGTCTGTGCCAGGGCGGGCAGCACCTGGCGGGCCAGAGCCAGCAACTGCTGGCCCGCCGCAGTCAGCACCAGAGGGCGGCTCTTGCGAAGGAAAAGCTCCAGGCCAAGACGGGTTTCCAGCTCTTTGAGCTGATGGGAGAGGGCCGACTGGGTCAGATTCAGGCTCTGCGCCGCGCCGGCCAGCGACCCTTGCTCGGCCAATGCGGTCAGGGTTCTCAAATGTTTGATTTCCAGGCCTGAATTGCTTGGCACTGCCATGACGTGGCTCCTTGTTGCATCAGTTGAAGGCTTTCTTGCATATCCGTTGAACGCTCTCTTACATGTCCGTTGAAGACGCTCTTGCACGTTAGTTGCGGATTATTTGAGAGCCAGTTGAAGAGTATTCAATAGCCAAGGCCACCTTATCTTGTCATTTTGGATGTGTAAACATCTGGATGGCCAAATCATCCAGTTTCCCATCAGATGAATGAGCATAAGGAATTGGACCTATGACACGAGCACACACACTGGGCTTCCCCCGTATCGGCGCCAAGCGCGAGCTGAAATTTGCCCTCGAATCCTACTGGCGTGGCGAGACCACTCAGGCAGAACTCATCGCCACCGGCAAGAGCCTGCGTGAGCGTCACTGGCAGGCCCAGCGCACCGCCGGGGTCAACCTGCTGCCGGTGGGGGATTTTGCTTGGTACGACCAAGTGCTCGGCACCAGTTTGCTGGTGGACGCCGTGCCTGCCCGCCACCGCCATGGGGATACCGATCTCGACACCCTGTTCCGAGTGGCCCGTGGCCGTGCACCGACCGGCCCGGCTGCGGCTGCCGCCGAGATGACCAAGTGGTTCAATACCAACTACCACTATCTGGTGCCCGAGTTCAGCCGCGATCAGCGCTTCAAGCTGGGCTGGAGCCAACTGTTTGACGAAGTGGAAGAGGCCAAGGCGCTGGGGCTGCCGGTCAAGGCCGTGCTGCTGGGGCCCGTCTCCTACCTCTGGCTTGGCAAGGAGAAAGAGAGCGGCTTCTCCCGCCTCGAACTGCTCGATCGCCTGCTGATCGTCTATCAGGAGATACTGACCAAGCTGGCCGCGCAAGGGGTGGAGTGGGTGCAGATCGACGAGCCGGCCCTGGCGCTGGACCTGCCGGACGAGTGGCGCCTGGCCTACCTCAACGCCTATGAGCGCTTGAGCGGCCCCTGCAAGCTGCTGCTCACCACTTATTTCGGCTCAGTGGCCCATCAGCGCGACATCATCACCAGCCTGAAGGTGGATGGTCTGCACCTGGATCTGGTGGCCGCCCCCGAGCAGCTGGAGACCCTGGTCCCGCACTTGCCGGCCCAGTGGGTCCTCTCAGCCGGTGTGATCAATGGTCGCAACGTCTGGCGTGCCAACCTGGCCAAGCTGGCACCGACCCTGAAAGCATTGAAAGAGAAGCTCGGCGAGCGGCTCTGGGTTGCCTCTTCCTGTTCCCTGCTGCACAGCCCGGTGGACTTGACCCTGGAGCACGAGCTGGATCCCCAGACCCGCAGCTGGTTCGCCTTCGCCCTGCAAAAGTGCTACGAGCTGGGGCTGCTCTCCGACTACCTGGACGGAGGGGATCTGGACAAGATCACCGCCTACAGTCAGCCCATCGTGGATCGGGAATCCGACAGCCGGGTACACAAGAAAGCGGTGCAGTCCCGTCTGGCCAGCCTGACCAACAGCGACTTCGATCGCCAGAGCACTTATCCGGTACGGGCGCAGGCCCAGCGCAATGATCTCAAGCTGCCGCTGCTGCCCACCACCACCATTGGCTCCTTCCCGCAGACCTCGGAAATTCGGGTGCTGCGTCAGGAGTGGCGGGCCGGTCGTATCGACGATAGCGCCTATGAGGCGGGCATTCAGGCCCAAATCAAGGATGCCATCGAGCGTCAGGAGGCCATCGGGCTGGACGTGCTGGTGCATGGCGAGGCCGAGCGCAACGACATGGTGGAGTACTTCGGTGAGCTGCTGGACGGCTTTGCCATCACCCGCTTCGGCTGGGTACAGAGCTATGGCTCCCGCTGCGTCAAGCCGCCGGTGATCACCACGGATATCGACCGCCCGACCCCCATGACCCTCGAATGGACCAAGTTTGCCCAGAGCCTGACCGACAAGCCGGTCAAGGGCATGCTGACCGGGCCCGTGACCATTCTCTGCTGGTCCTTCCCGCGCGAAGACGTGAGCCGCGAGCAGTCTGCTCTGCAGATTGGTCTGGCCATTCGTGACGAGGTGGCGAGCCTGGAAGCCGCCGGCATCAAGATCATCCAGATCGACGAGCCTGCGATCCGTGAAGGGCTGCCCCTGCGCAAGCAGGATCACCAGGCATATCTGGACTGGGCGGTGCGCGCCTTCCGCCTGAGCGCAAGCCCGGTGGTGGACAGCACCCAGATCCACACCCACATGTGTTATAGCGATTTCAACCTCATCATAGAGGCGGTGGCGGCGCTGGATGCGGACGTGATCACCATAGAGACCAGCCGTAGCCAGATGCAGCTGCTTGAAGCGTTCGAGCGCTTCAACTACCCCAACGAGATCGGGCCTGGCGTGTATGACATCCACTCGCCGAACGTGCCGAGCCAGAGCTGGATTGAGGATCTGATCCGCAAGGCGGCCAAACAGATCCCGGCAGAGCGGCTGTGGGTCAACCCGGATTGCGGCCTCAAGACACGGGGCTGGGAAGAGACGGAAGCCGCACTCAAGGTGATGGTCAATGCCACCAAGGCGCTGCGGACCGAGCTGGCCTGACCCCGGCAAGCGTGCAAATCAGAGTGGGAATCTAGAGTGGAAATCTAGAGTGAAAATCTAGCGTGCAGACTAAAGAACAGCGCTGCACATAACAAAAGAGAACGGGCATAACGAAAGAGGGAAGGCGCAAGCCTTCCCTCTGTTTTTGTTGCCGCTTGCCCGCACCCGGCCTGCTTGCACTAGGCTCAGGTCAGGCTGATGTCGATGGGGCTGGAAAAGATGAAACCAGGAGTCTGGATCGGGTGTCTATGGGCGCTGTTGTTGACGACCTGCTCGCAGGCAGCGCCTGTTCCTGTGCTCAAAATGGTCTATTTCGATGATTTTGCCCCCTACTCCTGGCGGGACGAGCAGGGCAAGATGCGGGGCATCATGGTGGATGTGATGGACAGGGTCGGGCTCGAGCTTGGGGTTCAGGTGCATCATGAGGGATATCCTTGGTTGCGGGCGCAGAAACTGGTTCGTGCCGGTCAAGCCGACGGCTTCGTCACCGTGCCGACCCTGGAGCGACGGGGTTATACCCGGATAGTCGAGGAGCCGGTCGCCTTCTCTGCACTGACGGTGTTCACCGAGGCAGGACACCCTGGGATGGTGCAGATCCAGCAGGCAAAATCCCTGGCCGATCTCAAGGGGTTTACCATTCTCGACTATATCGGCAATGGCTGGGGCAAGGAGAATCTGGTGGGATTCAAGGTCCATCTGACCATGAATGTGGATAACGTCTTCAAGATGCTCTCGGCCGGTCGGGGCGATCTGATGTTCACCGACTCCATAGTGGCCAACTTCAAGCTCAGCCAGCTGGGGCTGACCGGACAGATAGTCGAGGTGCCGCTCCAGCTGGGATTGACCCCGCTGACCCTCTGCATCGCCAACACGTCTCCTTTCCACCGCCGGGCCGCCGAGTTCTCCCGCGTCCTGGTCATGCTGCGCCAGAGTGGCCAGCTGACCCTCATCGAAGCCCGCTATCGATAAGGCATCATAACGGGGGAATACCCCGCCGAGTCATTGTTTCTCTTCATGTTCTCTGGGTCTTGGCGTTAAAACGGCTGACTCTGGCCGCCCGTTTTAACGCCAAGGGGCAACCCGGTGCCGTCCAGCAAGAGAGCCCTGGATGCTGGCTGGTACTGCACGTGGGAGAGAGGGGCTGGCCGCTCCCTAGGTGTTTGCTGGTGTGCCAGCGTCTCGGCAAGCCAGTGGGCATCGAATGCAATGGCATTGCGATCGTCGACCACTTGGTTGAGGTGCCGGGCCCCGAGGCAGCCGTAGCGCGCGGGATCTGTCTGGGTAAAGAGCCCGAGGCAGGGCACACCGCTGGCGGCAGCCAGATGAAGGGGGCCTGTGTCGCAGCTGACAAAGAGGGTGAGGCCGCCGGTGAAGCGGGTCAGTTCGCTTAAGGAGTGAAGGGATACCTGCATGTCGCCAAGCTGGGGTAGAGGGGAGGCAGGATCCGTGAGCTGGATCAGCAGGGCATCCGGGCTGTGGCGGCGCAGATCCCCGAGCAGCCGCTGCCATTGGGGAAGGGAGAGCCCTTTGCCCTTGCGTGCGCCGGTGAAAAAGCCGATGAGGGGGCGGCCGGGATGAGCCTGTGCCAGTGCGGTCAGGTGGGGGCAGGCGGCATGTAGCTGGCTACCCAGTTCAATCTGATCGGCCTGGCTGGCCTGCATGCCCAGCAGCTGCAGCGGTTGGTGAGCATAGTGGCAGTGAGTGTCGGGCGCGATCAGCCGGTCAAACAGCACATCGCCCCTGGCATCGTCAAAACCCACCTTCTCGCTGGCCCGTACCCAGGCAGCGATCAGGTGATCCGTGCTGGAGGCAAAGGGCACATAGACACTGTCATAGTGTTGGCGACGCAGATGCCACAACCGGGGCAGGGCCGGGATAAGGTGCTTGCCCTGCAACCTGATCTGATGGATGCGCTGCAACTGCTTGTCGCCAAGAAAGGGAAGCAGTTGTCCACCGCTGCACACCAGTTCTATCTCGGCAAAAGGATGGGCGCGGCGTACCTGTTGCAAAAACGGCAGCAGGAACAGATTGTTGCCGATCCGGTTGGTGCTGCGGATGATGAGGATCCGTTGGGGTGGCTGGTTTGAGGCCGGCAGCTTGCCTCGTCTGGCAAACCAGGCGAGGAGGGATCGCTCAAGCCCGGCCGTCCAGCAACGGCGCTGACCGTCGAAACGACGCAGGGCATCTCTGAGGGTGCTCATACAGGGTGGCTCCGTTCATGACAATGGCTGCAAGGTGACAGGGGATCCTTAAGCCAGTGTTAAGAGAGGAGGAAAAGAGGAAGAAAAAGGGCGGTATCTCGCGAGCCAAAGAGAGGTTCATCTGACGCAATAAAAAGAGCAGCCTGGGCTGCTCCTGCTTTCTGGCGTTGGAAAGGCCTGCCGCCTGCATGGTGCACGGCAGGGGTCTTGATGGCTCAGCGAGCGTAGACGGTTTCCCCCTTGAAGACGGTCAGCTCGACCTCGGTCTCGGCTATCCTGGCCGGTGTGCCGGCCTCGACCAGAGCGAACAGGTCCCTGTCCAGCACGATGAAATCGGCGGACTTGCCTGTCTCGATGGATCCTGTGACGGCTTGCTGGCGTACTGCCTTGGCCCCATTGATGGTATAGGCCGCCAGTATTTCGGCGAGGGAGGTGCGCTGATGGGGGCGGTAATCCTCGCCATCGCCCGCCGCTTTGGCGATCCCTGCTGCCATGTTGACGAAGGGGCGGGGGTCCCGGCTATCCACAGGTGCATCGCTGCCTGCCACCAGGATGGCGCCCGCCTTGCGAGCATTCTCGACCGGATAGAGCGCATCGTGCAGGTAGCCGAGGGGGTCATACAGTGCCTCGCTCAAGGATTGTCCTGCTCTGGTCGGCTGGATGAAGGGGGTGACCAGCATGTCATAGGCTATCTGGGGCGTGGTCCAGGCGTAGGTGAAGGTGAGATACAGCCCCAGCTCCCCCAGCCTTTTCTGATCGTCAGGGTGCACCACCTGCAGGTGGGCCAGGGTATGGGGGATCCCCTTGTCACCATTGCTGGTACGGGCGGCCTGCAAGGCATCCAGTCCGACCCGGGTGCTGCGATCGCCGATGCTGTGCATATGAATGCTGAAACCCGCGTTATCGAGGGCGGTGACATAGTCCTTGAGGTCGGCATCCCGGTAATTGACGATGCCATTGCTGCCAGCATCCTCGCTGTTGGCGGTGATGGTCACCTGCTCGGTGGCAAGATCCATGGTCAGATGGGGATGCTGGTAGTTTTCCAGCATGCCTGCATTGGGCAGAAAGGGCGGTGTGGTGAAGGGATCTCCTTCCAGCACGCCATCGAGGAAGATCTTGACCGCATCGGCCTTGATCAGCGGATTGTCGGCAAAGGCGCTCCTGACCTGGCTGGCCTTGGCGAGGTGGCCGGCAATATCCAGCTTTCCGCTGTAGTCATCCTGGTGAAAACAGGTGGCGGCAGTGACGCGCATGTGCAGCAATCCACGTTTCTGCATGTTGAGCAGGCGCTGGCGGATGAAATCGGTGGCGCAGGCATCCTGGATCCCGGTTATGCCACGGGAAGCCATCAAGGAAGAGACCGCAGGCAATATCTTGTCATACTCTGCTGCCGCCTGTTCATCGCTGGCGTTAAGCACAGTGGTTTCCGGCACCGGAATGGCGCTGCGAGCCCCCTCCCTGATCACGCCACTGGTCAGGTCAATGTAGGGCTGAAAATGTGCAAACACGCCCCCCGGTGCCAGGGTCACATCGTTGAAACCCACTGTATTGCCATCCTGATCCTGCGCACTGGCCAGCGCTTGCGAGTTGTAGGCACTGGCATGACCATCGACCCCAAAGAGCACCACCGGATTGTCTGGCGCCGCGACATCCAGCGCGGCCAGCAGGGTTGCATGGGTCGCCGTCGGCGTATTGCCGTCGTAGGGCGACCACTGATTGACCACCAGCCAGCTTCCCTTGCCGGGGGCATAACGGGGCAGACATGTTTTTATCTTCTCCGCCAGCTGATCCAGCGTGACGCTCTGACCATCGAGATCGCACATATCCAGTGCCACTGTGCCGAGCAGATGGATATGGTTGTCGTGCAGACCGGGCAATACCATCCGGCCTTTCAGATCCACCGACTGACTGCCGACCGTCTGATAGGCCTTGGCCCCTTGCAGTGTGCCCACATAGAGAAACTTGCCATCGGCAACCACCATGGCCTCGGCGACCCTGCGTTGCCCATCCTGAGTGTGGATCTTGCCGTTGAGATAGAGGGTCCGTTGCGCTGTTGGTTCCGTGCTCTCCTGGTTGCAGCCGGTCAGCAGTCCGGCCATCAGCAGCAGCGCCGCGCTCAGTGTAAAACCTTGTTGCTTGCCATCCATATGCGATTGCTCTCCCTGGTTAGAATGCAGTTTTTACTGCAAATATGAGCACCTCTGTTTATTGCAGCTTCCGGGATAAATACCAGCAATTACTGAAAATATTCTTTTTGACTTATATTTTCCTTGTTTCATCATGCAGTTATAAAACCATGCTTGGTGACCAAGGTGAGGGAGTACCCATGTCAGAACCGCCATTGCCCACCGATCTCTGTATGCGGCGCCAGCCCAGGCAGCAGCGCAGTCAGGAGACTGTGACCCGGATAGAGCAGGCCACTCTGGCGCTGTTGCAGGAGCAGGGATTTCTGGCAATCAATACCAACGCCATAGCGGCGCGAGCCGGGGTAGGGATCAAGTCGCTCTATCATCTCTTTCCCAACAAGGAGGCCATCATCTGCCGGTTGGCCATGGACTGGCTGGCGGCCGTGTGCGCTGCGCAGGAAGTGATCCGCCAGGAGGCCAGCAGCTGGCCACAAACCTTGCAACTGCTGGATCAGGCGCTGGATGAGCTGGATACCCGCTTCGTCGGCTATGGCGCCTTGTGGCAGGCGATGGACCTGGTACCGGCACTGCATGAGCTGGAGCGTGAGCATGAACGAGGTCAGGTGGCATTCTGGTCCGAGCGGCTGAGCCATTTCGGTTGCCGTTGGCCCGAGCCCGAATTGACCGCTCTGGTGCGATACCTCTACCGGACGGCAGATGTGGTGAAGCAGTGTGCCAAGGAGCAGGGAAGAGAGGGGCCGCAGATGTGGCTATTGCATCGCCAGTGGCTGGAACAGCTGGTGGCGACGGCCATTGCCGAGCCAGACCCCGCCAGGGTGTGGCAGGCCATGCCGGGTTTGATGGTCAAGGCTGTTGACTGATAGTGGCTAAATGCAAAGAGGGAGTGACCATGCACTCCCTCTTTTGTGTGTCTGGCCGACGGTCGTGACGGACGCAGGGTTACCCGTAGCGGGCCAGGGTCAGCCCCTCGTCGCTGATGGCCGTCGAGCTGCCGCTGATCAGATCGCTCAGCAGCTGACCCGAGCCGGCTGCCATGGTCCAGCCCAGGGTGCCGTGGCCTGTATTGAGCCAGAGTCCGGGGACCGGGCTTGGCCCCACCAGGGGAGTGCCGTCCGGTGTCATGGGTCGCAGTCCTGTCCAGAACTCGGCGCGGCTGATATCGCCCCCTTCTGGGAAAAGATCCCCCACCACCATGGCCAGGGTGTCATAACGCTTGGGATTGAGTGCCAGATTGAAGCCCGACAGCTCCGCCATGCCACCGACCCGGATCCGCTCGTTAAAGCGGGTGATGGCCACCTTGTAGGTTTCATCCAGCACTGTACTGCGGGGCGCCGCATCGGCATCTGTCATGGGCAGGGTCAGGGAGTAACCTTTGACCGGATAGACGGGCAGATCGATCCCAAGCGGACGAAGGAAGCCGGTAGCATAGCTGCCCAGCGCGCAGACGATGGCATCGGCCTTGAAACGCTGCTCACCGGCTCGTACCGCCACGGCGCGCCCCAAAGAGAGCTCAATCTCGTCGATGGCGCAGTTGAAGACAAATTCCACCCCGAGTTTTTGCGCCTCGGCGGCCAGTGCCTTGGTGAAGCGGAAACAGTCGCCGGTTTCATCTCCCGGCAGGCGCAGGCCGCCTACTATCTTGCCACGTACCCGTGCCAATGCCGGTTCAACCCCTTCACAACCACTGGCATCCAGTGACTGATAGGGGACGCCATACTCTTCCAGCACCTCGATATCCCGTTTGCTGGCATCGAGCTGGATCTCGCTTCGAAACAGCTGCAAGGTGCCGAGCTGGCGTCCTTCGTAGTCCAGTGCCAGCTCGTCTCGCAGCGTCTTCATGCAGTCGCGGCTGTATTCGGCGAGGCGCACCATGCGGCCCTTGTTGGTGGCATAGGCCGCCGGGGTGCAGTTGGCGAACATCTTCAGCATCCAGCGCAGCTGGAAAGGATCCGAGGTCGGGCGCACCGTGAAAGGCGCATGCTTTTGCAGCAGCCATTTGGCGGCCTTGAGGGGAATGCCGGGCGCCGCCCAGGGTGCCGCATAGCCGGGGGAGATCTGGCCGGCGTTGGCATGGCTGGTCTCCAGCGCCACCCCGTCCCGTCGCTCCAGCAGGGTCACCTTGTGGCCCGCTTTGGCCAGATACCAGGCGCTGGTCACACCGACCACGCCACCACCGAGTACCACTATGTCCATCTTGTCTCTCCTTGACTGGGGCCATCACCATAATCAGCCGCCACAGGATATTCAACGGGTATAGATATAATCGGAATATACATCTGGTTACAATTATTTAACTGGTTTTCAATGTCGGAATCGACTGGTTTGGTGGCATTAACTGTGGCATCAAAGCTGCTCGATATGGATCAGATGATGGGCCGCGGTTGTCAGGGTGGCCTGCTGCTGCACTTCCGTTTGACCATCCCAGTTGGCATAAGGGAGGGCGAGGCGAGGATTGTTGCCAAGCTTGTCCCGATTGCGCCATAAAAAGTGCCAGTAGAGGCTGTTGAACGGGCAACTGGTGTCACCGCTGCGGGCCTTGACGTCATAGTGACACCCTTTGCAGTAGTGACCCATCCGATCCAGATAAGCGCCGCTGCTGGCGTAGGGCTTGCTGCCCATCAGGCCTCCATCGGCAAACTGGCTCATGCCTCGGGTGTTGGGCAGCTCCACCCACTCGATGGCATCCACGTAGATCCCCAAATACCACTCATCGACCTCGTCCGGATTGATCCCCGCCAGCAGGGCAAAGTTGCCTGTCACCATGAGCCGCTGGATATGGTGGGCGTAGCCGTGTTCCAGAGATTGCCGGATAGCGTGCCCCACGCAGGCCATGTTTGTTTCGCCGCTCCAGAAAAAGCCGGGCAGCGGCCGGTTGGCCCCCATAAAATTGGTGCGTTGATACTCGGGCATCTTTTCCCAGTAGAGGGCGCGGACAAACTCGCGCCAGCCGAGGATCTGGCGGATAAACCCTTCGACCTGTGCCAGCGAGATGGTGGCCTGATTGGCCTGCCAGTGGGTTTCGGCCGCACGGATCACCTCGAGGGGATGGAGCATCTTGCTGTTCAGGGAGAACGACAAGCGGCTGTGAAACAGGCTCCAGCCCCGCTCGCTCAGGGCATCCTGATAGCGGCCAAAGTGTGGCAGGCAGTGGGTCAGAAAGTGATCGAGCAGTTCGCGGCTCTGGCGTCGGGTGATGGGCCAGGGGAGGGCGCTGGCATCGGCCGAGCCCAGGGTGTTCACCCCGTGATGCAACAGCATGGCATCGATATCCTGCACATCGTTGGCAAACAAGAGCGGGGCCGGAATGGGCTGGCGCTCGGGCAGTTTGGCCCGGTTTTCGCTGTCAAAGTTCCAGCGCCCGCCAAGGGGCTTGCCCCCTTCATCGAGCAACACACCATATTGCTTGCGCAGAGCGCGGTAGAAAAACTCCATCCGGCTGTGGGGATAGCGCTGCCAGCCATCCCTCGGTGTGAGGAAATGTTCGCTGTCGACCTGATGGGCAGGCATGGCGAGCCCCGCGGCCCACTGTTCAAGCTGCGTGGCCAGCCGCCACTCATCCGGGCTCTGCCAGGCAAAGCGGCTGGCCTGGTGGTGGATAATCTGGGCATCGAGCAGGGCCGGCAGGTTCGGCCAGTGCCTGGTTTCATCCAGGGTGAGATAGCAGACTCTGTGACCCGCCTTGGTAAGGGCCGCGGCGAAGGCGCGCATGGCGGCGAAAAAGGCCAGCACCTTCTGACGATGGTGGCGGCAGTAGTCGGTCTCCTGGCGCAGCTCCGCCAGCAGATAGCAGACGTCGGGATTAGGGGTACGAAACCAGCTGTGACTGGCGTTGAGTTGATCGCCGAGGATTAAACGCAGTTCCATCAGGTCCTGGCTCCTTTCTGGTGGCGACAGCGCTCGCTGCAATAGCGAACCTCCTGCCAGTTGCGGGCCCACTTGCGTCGCCAGGCGAAAGGCCGCAGGCAGACGGGGCATATTTTCTCGGGCAGATGGGGTTTGCGATGCATGATGGCTTCCGGCCTTGGGTAATGACTGATATGGGTTGCACGTAGGGAGCTTAACGAACAAGGAGGGCGGGCAGATCATCTACAACCCTGGCTTGCCGCGCGCATGCGTACTTTGTGAGCAGGCGCACAGCGCGTCAGCGTACTAGTTGTCTGCGGGTTAACCAGCCGTTAACGTGGCGAGGCTGCCAGTTGGCAGCACTGCTTGGCAATCAAGATGGTTTGCCACCGACACAGTTTGCAACCAATACGGAGGGGAGTGATGCCTGTCATGACTGCTAGGCCCTGGGCAGCTTGCCTGCTCGCCCACTGGTATACCCGAGATCCCATTCTCACCTTCGATTTTCCTCACCGCTGACACCCGGCCATGCCTGGCGCGAGCCCAGCTCGCCTCTGACAACCTCTTGAACTTCAATGTGTCTGCAACACTGGCCTCGCGCCGGTGAGGAGTCTTATATGCGTCGTATACCCGAACCCTTTCGTATCAAGATGGTCGAGCCCATCAAACAGACCACTGGCGCCGAGCGCCGCGCCGCCCTTGAGGCCGCTGGCTGGAATCCCTTCCTGCTGCTGGCCGAAGATGTCTATATCGATCTGCTGACCGACAGCGGCACGGGCGCCATGTCCGATCGCCAGTGGGCCGGCATCATGATGGGGGATGAAGCCTATGCGGGCAGCCGCAACTTCGTCGAGCTGGAGCGTACCGTGCGCGAGTTGTTTGGCTACCAGCATGTGATGCCCACCCACCAGGGGCGAGGGGCCGAGCAGATCCTCTTTCCCGAGCTGGTCAAGCGTTGCAAGGGCAAGGCGCCGGTCTTCATCTCCAACTACCACTTCGACACCACCAAGGCCCATGTAGAGTTGGCGGGCGCGCGGGCCATCAACCTGCTCACACCGAAGGCCCTCGACACCACGGCCCCTTATGCCTGGAAGGGGGATTTCGATCTCGGTCGCCTGACCGACACCATAGAGACGCAGGGGGCCGACAATGTGGCCGCTGTCATCATCACTGTCACCTGCAACAGTGCTGGCGGTCAGCCGGTCTCCATGGGCAATATGCAGGCTGTTTCCGAGCTTGCACGTCGTCACCATATTCCTGTGGTGATCGATGCCGCCCGCTTTGCCGAAAACGCCTGGTTTATCAAGGAGCGCGACCCGGATTACGCCAAGAGCAGCATCAAGGAGATAGTGCGCCAGATGTTTGACCTGGGGGACATGTTCACCATGTCGGCCAAAAAGGACGGGCTGGTCAATATCGGCGGTCTTTGCTGCTTCAAGGAGGATCTCGACCTGTTCCGCTCGGTGCAAGTGCGCTGCGTGGCGATGGAGGGGTTCGTTACCTACGGTGGTCTTGCCGGCCGTGACATGGCGGCGCTGGCCATCGGCCTGCGGGAAGGGATGGACGAGGAGTATCTGACCTATCGCATCGGTCAGGTGGCTTATCTCGGCGAGCGGCTGGCCGAGGCGGGCATCCCCATCCAGACGCCCACCGGCGGTCATGCGGTCTTTGTCGATGCCAAGAAGCTGCTGCCCCATATACCGGGGGAGCAGTTCCCGGCCCATGCCTTGGCCTGCGCGCTTTATCTGGAAGGGGGCGTGCGCGGGGTGGAGATAGGCTCACTGCTGCTGGGGCGCGATCCGGCCACCGGCAAGCAGGAGGCGGCGGACTTCGAGCTATTGCGTCTCACCATTCCGCGCCGGGTCTATACCCGGGATCACATGGACTATGTGGCTGATTGCCTCATTGCGGTCAAGACGAGGGCCAGCGAGATCCGCGGTCTCACCTTCGACTACGAACCGCCCCTGCTGCGCCACTTCACAGCCCGGCTCAAGCCGGTCTAAACAGGGCCGGTTTCTTGACCGGCACCATTGGCCACGCCAACAGCAAAGCCCCCGCACCAGTGGTGCGGGGGCTTTTTACATTTGGGGATGGACGCGGATTACTGGCTGCTGAACAACTTGGTTTGGGGGCTGGATTGAGCCGTCAGGCTGGTGCGACCCGAGCTCTCCAGCCAGGACTTGATACGCTTGGCATCCGCCACCCTGGCATTGGGGGTATCGGCATTGAGCAGCACCAGGATCACCGGTTCGCGGTTGATCTGGGTTGCCATCACCAGACAGCGACCCGCCTCGCGGATGTAGCCCGTCTTGGAGAGGGTGACCAGCCAGCTGCCTTCGCGCACCAGTCGGTTGGAGTTGAGATAGTGCAGCTGGCGCTTGCCATTGCGTACCATGCGCTGCTCTGTGGCGGAGTATTGCCGGATCAGCGGGTAGGCCGAAGCGGCCGCTACCAGCTTGGCCAGATCATGGGCGCTGGAGACATTGCGCGGATTGAGGCCAGTGCTGTCTGCAAACTGGGTGCTCCACATGCCAAGCATGCTGGCCTTGGCATTCATCGCTTCGATAAAGGCGCGTTGCCCCCCCGGGTAGTGTCTTGCCAGGGCCGAGGCGGCGCGGTTTTCCGACGACATCAAGGCGATATGCAGCATGTCGGCGCGGCTGAGGCGTGAACCTACCGCCAACCGTGAACCCGTGCCTTTGAGGCGATCTACGTCGGCCATGGTAACGGTGAGCATCTCGGAGAGACGCTGATTGGCATCGAGCACCACCAGCGCCGTCATCAATTTGGTGATGGAGGCAATCGGCATCACACGGTTGGCGTTGCGCTCGGAGAGTACCTCGCCGGTGCGCGGGTTGGCGACCACGAAGGAGGCCGAACTCAGGGCCAGATCGCTGCGTTGTTCGAGAAAGCGAGTGGGGGAGGGAGATGCTGCTGAAAACGGGTTGGCCTGGACGCTCTCCATGCTGACGGGAACGAGGAAGGCACCGAGCAACAGGGTAAGAAAAGGGCGAATAATCATGATTTGACGCTTCCGTACGACTGACAGGGGTATTTGGCTAGTTATATGACGGTAATTGACGCTTCACAACGTTTAACGGCCCGATATTTCATTTTTATGGGGCCTTGAGCCTTGATATACCCACGTTCGGGGCTATATCGCGACCAGTTCCATGAAGTATCGAGCCATGTATGGGTCTGATGGTCGTCAGAACCCGCTGTCATTGTGACGTGCTATGGTGGCGCACTATATGCCTGTTATGGCCATTCGTTACCACTTTTTTGTGCCCTGGAGGGGGCTGTCGCTCCCGACAGCCTGTTTATCACCCTGGCGCCGGGTAAAACGGTACCAGCGGGCAACGCTCAACAGGCAGGCCGCTGGCGGTATCTCATCGTCGGAGTTGTGTGATGGCGCAGACGAGAAGAGCCCCTCTGCGGTTACGAAGGGATAGTCACTTTCATCAGTGCCGAGGGGCTGTTTTCGACAAAATAGTGCCAGATGTGGTCATAAAGCGCCTTCTGCCCGGGAAAGCTCACCAGCGACTTGGCTTCGGTCAGCGAACACCAGCGATATTCGGTGTGCTCGTCGTTGAGGGTGACCGCTTGATTGGGTGGGCAATAGACCACAAAGACCGGCACCACCATCACGGTATTCGAGGCCGACTCGTAAAACTGCTCAAGGTATTCGCCGCTGTATAGCGCTGTGACGGCGATGCCTGTCTCTTCACCCATCTCGCGAATAATGGTCTGCCAGCCGGTTTCACCCGCCTCAACCGTGCCCGCCACATGGCACCAGAAGCCGCCCTTGACCCGCTTCATCAGCAGTATTTTGGCCTGGCCATCGATTTCCGATAACGCCACACCGGAGACGGCGTGACAGCGAATGGGGATCATGGGGAAGGCTCCGGCGGTGGAATAAAGGGGCTCGTATTGTTTGTCCTGGATTGGTGTGATGGCAAGCCATTTCCTGTTGATATTGGCCTGGACAACAGGGTGAAGGATGGCTCCTCCAACCCGTCAGCCCCCCATCATTCTCGCCGTCTGGATCGCCTCAATCAGTGTCGCACGGTTGATACGGGGGCGCTCGCTATCCAGCAGTTGTTGCCACAGGGCGATGGCCTGGCGGTAGCGGCCGTGCAGGAAGTGATCGGAGGCGAGCAGCATCAGGGCGCTCACTTCCCCTTTATCCTGCTTGAGGGCGCTGTCGAGCAAGTGGCGAGCCTCTGGGGTGATCTGCTGGCCTGCCTGGTAGTAGCGCACAGTCGCCTGGGCGGCCAAGGTGGCGGCACTGACGCCCCCTTCAAGCAGGGCGAGGCGCTGATAGGCAAGCCAGGCGTTGTCGTATTCATCCCGATAGAGATAGAGCTGACCCAGCGCAGCCCAGCTGTCGAGGTCTTGCGGGTTGCGCTGCAGGGTTTGATGCAGATCCCCCAGCTCCTTGTCCTGCAGATCCCGCGGACTCAGCCCCGCCAGCGGATCGGGGCGTGACTGATAAGCCTGCCATGCCTGATAGCGGCCGCTGCCGGCATAAAAGGCGGCGAGCCCGCCGACCATCACGATTCCGAGCAGCAGAAGGATGCCCGTGTGCTGCGTGTGGCTGCCGGAGTTACCAGATCGGTGGGTCAGCCGCTCGCGCAGGGCCAGTTCCGCTGCCGGCGTGGCATTGTCAAGATTGGCTGCGGTCAGCTTCTGATAGAGGGGATGTTCTGGGGGAAGACAGATCTGCTCCCTGAGCATGATCAGGCGATTCAACTCACTGCGCGGGTCGGCGGATTGCCTGCTGGCAGAGCCGTTGAGCGGGATGGCCTGATCCCCTTTGGCCTTCAGACGGCGTCCCAGAGTGGTCAGCGCCAGTCCCAGCAGCAGGAGGGGACCAGCCCAGAGCAGCAGGGTGCTGGCCTTGAAGGGGGGATCGTAGCGCACGAAGTCGCCAAATCGGCTGGTCATGCGGGCAATCACCTGCTCGTCGCTCTGCCCCTCGTCCACCCAGCGGTAGACCTCGAGCCGCAGATCCCGGGCGATGGGGGAGTTGGACTCCACCAGGTTCTGGTTCTGGCACTGGGGGCAGCGCAGGGCGCGGGCGAGATCCTGGGCGCGGCTCTGTCGTTCCGGGTGCTGGAACTGATAGGTATCGACCCCGCTGGCCAGGGTGCCCACGCTCATACCGAGTACAAGCAGCAGGGTGCAGAGGATGACAGGGGTCTTCATGGTTTGCCCTCCTGCTGGGCGGGCGCGGGAGATGGCAAGGGCGCAGTGCGGGCTTGTTTGAGTTTGGGGACAAACTGGCGCTGCCAGATATCGGCAGTCAGCTCGCCCGTGTGGCGGGTGAGCAGGGTGCCATCGGCGGCAAACAGATAAGTCTCCGGCGTGCCGTAGACGCCGAGCTCCAGCGCCAGCTTGCCGTCCGGATCCGCCAGTACGGTGCGATAGGGGTTGCCTGCTTCACCAAGCCAGGCGCGTGCTGCTTCGTGCTTGTCTCTGTAGTTGAGGCCGTAGAGGGGCACTGTCTTGGCCAGCTCGGCGAGCAGCGGGTGCTCGGCGCGGCAGTTGGGGCACCAGCTGGCCCAGATGTTGAGCACAAAGGGCTCTCCCTTGAGCTGGTCGGTGTGGACAAGCCCCCCATCCAGCAGGTTTTCGCTCTGCCACTGGGGCAGGGTACGCCCCAGGGTCGCCTCGTCCTGGCGGTAGGGATTGTTGGCAAGCCCCAGCCAAAGCAGGGTACCGAGGCCCAGGGTCAGCAGCAAGGGGATAAAAAGGCGCAGGCGCGGGCTCATGATGGCTCCTGTTCGAGCTGCTTGTGCAGGGCGGTGACGGAAGTTGGCTGTGTCGCCAGCAACGGCTTGCGCCCCAGCAAACGCAGGGCTCCCCCCGCCATCATCAGCATGCCCCCCAGCCAGATCCAGCGCACCAGTGGCTTGTAGTGAAGGCGCATGGCGTAGGCGTCCGGCCCCATCTTCTCGCCGAGCACCACGTAGAGATCCCCAAACAACCCCCACGCGATGCCCGGTTCATTCATGTTCATGGTGCGCACGCTGTAGTGGCGCCGCTCCGGCATCAGCCGCGCCACCTCCTTGGCGCCTTTGTGCACGCTCAGCGTAATGCGCTCGGCAGTGTAGTTGGGGCCGAGCATGGGCTCGCTCCCCTCATAGCGAAAGGTATAGGTGCCAAGCTGGTAGGGGCTGCCCGCTTTTAATACTGTGCCCCCCTCCTGGCTGTAGTGGCTCACCTGATTGATGCCAAGGGCACATATGGCGACTCCCAAGTGGGCGAGCAAACTCCCCAGCCGGTTGGCACTCAGGCCATGGGTCTTGAATGAGAAGTTGAGCAACTGGCTTGCCACCAGCCAGAGACTCAGCACGTTGGCGACAAGGCCAACCCAACTGAGTGCGCCAAGATCGCGATACCCCAGGCTGAGCAGGCCGCCCCCGAGCAGGCCGAGCAGAGGCGGCACTATCCGCTTGATGGGGGGGCTGGCCGCAAGACATTGCCAGCGCAGGCGCGGGATCTGGGTCATCAGTGCCATCAGCACCAGGGCCAGCGGCACGAAAACAGTGTTGAAATATGGCGCCCCCACCGAGAGCGATCCCAGATGAAGCGACTGGAACACCATGGGGTAGAAGGTGCCAAGCAACACGCAGGCGCAGGCCACGCTGAGCAGAAGGATGGCGGCGCCCAAGAGTCCCTCTTTTGACCAGAAGCCGAAGCGGGCGTAGGGGGCGCGGGTATCGGCCCGCAGCGCAAACAGGGTGAGCGCCGTGGTCAATAACAGGCCGAGCAGCAGCAAGAGGGTGAGGCCGCGATTGGGATCCACCGCGAAGGCGTGCACCGAGGTGAGCACGCCGGAGCGCACCACGAAGGTGCCGAGCAGGCTCAGGGCGAAGGTGAAGATGGAGAGCAGCAGCACGCCGTGGCCGTAAGCGCCGCGCTTCTCGCAGACGATGAGGGCATGAAGCAGGGCGGTGCCGAGCAACCAGGGCAGCAGGGAGGCGTTTTCCACCGGGTCCCAGAACCACCAGCCACCCCAGCCGAGCTCGTAATAGGCCCACCAGGAGCCGAGCAGGATACCGGCGGTGAGAAACACCCAGGAGCCCAGTGCCCAGGGGCGGCTCCAGTGGGCCACTGCGCCGTCCAGCTTGCCCGAGTGCAGCGCTGCCATGGCGAAGGCGAAGTTGACTGCAAAGCCCACGTAGCCGAGATAGAGCAGGGGCGGGTGAATGATGAGGCCTATGTCCTGCAACATGGGATTGAGATCGCGCCCCTCCAGGGGCCCAGGGAACTGCCGGTCAAACGGGCTGGAGAAGACAAGGGTATAGAGTCCAAACAACCCCACTATCAGCCCCATTATGGCGAGCACCCGGGCACGGATCAGCGAGTCGACCCGCTGCGAGCAGAGCGCCACCAGGGCGCCCCAGAGCGCCAGCGCAAAGACGAAGAAGAGCATGGAGCCTTCATGGCCGCCCCAGACCGCCGCCAGCTTGAAGCCCATGGGCAGGGCGCTGTTGGCGTGCTGAGCCACATAGCTGACGGTAAAATCATCTCGGGCAAAGCAGCTGGCGAGCAGCAGCAGATCAGCCCCCAGCAGGGCGGCATTGAGCAGTGCCAGCGGCTTGGCACAGGCGAGCAGAGGGGGCGATGCCAGCCTCAGGCCCAGCCAGGGCAGGGTACCTTGCACCAGAGAGAGCGCCGTTGCCAGCAACAGTGAGAGATAGCCGAACTCCGCCAGCACACAACCTCCGGTTCCATCATGGGTTCATGTTATGCCGCAGCGTCCGCAGCAGGCGGGCGTTGGGGTATAACCAGAAAACCATTCGCTTAGAACAAACAAGCGCCAGTCGTCCAAGGCGGCTGGCGCTTGTGACCTGTTTCTTATACCACCGTCATCTGACCTGCATAGAGCACGAAGTAGCGCAACAGCAGTATGCCCATCAGGGTCAGGCTGCACACCAGCACCAGATGACCGTTGCGCTGGCGTATTTGTGCTGGTAGCAGAGAGAGCAACTGGGGCAGCAGCATGCCGATACCCACCACACCAAGCCAGAACACCTGGGCCCAGAAGCCGCTGCCGATGGCGGCCCACATGGCCACCTCCTTCTGGCCGCCACCAAAGTAGAGGCCGGTAAAGAAGCAGACCAGCAGCAGCACCTCCACCGCCAGCACGGGTCGCTCGAAGCCGTGCACAAAGCTCACCCCCTGGCTGTGGTGGTTCTCTTTGAACAGAGTGACAGCCAGCAGGATGGTGGAGGCGATGCCTGAACTGATGCCGGAGACCAGAAACAGCACCGGCAGCACAGGGTTGTTGAGCAGCGGATAGGTCTTGAGCGCCGAGAGCAAAAAGCCGGTATAGGCCCCCAGCAGCACGGCGAGCAGCAACAGCAGTGGCGCCAGCAGTGTCTCGAGGCGGGCAAGCCACGCAATCAGCCCATCGACAAAGGCGAACCTCTCCTTGAGCAGGCGGCTGCGCACCGCCTCAATGTCGGCTCTGAACACCACTGCCAGCCAGGCGAACAGCACCGCCATATAGACCTGAAACAGCATGACCCCCATCGACATCACTGAGTCGAACTGGTAGTGGAACATCAGCTTCCAGAAGGTCCAGGGGCGGGCCAGGTGGAAGATGAGGATCAAGAGCCCCAATATCACGCTCACCGGCGCCAGAATCGCGGTCGCCTTGATGATGCCGCTCTCGCTGCCAGCCCCTTTGCGGCGCAACAACACCGAGAGGCTGGTGGCCCCGGCGGAGATGCCGAGCAGAAAGAGGTAGATGGCGATGGGCCAGTCCCAGACAAGGGAAGGAAAATGAAATGCGTCATGCCACATGGTCATTCCCTCCCGGGGTTACTGCCGCTTGCATGGTCATGAGGTTATCTCCCCTTTGGGCACGCGGTACATCTTGGGCGAGGTGCCAAGTGCCTGCTTGTAGCGATAGGTGGTCTCCTTCACCAGCCGTTTGGCGATGGGGCTATTTGGGTCATCCAGATTGCCGAATACCAGCGCCTTGGTGGGGCAGGACTCTACACACGCCGGCTCCTTGCCCGCCGCCAGATTGGTCTTGCGGCAAAAGTCGCACTTGTCGGCGACCCGGGTCACAGGGTTGATAAAGCGCACCTGATAGGGGCAGGCGGCCAGACAATACATGCAGCCGACACAGAGGTCCGGGTCCACATCGACGATGCCATCTTCCGCTCTGATATGGGAGGCACCGGTCGGGCAGACATGTACGCAAGGTGCGTTGTCGCAGTGCTGGCAGGACTTGCGAAAGAAGTGGTACTCGGCATCGGGGAATGTGCCTATGGGGCCGGAGCGGATGATCTCGAGCCGCGAGACCCCTTCCGGCACCTGGTTCACCTCCCGGCAGGCATCCATGCAGGCGGTACAGCCGATGCAGGCCGCCTCGTCATGGATCATGCCGTAGCGTACCCCGTCTATGGTCTGGCTGTGGGCGAGGATGGCCATGCTGGCACGCACGGGGCCTGCCATCATGATCAGCGCCCCCGCGCTCATGCCCGCCATAAAGTCACGACGAGAGCAGCTCATTGTGCCTCCTTGCTCACGCTCGCCTGCTGAGCGGTTGCCTTGGCCTCATGCTGCTTGCTGTGGCAGTCGACGCAGAGCTTGATACGGGACTTTTCCGGTATGCCCACCATGGGCTCCTTGGCCGGGTGCAGCGCATGGCAGCTGGTGCAGGTGAGCCTGGTAGCGTGTACGTCGTGGGCCCAGAGCGCCTCGCGCAATGGCTTGGGTTCGTGGCAGCTCATGCAGACCCCGTTCTGCTCGGCGAGGGGGTAAGCTTCCTTGCCTTGCGGAGGGTTGAAGCTGTCACTGAACCGCATCACATCCTTGACCCCTTCCCTGTGCTGGGGGGAGGGCTGGCCGTGGCAGTTGGTGCAGGTGACCGGCGCCAGGTTGTTGGGGTTGGTTGCCTGGCCATGTTTGCCGTGCATGCCGCTTGCCTGCTCTTTGTGGCAGTCGGTGCAGGCCTTGTCGGGGCTGCGCAAAAATTCCACTTCATGCGTCGCGGGCATGGCGGCGGGCTCGCTCGCGGCGTCGCCCGCCTGTCCCTGCAGGCTGGTGAGCAGCATGGCTGCCATCAGCATCAGTCGTAAAAAGTCCATTGTTAAATCACCCATAGGAAGCCTCCATCAGCTGCGGGCCCGACTTGGGGCCGGGCCCGCAGGCGCCGTTACTGTGCCAGCCGTCCGGCCGCCTTGGCCTCGGCATCCCAGGCGGGAACTGTGGTCTTGAGGAACTGGGCCTTGTCTGAGTTCATCTGTTTCATGTCCATGCCAAGGGCGGCTTGCGCCTTCTCCTTGGTGGAGATGTCCGGCAGGGCGATCTCGTGGCTTATCCCCTTGGTCGCCAAGAGGCGTGCCAGCTTGGTGCGGGCATCGGCGGCTTTATCCAGAGCTGTGCCCAGCATGCGCAGTGCCACTTCCGGGGCGTGCATCTGCACCCCGTGGGAAGCGATGGAGAAGTCCCAGCGCCATTGGGCGTGACGGATGTCTTGCAGTATGTCTTTCATCTGCGCCTCGGTGGCGCCTGCATCCCAGGCCGCCTTGGCCTCGAAGTGGGCGTGCACCAGCTGCTTCTCGACCTTCAACTTGATCTCGGTCACCGCATCCTTGCGCTGCTGGACTATGCCTTGCAGCATCTCCTTGCTCTGGGTATGGCAGTTGCGGCAGGTCTGCTCGAAGCGATCGAAGGGGTTGCCGACCTTGTGATCCGTGTAGACCTTGCCCTGCTCGTTTTGCACCTTAGGCATGTGGCAGTCGACACAGGCGACGTTGTTCTGGCCGTGAATGCCGGCGCGCCAGGTCTCGTATTCAGGGTGCTGAGCCTTGAGCATGGGGGTCTTGGAGAGGGCGTGGGTCCAGTCGGCGAAACCAATCTCGTCGTAGTACTGCTCCATCTGCTCAACCGTGGTGCCCTTGCCCCAGGGGAATTTCACCGCCTTGGTGGGGCCGCTGAAGTAGTACTCCACGTGGCATTGGCCACACACCTGGGATTGCTGATCGAAACGACCCTGCTCCTTGAACGGCTTGCCGATGGCGGTCATGGCGCGGTCGGCATAGGGACGGGAGAGATGCAGGGCGGGTTTGCCCTCCTTGAACTCTTTCGACGCCGTGTCGTGGCAGTCGGCGCAGCCTATGGTGTTGACTATTTCCGACCCACCCTTGGCCCACATGCCCTTGAAGTAGCCATCCTCACCCTTCTCGTCGATGACGCGGGCCACATCCGGGCCTTTGCAGCTCCAGCAGGCCATGGGCAGGGGGCCATCCTCGGCGGTCTTGGGAGCGCCGGTGCGCAGGGTTTCCCGTACGTCGGTCAGGGCATAGAAATGGCCGCGGGGCTTGTTGTAATCCTTGGAGAAGGGATACCCCCCCCAGAGCACCACCATCTGCGGATCTTCGGCCAGGGCGTCGGTGCGCGTCGCGCTCTCGCTGGTCTCTTTCCAGCTGCTGAACTGGTCGACGTGATCCTTGGCGAACAGCTCGCTGCGTGCCTCTATCTTGCCCTTGGGGGTTGCCTCATCGGCCTGTACCAAGCCGCTGGCGCCAAAGCAGGTGGTAAGCAGCAGGGCGGCGAGGCCCAGTCTGGTCAGTCTGTTGTGTGAACTCACGATCATCACTCCCGAATCGATCTCATTGCCAAGCCTGACCGTTCCATCCTGGATGTGGGCATCAGCCCCCGCACTAGGCAGGAGCAGGCAGGCCGATTAATTGTTATTAGTGAATAAAACCCATGTAATTATGCGATTGCTCGGGTTGGATATTACCAAATGGGTAAAATGGATGATGATTTATCAGGACTGAGCTTGCGCTAGATCAATTGCCTGGGGGAGCAAGTGCCGGAAATGAGATCCCGGTTAAATAATGAGAAAACTCAACTTATTGACGCGCTTTGCCAGCATGTCGTTGTGCCCTGTTGGCAATGTTGGTTGGTATGCCTGATGTGGCAAGGGTTGGCTTGAAATCGAGCATGTGACTTATCTATTTATGGGTATAGATTGGGCAGTGAATATTTATTCTGTATTTGGGTGGGTTTTGAACCCGGTGAGAGGCACAGGAGAACCAGATTCAATCATCTCGCCTCTGCCTGTCATTCGCGGCAGTTTATTCGCATCGGGTACGTTTGATTGACCTGCTGAAATGAAAGAGCCGGCATGGCCGGCTCATTGCGTGTCTGTCTGGGTGATCTGCGATCAGACCAGGGCCTGGGCCAGCAGATGGACGGGATGTTCACAGCGGGAAATCGGAGTGCTCATCTCTGTATCCATCAGCGTGTTGCATCCCCCACTGTGGTTCCTTATGCCAGCGCCCGGGCAAGCAGTAGTATGGGATGTTCACAGCGGAAAGTCGGAGTGCTCATCTCTATATCCATCTGTCACTTTGCTCTCTTATGCCAGCGCCTGGGCAAGCAAGTGGATGGGATGTTCACAGCGAAACTCTGTGCTCATCTCGATCTGCCACTTGCAGGTCTCGCAGTCGGTGATGACCAGATCAGGCTTGAGGCGGTTTATCTGATCAAACAACCCTTCACCTATGGCCTGGCTGGTCTCGTAGTTCTCGGACTTGAAGCCGTAGGTGCCGGCGATGCCGCAGCACTGGGACTCCAGTACCGTCACCTTGACCCCGGGAATGGCGCGCAGCAATTCGAGGGTATAGATGACGCCGCCCATCTTCTCCATGTGGCAAGGAGTATGGTAGGCGATGTGCAGGTCCAGCGGCTTCATGGCCGGTTTGTTGCCCTTGTAAAACTCGTTCCACAGGAAGCGGGTCACCAGCGAGATGCGATCCCGCACCTTGTGATTGTCCTGCTCCAGCAGGTGGGGGTATTCGTCCCGCAGGGTGAAGCCGCAGGTGGAGGAGGTGGCCAGCAGCGGCATCTCGTTGCCGAGCAGGGTGTTCTCAAGCTGCCTGATGTTGAAAGCCGCCTGCTGCTTGGCCTTATCCATGAAGCCGTTGGCAATCAGCGGTACGCCGCAGCACTTCTCCCGCTCAAGCAACTGCACGCCAATGTTCATGGCGTTGAGCACCTGCACCAGCTCCTTGCCGAGCTGCGGGTGGTTGTAGTTGACGTAGCAGCCGTGGAAATAGGCTATCTGGCGCTCATATTGGGCCTGTGTGGCCTTCTGCTTCTTGTACCAGCCGCGAAAGGTGCCCTGGGAATATTTGGGCAGGTCACGATGGGAGGAGACCCCCAGCGCCTTGTCCAGCACCAGCTTCATGGGCTTGAGGCCGGTGGTGAAGTTGACCACGGGGGCCATCAGGGTGGACATGCTGCCCATCAAGTCGGTGTGGGAGAGCACGAACTCGCGGATCCCGGGTTTGAAGCCGCTGTACTTGTCTTTTGCCTTGGCGATGATGTCGCCGATGCGCACGCCGCTCGGGCAGGCCACTTCACAGCGCTTGCAGTTGGTACAGTATTTGAGGGCGCTGTCGAACAGTTCCGGGCTCTTGATCCGCAGCCGCTCTCCATCCGGGCCCGCCTGTTTGGGGCCAGGGTAGGCGGGGTTGGCCTTGGCCACAGGGCAGTAGGCGGTGCAGACGGTGCATTTGATGCACTGATCGAAAGTTTGGTTGGCGTGATCCAGTAGCATGTCAGTTCTCCTCCCGGCGATGATGAAGACACGGGATATGGGACGAAGTAATCATTGGGCCGCGCCCAGAATATGGCCAGCGGCTTGCCAGCCGGTGGCAACGGCGACGCCGGAGCCGGAACCTTCACGGGATTGGGCATCGTAGTGGGCCAGCACGTTGTGTTGTGCGAATGAAGGTGTGTGGCTCATCTCACACCCCCGCCAGAATATGGCCAGCGGCTTGCCAGCCGGTGGCAACGGCGACACCGGAGCCGGAGCCCTCTTTGATGGGGTCATAGTGAGCCAGCAGGCTGCCCGCGCCATAGAGATTGGTGAGCGGTTTACCGCCGCGCAGCACTCTGAGCTTGTCGTCTGTCTTGACCCCGAAGCCCATGAAGGGGTGGTGGTCGAACAGGCGGCGACCAGCCCAGGCATCGCGCTCCTCCAGACTCAGCACGTCGGCGTCGAAGATGGGCTCGCGAATGCCGCGCAGACGGGATTCGAGGCCGCGGCTGAAGAAGCTGCCGGAGGCGAGCACGAAGTGATCTGCTTCAAACAGTTGATCGTCGCCGTTCTGGCTGTGCACACCGAGCACCTTGTCCCCTTCGTAACGGGCGCCAAGCACCCGCTCGCTGGTGAGGAAGGTACCGCCCAGGGCCTGGAAGCGACGCTTGAGCGCCTCTTGCATACGCATGCCGATGAGCGACGGCGGCATGGTCGCCACCTCCTTGATGGTGCAGCCGGTGCGTTTTTCCAGTTCCGCCAGACGGGGGCCGACCAGCCCCAGTGACAGGCAGGCGGGCAGCACCACATGGCGGCAGCCGGGATCGCTGCTCTCGTGCACCATACGGCAGATCTCGCGGGCCAGATCTGCCAGCAGATCGGGCTGGTCGCCCTTTTGTTTGTCAAACAGGCGGGCTATGTCGGCGGAGCGAAACTCGTGGGGATTGCGGCTGAACTCGGCGAGCTGGGGCAGGCGAATTTCCCCTGTCATGATGCGACAGTGGGCGAAGCGCGGATGGGTCGCCAGATTGGCGGCCGCGAGCGCCGGGTGAAAGTCGCGAAACCCTTCCAGGGTCGCCAGCAGGATGGCATCGGGAGCCGGCGCATCCGTCTGGCAGGCGCAGGTGTGGGGCGACAGCCAGGTGGATTTCAGGGTGCCTATGGGGGTCAGCCGCTGGTGGTTGGTCTCCTGGCGAAACAGGGGCAGCCCCTGCTCGTGGCAGTGGCGCTGCAGATCTGCAAGGCTCGCCTCTATGTTGGTCAGGCCTACTTTGCTGTAAGGGTGCTCCGGGTGCTCGGCCATGAAGGTAGGCAGGGCGGCGCGGGGATCCCCCTCGCTCTCAAGCAGGTCGATGGAGCCGGAAGAGAAGTGCAGGGCACTCTGGCCAGAGGCCATCAGCAGTGTCTTCTGACCCGCTTCGGCGAGGCGCAGCGCTGCCGAGAGACCCGCCATGCCGCCACCTATCACGATACTGTCGAATTTCATGACTGCACTCCTTGAGTCAATGGGGCCTGGTTGTGATCCTCTGTCCTGGTCACAGGGTCGAGGGGAAAGGGGGGCTCGGCCACCAGATGGGGCGCCGTCCACTCTCCCAGACCAAACAGCCCTTCGTAGATCCAGTAGGTAAACTCCGCTTCCCGCAGGGCATCACCCCACAGCACGGGGCGGGTACCCTTGTAACGCTCCTCCAGGAACTGGCGCAACATGACACAGGCCTCGCGGCCATCGGCCTTGCCATACTCCTGCATCAGGCCGGCGGCCCGGTAGGCGCACAGCTCACCCTGACAAGGGCCCATGCCCAGGCGCGTGCGGCGGCGAAGATCCACCAAGTTGTCCACGTCCAGCTCCCGCAGGGCGTATTCGATTTCACCGGCCGTCACCATCTCGCATTCGCAGATGAGGGCGTTGGCCTTGGGGTTGTCACGAAAGAAGGCGATGACCCGCTCGCCGTGGCGATACTGGGCCGAGCCTTCTGCCGGGGCCGACAGACCGGGGGCGGAGACCTTCTCCGGATCTCGCGAGCCGGGCAGTCTGAGTTCGGCGGTGCGGCACGGCTTGGTGTTGCCTATCTTCCTGGCGATAAGGTCGGTGGCCCACTCGGCCATCAGCCGGTAGGTCATCAGCTTGCCACCGGTGATGGTATTGAAGCCCTGTAGCCCGTCGCGCTCGGCATGATCCAGTAGCACTATGCCGCGGCTGATGTTGCGGCCTGTCTCGTCGCCATCCACCGCCACCAGGGGGCGAACCCCGGCGTAGGCGCGCAGCAGACGGGTGCGGGCCATGATGGGGGCGAGCTTGATCCCCTCGCGCAGCAGCACTTCCACCTCGTCCGGGTCCACTGTGAGCTGGTCAATCTTGTGATAGTCGATGCGGCTTGAGGTGGTGCCGATGAGGGAGATGGTATCGCCAGGCACCAGTATGTCCGCATCCGCCGGTTTGCGAGCGCGGTTGAGCACCATCTGGTTGATGCGGTAATCCATGATGAGCAACGAACCCTTGGCCGGGAACATGCGGATGCCGAGATCGGCGTACTCGCAGATCTGCTGGCCCCAGATCCCGGCAGCGTTCACCACCTCCTGGGCCTCCACTTCGAAGGCTTCACCGGTGCGGGTGTTGATGGCCTTGACGCCATAGACCCTGTCCTGATTGCGCAGCAGCCCCAG
Source organism: Aeromonas sp. 2MA4 (assembly GCF_029237305.1). Lineage (NCBI taxonomy): Bacteria > Pseudomonadati > Pseudomonadota > Gammaproteobacteria > Aeromonadales > Aeromonadaceae > Aeromonas > Aeromonas sp. 2MA4. Next base: position 77,537 of record NZ_JAACFY010000004.1, on the reverse strand, counting down.
CACCTTGCTGTGGGTGAAAATGCGCGCGCCGTGTTCCTTGGCATCCAGTACGTTGGCGGCGGCGAGGCGGAAAGGATCCACAGTGCCGTCCGGTACTTGAATAGCCCCTATCAGGGCCGGGTTGACGTTGGGCTCGAGGCGCAGCGCATCGGCCGGATCCAGCTGGCGTGTATCTATGCCCGCCAGGGCGCAGGCATCCATAAAGGTTTTTTGAAAATGGATGTCATCTTCCGGCAGGGTGACGAAGAGGCCGCCCGTGTCCTCGACGCAGTGGCTGGCGATCCGCTTGAGGATGCGGTTTTCCTGAATGCACTCGCGGGCGGATTCCGGATCCGTCACCGCATAGCGGGCGCCAGAGTGGAGCAAACCGTGGTTGCGGCCTGTGGTGCCGGCGGCGATGTCATCGCGCTCCAGCAGGATGCAGTCGATGCCGCGCAGTGCGCAATCGCGCATGATGCCGGCTCCGGTTGCGCCACCCCCTATGATGACGACTTGTGTGGTTATTCTTTTCATTCTTGCCCGTCTCATCTCTTCCAGATGGGAACAGTGTCCCTTACTCATGGGATGAAATGTTTGATATGGGCCAAATTAATGTTCGTAAACGCGCACAAATGACAAGGATATGAGCATTATGTGACGGGAGTCACAAGAGACAGCCGCAGGCGTCACCGGTGAACAAAGAAAAAGGGCGCCGAGCGCCCCAAAAGCTGGATGGTCGAGCCTTTAACCGCAGCACTTCTTGAACTTTTTGCCGCTGCCACAGGGGCAGGGGTCGTTGCGCCCTGCCTGCAGCGGTGCCGGATCCTGCTCGCCATCGGCATAGACCCAGCGCCCCTGATGGCGCACGAAGCGGGAACGCTCATGCAGGCAGAGACGCTCATCTCCCTCCCGGAACCAGGCCTTGAATTCCACCATGCCGGTGTCGTCCAGCGGACCACCCTGAGCGGCGAGGATATCCAACCCGTCCCAGCGGGTGTCGGTCTGGGAGAGTTGATCTGCCGTCAACCCACCCAGATTATCAGGGTGCCAGCTGTGTACCAGATAGTCGCCCAGCCCCAGCACGAAGGCACTGTAACGGGAGCGCATCAGCTGCTCCGGTGTGCGGGCCTCGGCCCCCTGGTGCAGTGATCCACAGCACAGTTCGAGAGAAAGAGTGGAACCGCAAGGACATTTGTTCATGTGTCAGCCCATCAGGGTCGATAGATAAAGGTGCGGGGATTGTAGCGAAAGCGGGTCCCCGTCGACCAGCGTCCTATACTGGTCAGGTAGGAACGGAACACCAATAAAAACAGCAGCAAGGATGTGAAAAATGACGCTAAAACAGAAAATTCTGTTGTTGGGAGCCGTCCCCGTGCTCCTGATGGCTCTGGTCGTCAACCTCAGCAATTACATGATCTCCAAGAGCGATCTCGAAGCCGATCTGATCGTTGCGCGGGAGAATGCGATCAAGGAGCGCAAGGTGCTGCTCAGCAGCTATCTGATGCTCGCCAAGACGGCTGTCGACACTGTCTACAATCAGCCAGATACCCCGGAAGTGCGCAAGCAGGTAGCCGAAATATTGCGGCCGCTGCGCTACAGCAGCGATGGCTATTTCTTCGTTTACGACTTTCAGGGCAATACCGTCTTGTTGCCGACTCGCCCCGATATGGAAGGCAAGAACCGTTGGCAGGACAAGGATGCCAAGGGCAAGCTGCTGATCCAGGAGATCGTCAAAGCCGCCCGTCAGGGAGATGGTTTCTCCGAATACTGGACCGCCAAGCCTTCTATCGGGCGGGATGCGCCCAAGCTCTCCTTCAACCTGGTGCTCGACAAATATGAGTGGATTATCGGCACCGGCTTTTATATCGACGACATAGACAACGAGCTGGCGGCGCTGCGCACCGAGCGCGAGAACAACATGCACGGCTCCCTGCAAAGCAGTGTGCTGCTGATCCTGGTGATACTGGGTATCACTCTGGTGGCGACAGTGGTGATAGGCAACCGGGTTACCCGGCCGCTGGCAGATGCAGTTCAGGCACTTAATGACATCGCAGACGGTGAGGGGGATTTGACCCAGCGTCTCAAGGTGCAGAGCAATGATGAAATTGGCCAGCTGGCCACGGCGTTCAACCGCTTCGTCGAGCGGATCCAGTCGGTGGTAAGCCAGGTGGGGGAAACCAGCAACCATCTGTTAAGTGCCGTGGAGAAGTTGCACAGCTTGAGCGAACACTATGATCACCAGATGCAGGGCCACAGCAGAGAGACGGATCAGGTGGTCACCGCCGTGACCGAGATGAGCTCCACTGCGCAGGAAGTGGCGGCCAGTGCCTCCAACGCGGCGACGGCCACCAGCGACGCGGCACGGGAGTCCGACGCTGCCCGTGGCGTGGTGGGCACCGCCATCAACAGCATCAACCGGCTGGTGGGGGAAGTGCATACCGCCTCCGGGGTCATCGAGCAGCTAGCCCATGAAACCGGCAAGATTGGCTCTGTGGTGGAGGTCATTCGCGGCATTGCAGAGCAGACCAACCTGCTGGCGCTCAACGCCGCCATCGAAGCGGCCCGGGCCGGTGAGCAGGGGCGCGGCTTTGCGGTCGTTGCGGACGAAGTGCGCTCCCTGGCGGGCCGAACCCAGCAGAGCACCAAGGAGATCAACGAGATGCTTCAACGGCTGCAAAGTGGCGTCAAACAGGCGGTAGACGTGATGCAGGCCAGCGAGGAGCGCAGCCAGGAGACGGTACAGGAGGCAAGCCATATCGCCACCTCTCTCGACAGCATGGTGATGGCGGTCAGCACCATCAACGACATGAATATCCAGATTGCCACCGCCGCCGAGGAGCAGCATGCGGTGTCAGAAGAGATCAACAAGAACCTGGTGGCTATCCAGCAGATCGTCAGCGAGCTGACCGATGCGGCTGTGGAGTCCAACAGCACCACCCGCGACCTGGCCAGCACGGGTGACAAATTGCGTAAACTCGTCTCCCAATTCCGTTATTGATCGCATTTTTGCCGTCTGGATGTCATTTCCAGACGGCAAATTTGGGGATCGGCAGAGAATGTGGGAAAATTGCCGCCATCCGTTCCTTTCGTTAACCCGTACCCTATGAATGAGATCGTGAAAGGCAGTATCGATTTGATCCGTCAGCTCAACTATGGCCTGGTCTACGCCAGCCTGGAGGAGCACAAGGAGCTGTCCCGTACCGATCTGTCCCGTTTGACCGGCCTCTCTCCGGCCAGCATCACCAAGATCACCCGTGAACTGCTCGATGGCGGTCTGGTGGTGACCTGTGGCGAAAGCTCGGTGGGGCGTGGTCGCCGTCAGACCCTGCTGCGCATCAACGAACGCCGCTTCCAGTTTCTCTCCATGCGCCTCGGCCGTGGCTATGTGGACATGGCCCTGTTCGATTTGGCCGGTCGCTCTCTCGCCCGTCATCGTCATACGTTCAGCGAAGTGGAACGTGCCGATCTGCTGGCCAGTCTGGTGCGAGCCATTGAGGGTTTCCTGCCAAAGAAGGCGTTGCGCCTTGCCTGTATCGCCCTCTGTCTGCCCGGGCAGGTGGAGCGCCACTCCGGTATGGTGAAACACTTCCCTTTCTATGATCTGCGCAACTGGCCCCTTGGCCCGACCCTGCAGCAGGCGTTCGCGGTGCCCGTGCTGGTCAGTGGCGACGTGCGCACCTGGATCCAGGCCGAGCGTGAATGGGGCGCAGCCAAAAATTGTGCCGATGCCGTGCTGGTGTTCGTCCACAACGACATAGGGGTCGGCATGGTGGTCAATGGTCAGCTTATCGAGAGTGAGTCGGCCCTGCTCGGCGATCTCAGCCACTTGCAGCTCGAACCCTATGGTCAGCGCTGCTACTGCGGCGGCTTTGGCTGCGCCTGTACCCTGGTGACCAATCAGGCGCTGGAGGCGCAATATCGGGAGCTGCGCGAGCGCATGCAGGAGTATGACTTGCCGGAAACTGTCACCATCCGCGAGTTGTGCGAGCTGGCGCTGGCGGGCAACAGCCTGTGTCAGGACATTCTCCATCAGGCGGCCGGTCGTCTCTCCCGGGTGCTCTCCAACCTCATCTGTTTGCTCAACCCGGGCAAGCTGCTGTTGGGGGGGGAAATAACCCGCGCCGATCGGCTGCTGTTCCCCATGCTGCACCAGTCCCTGGCCAGCCAGTTGCCAGCCGAATACCTGGTGCGGCTGCAAATCGAATCCACCCATTTCTACGAAGATCCCACCAAGCCCACCTCGGTACAGGTGCACAAGGCCCTGCGCGATGGCAGCCTGCTGCTCGACTTGTTGCGAGGCGACAAGGAGGCATGACGCTCGGGTTGCAAGGACGCTTCCTGCTTATGCTCTGTCTGGTCAGTCTGCTGCAACTGGTGTTGCTGAGCGGGGCCAGTTACTACTACGTCTCCGAGCAGCGCTACCAGGAGGTAGGTGATCAGGCCCTTGACGTGGCGCGACTGGTGGCCCGTGAGCCCGGCGTCATTGCCGGGGTAAAGCGGGGCGACACAGCCCGGCTCAATGTGCTGGTTGAGCAGATCCGCGCCGAGGTCGGCGCCAGTTATATCGTCATTGGTGACAGCGAGGCGCGGCGGCTGGTGCACCCCAATGCGGATCGCATCGGCAAGCCCATGGTGGGGGACGATCCTGCCCGAGCCCTGCAAGGAGAGGCCTATATTTCCCGTGCCCAGGGGTCGCTCGGAGTCTCGGTGCGCGGCAAGGGGCCGATCCGCAACGAGATGGGACAGGTCATCGGCGTAGTGTCGGTCGGTTATCTGGTGCGCGACATAGATGCAGACCTGCAGGATTTTCTGCGCTTCGGTCTGGGAATGACCCTGATTATCGTCTTGCTCAACAGCGCTGCTGCCGCCTGGCTGGCGCGGCGCTACAAGCGGGCGATTCTCGGGTTCGAACCCGAGCAGATCGGGCGCCTCTATGCCGAGCTGGATTGCACCCTGCGCACGGTACGCGAGGGGATCCTCACCATAGATGAGCAAGGCAGGCTTACCTCCCTCAACCCGAACGGCATCCGGCTGCTGCGCCTCGATGAGCTGGCTGCCAGGGCGGCCATCGGCCAACCCGTCACCCAACTGTTGCCTGAAAGCCGCATGCTCTCCCTCATTCAGGATCCGCGCCCCCAGTATGACGAAGAGATAGTGCTCAATGGCCAGCAGCTCATCGTCAACCGGCTGCCGCTGGTGCGGGACGGCAAACTGATTGGCGCCGTGTCGAGCTTTCGCCGCAAGGACGAGCTGGCCGAGCTCAGCGCCCAGCTCTCCCAGGTGCAGGCATACAGTGACCTGTTGCGGGTACAGACCCACGAACACAACAACCAGCTCGGCACCATAGCCGGCATGATAGAACTGGGTGCTACCCAGGAGGCGCTCGCCTTCATCGGGCGGGAAGCCGCCACCGAGCAAACCCTGCTCAGCTTCCTGATGGGGGCCATTGCCAAGCCCAAGGTGGCAGGCTTGCTGCTTGGCAAGTATCACAGGGCCCATGAACTGGGGCTGGCATTGGTGGTGGACCCAGACGCCCGTCTGCACGACATACCCCTTCGTGTGAGCGGCTCCCAGCTGGTGACACTGCTGGGCAATCTCATCGACAATGCCTTCGAGGCGACCCGTCGCCACGGCGCGCCTTACCAGCCGATCCGGGTCTCGTTGAGCGATCTTGGCCAGGATCTCATCCTGGAGGTGGAGGATGGGGCGGGTGGTATAGACCCTGCCCTGGCGGACAGATTGTTCGAGCGCGGGGTCAGCAGCAAGGTCGAGCCCGGTCACGGTATCGGGCTGGCGCTGGTGCGCAAGACGCTGGATGCCCTGCAGGGGACCATCACCATCGAAGCCACGACGCAGGGAAGTTGCGTCGTTTGTTACATTCCCAAGGAGGTGTGAGTGATCAAGATCCTGATCGTCGAAGATGATCCGGCTATCGCCGAGATCCACCGTCGCTTTGTGCAGCGGCTGGCGGGCTTCGAGGTGCTGGGGGTGGCGCTCACCCTGTTCGATGCCAGAGAGCAGATAGACATTCTCAAACCCGATCTGGTGCTGCTGGATGTGTGGCTGCCCGATGGTGAGGGCTTTACCCTGCTGCGTGATCTGCGTCAGGCCGGGGCCAGCCTGGATGTCATCCTGCTCACTGCCGCCCGTGAGGCCAACGCCTTGCAGGAGGCTATGCGGCTCGGGGTGGTTGACTTCATCCTCAAACCCGTGGTGTTCGAACGGCTGCGCGATACCCTTGATAACTATTGTCAGAGCCGCGCCGCGCTGGCGGCGCTGGCTGACATCGATCAGCAGGCGGTGGATGCCCTGTTCGGTACTCCGCTGCAGCAGGTGGCGGCCGGCGGCCTGCCTAAGGGGATAGATGCGCTTACCCTGCAACGGGTATTGGCGGCGCTGACGGGGGTGGGAGCCAGTGCCGAGGAGATAGGCAACCGGGTGGGGGTGAGCCGCACCACGGCGCGCCGTTATCTGGAGTTTCTGGTGGGCCAGCAGCTGGCGAGCCCTGAGCTGGAATATGGCACCGTCGGGCGGCCGGAGCGCCGTTATCAGTCAATACAGAAGCGCCAACACTGACGCATCAGCATGCTGCACTCATCTTTGATGTCATAAAAAGAGCGCCTTTTGGCGCTCTTTTTCATGGCGGGTTCATGGAGATCAGGTCAGCTCCGAGTGCAGCGTCTCCAGCGGCGCCCTGCGCGCTTGCCACCACCGCCACACCGGCAACAGCAGCATCATCAGGGTCACCAGCGTGAAGCCGAGGGTGATGGGGCGCTCCCATAGAAAACTCAAAGAGCCGTCGTTGATCACCAGGGCGCGGCGCAAGTTGTCTTCCAGCATGCCACCCAGAATGAAGCCGAGCAGCATGGGGGCCATGGGGAAGTTGAGCAGGCGCAGGCCGATGGCGATCAGCGCCACCAGTGCCATCACATGAATGTCCATGGTATTGAAGGAGACCAGATAGACGCCGGTCAGAGAGAACAGCAGTACCATGGGAATGAGCACGGGGCGCGGCACTGCCAGTACCCTTGCCAGGTAAGGAATAAGCGGCAGGTTGAGCACCAGCAGGACCACGTTGCCCAGATACATGGAGATGATCACCGACCAGAACACCTCTGGGTGTTCCATGAAAAGGCGAGGGCCCGGCTGGATGCCGTAGGCAACCAGGGCGCCCAGGATCAGCGCCGTGGTACCGGATCCCGGGATCCCCAGGGTCAGCAGTGGCACGAAGGAGCCGGTAGAGGCGGCATTGTTGGCGGCTTCCGGTGCGGCCAGGCCGCGCAGACTGCCCTTGCCGAACTGATCCTGATGCTGCTTGCCGGCGATGTTGCGCTCGGCACCATAGGCCATGAAGGCCGCTATGGTGGCACCGGCCCCCGGCAAGACGCCGATCAGGAAACCAAGTACGGAGGAGCGGGCAATGGGCGGTGCTATCTCGCGTATCTCTTCCCGACTCAGCTTGAGGCTGCCCAGATGCTTCATCTGCCGAGCCTCTTCCTCGCTATTGTCCTTGCCCGGACGCAGGACCGTCATCAGTATCTCCGCCAGGGCGAAGGTGGCCATGGCCAGCAGCAGGAAGGAGAAGCCATCGCGCAAATCCGGCAGACCGAAGGTGAATCTGTCCACCCCGACACTGCGGTCGATGCCGATGGTGGAGATCATGATGCCAAACAACGCCATGATCAGCGCTTTGAGTACCTGCCCCTTGCCGGCAAAGGCGGCCACGGCCGACAGACCCAGCACCATGAGGGCGAAATAGTCTGCCGACTGGAAGGAGAGGGAGACCTTGGCGAGCAGCGGCGCCGCCACCATCAGCATGATGGCCGACAGAGTGCCACCAGTGAAGGAGGCGTAGGCGGCGATGGCCAGCGCTTTGCCCGCCTGGCCCTTGCACGCCAGGGGGTAGCCGTCAAAGGCGGTCACCACTGTGGCCGAGCAGCCGGGGGCGTTGATCAGGATGGAGGAGGTAGAGCCGCCAAAGATGGCGCCGTAATAGACGCCGGCCATCAATATGATGCCGGAGGCTGGATCCAGCCCGTAGGTGATGGGGATCATCAGGGCGATGGCAGTGACCGGGCCCAGACCCGGCAGCATGCCGATAAAGGTGCCGACGAAGCAGCCGAGCACCACCATCATGAGGTTGACTGGCAGCAGTGCTGTGCCGAGTCCTTGCAAGATTCCGTCTAACATGGTGATTCCTTAAAACCCGAGCAGGGTAAACAGCCGACCCGGCTCCAGATAGACATTGAGCCCCTTGGTGAGCAGTGCCCAGAAACCGATGGAAAAGGGGACGCTGATCATCAGGCCATAGCGCAGACTGGGCTCACCCAATACCCGTATGCCCACGGTCAGGAAGGCGATGGTGGAGAGCACGAAGCCAAACCAGGTCAATCCCAGGCCATAGATGACCATGAGTCCGAGCAGGATGAAGACCCGGCGCCAGTCACCGGATTCCCTGCGCAGTGGCTCGCCGCCCGGGGAGAGAACCAGCAGCAGGGAGAACAGGGCACCCAGCCCGGCCAGGGCATAGGGCAGGGTGCTGGCGGTGAAGGGTTCATATTCGTCACCGGGGTAACCGGGGATCTTGGTGGCGTAATAGCCATAGGCGATGGAGAGCAGCAAAAACAGCAGGCCTCCCAGTCGCTCCTTGGTGATATTCATGTCTGTCTCTCCAGCATGGACGGCGGGCGCCAGGCCCGCCTGTGATGTGACAACGAGGATTACTTGATGAAGCCGAGCTCGCGCATCAAGCCGCCGATCTGCTGCTCCTGGCTGTTGAGGAAGGCGGTAAAGTCGGGGCCGGACTGATAGAGATTGGTCCAGCTGTTGCGGGCGCGAACCACTTCCCACTCCGGCTTGTCATACATCTGCTTGAGCAGGGCGGCAAACTCGGCGGATTTCTCCGGGCTGATGTCGGGGGAGGCGAAGTAACCGCGCCAGTTGGCAAATACGGTTGGGTTGCCCTGCTCACTGAAGGTGGGCACCTGATTGGCCCCCGGCATCCGCTCGGCGGCAGTCACACCCAGGATCCGCATCTGGCCAGATTTGACCGCCTCCATCGCCTCGCCAAACCCGGTGGAGAGCACCTGGGTTTCTCCTGCCAGTACTGCGGCCATGGCGCTGCCGCCCGCATCATAGGCCACATAGCGCAGCTTGCTGGCATCGGCTCCCCCATTCTTGAAGGTCATGGCGGCCACCAGATGGTCCAGGCTGCCACGGGCGGAGCCGCCGGCTATCTTCACCTTGGCCGGGTTGGCTTCATAGGCTGCCAACAGTTGGGACCAATTCTGGTAGGGGGAGTCCAGCGGTACGGCCAGTGCCTGATAATCGGCGATGATGGCGGCGACCGGGGTGAGATCCCGGAAGGACTGCGGCAACTCTTTGGAGAGGGATTTGACGATGATGGGGGTGGAGTTGACCATCAGTGTCTTGTCGGACTGGGCCGACGTTTCGATCAAATGGGCGATGGCTTTTGCGCCGCCACCGGCGGAGATGTTCTGGTAAGAGGCGGTGGTGATGAGGCCGGATTTGGTCAGCGCCTCGCCGGTGCCGCGGGCCGTGTTGTCCCAACCACCGCCGGCACCGCCGGGGATCAGAAAGTGGATGTCATCTATTTTGGCCTGTACGCCGAGGCTGGCGCCAAGCAGGCAGCAGAGCAGGGTGCGCTTGAGGGTTCCTTGCAACATGATGTACTCCTTGTGATTGTTGCAAAGAGGTTAATTAATCATGTCGGGTTGGAGAACAATCTGACCGTAATGGCTATTAAGGCTGTTCTGGTCATTTTGTGCATTTTGGTCATGGGCAGATGCTTTGTTGCTGAAAGATGGCTTGATGTCGCGTTGGCAAGGCGCTGGAGGTAAAAAACATTAGGCTCCCCGCGTAAAAAGTGGGGAGCCTGGTTCGTGCTGGCAGCGGCTTGGTCGCCGCTACGTTTTTGCCGCTGAGGAAACCTTGTCGCCGATGGTCTCCTGCTGTTTGGTGGTTTCAGTGGCCTGCTGTTTGCGCTGCAGCTGCTCCATCACCAGCTTGTAGGCGATGTAGTACTTGTAGATGTTGCCCACGTAGGTCACTGTTTCTGGGCCTATTTTCTCAGCCGCCACATACTCGACGTTATGAAACCAGATGTTGGGATCCAGTCCCCGTTTCTTGGCCTCTGTCCGCAGTCGTGCCACCCGGGCGGGGCCGGCATTGTAGGAAGCAAATGAAAACAAGGCCTTGTCGAGGGCCGTCATGGGCTCGTCGGCGTAGTAGTGATCGATCATCCAGCGCATGTATTTGACGCCACCGTGGATGTTGGGTTCTAGCTGGCGAATGTCGCCTACCTTCAGACCTTTGCCGGTGGCGGGCATGATCTGCATGATGCCGATGGCGCCGACCGGGCTGCGCGCCTTGTGGTTGAGTGCCGACTCCTGATAGCCCTGAGCCGCGATCAGCAGCCAGTCCACATCGAAACGATCGCCGTACTGGCGAAACAGGTCTACCAGCTGCAGGAATTTCTTGCGCTCAGTCTCGGCGGCAGCGCTCTTGACGAATTTGTTCTGCTTGAGATAACGGGCCAGGATGTCCTCTCCTGTGGCCTTGCCCCGCTGGGCTGCTATCTGCTCGTTGAGCATGGCGAGCAACTTGGGACTCTCCTTGCGTACTGCCCAGGCGATGACCCCCCCTTCACGGAATGCGGGTTGTTCGTGGATCTGGATGGCGGGAAAAATCTTCTTCCAGAAGCGAGCCTTGTGCTCATCCATGACGATGAAGGGCAGCAGGCCGGCATTGACCATCTCCACCAGATCCTCATCTTCCAGGGATTCCGGGGCAGGCTTTATGTCGATGAGGGGCTCACCCGCGGTTTTGCGGGCCTGGTTATAGGCGATGAGGCTCTCGAAGTAACTTGAAGAGGGGCGCACATGGACAGTTTGGCTGCCGAGTCCGGCGACACTCTCCACCCTGGGTGAGTGAGGCCCCGAGATCAGCAGTTCCCGCACGTTTTCCAATAAGGGATTGGTAAACTCCACGCCCTGCTTTTTGCGCTGATCCGTGATGGTGAGGTTGGCTGCCGCTATGTCACCTTTGCCGTCGATCAGGGCTTGCAGCAGGGCTTCACGGGCAACCGGAATGAAGACGAACTGCAGCTTGAGGTGGCGCTTGATGGCCTTCTGTTTGCGCAGCTGATCGTTGAGCCGTTTTTCTACCTGCATGAAAGCATCGTAGGTTACGCCCCGTTGGACCCCTTTGTTGATGAAGTAGCCGGTCTTGTTGTAGGTGGTGAGAACCCGGATGGTGCGTCGTTCCAGCATGTCATCGAGGTCGCCAAACAGGGGGCGGGACAGTTCCTCTGCGCTAAATGCCAGGGACGCCGGCACTTCGTCGGGCGCTGCCGTTTGTTCAGCCGCCGTGGCCGGCGCCAGGCAGCACAGCATCCAGCCCAAAATGATCCATAACCTTTTCATGATGAGTACCTCACTCTTTTCATTGAGTGTAAGTGGCAGGCAAGGGGCTACTTAGCTCATTGAGTTTGGTCCAACGTGTCAGATAGCACCATTGGCTCTATTTTGTGGTGCTGCAGCCGTCTCGTTCGAGATGGTCAAGCATGCCTGTTGGGGCAGAGGTGTGATGCGGATGACTGCAGACACGAGATGTTGCGGTATCTGGCAGAGGACAGGGAATGGGAAAACCGTGAAATATAGAAGGGGAACCATAACGGCTCCCCTTCTATTGCAGCAAATCCGACGTGGCGTTAGAACCAGAAGCCGATGATGAAGGACCCCGCCAGGGTCAACATGACGTTGGCCACCGCATAGGTACCCGCATAACCGAGCGCCGGAATGGAGCTGTTGGCCGCTTCGTTCACCACGTCCATGGCCGGGGCGCAGGTGCGGGCCCCCGTGATGGCACCCAGCAGCAGTGCCGGGTTCATCTTCAGCACCCAGACTCCGAACAGATAGCCCACCAGCACCGGCAAGGTGGTCACCAGCATGCCGGAGAAGAGCACCACCATACCCACTTCACTCAGGTGATCGAGGATGCCGCCACCGGCTTTCAGACCCGTGCTCACCATGAAGACGGCGAGCCCCAGATCCTTGGCCAGACGCAATGCCCCGGGCGGCACATAGCCGACTGTGGGGTGGTTGGCGCGCAGGTAGCCCATCAGGATCCCTGCCAGCAGCAGGCCGACGGCGTTGCCCAGACCAAACTCGAGCTGGCCGAATACCAGGGAGACGGAGCCAATCAGCAAACCCAGCACGAAGAAGGTGGTGAAGGCGACCAGATCCGTGGTCTGGCTGTGGATACTGATAAAGCCGATCTTGTTGGCCAGCAGCTTGACCCGCTGCTTCTCGCCGCTGATCTGCAGCACGTCACCCTTTTGCAGCATGATGTTGCGATCAAACGGCATCTCTATCTGGGACCGTACCACCCGGTTGAGGAAGCAGCCTTTCTCGGTGAGGTTGAGCTCCACCAGATGGCGCCCGACTACCCCATCGTTTTTCACCACTATTTCTTCGGTAACTATTTGAAGATCCAGCAGGTTACGGTCGAACACCTCTTTACCGTTGCGGTAATTGACGTCGAGTTTCTCGTGGCTTTCCGGATAGCCTACCAGGGCGATCTCGTCCCCTTCTTGGATGACGGCATCACCATCCGGGCTTGCCAGTATGCCGTTGCGGCGGATCCGCTCCACATAGCAGCCGGTGTGGGGATAGATACCGGTTTCCCGCAGGGTACGACCACCAATCCAGGCTGCCAGCTCGGGGCCGACCCGATAGGCGCGGATGATGGGGAGGTAGGTTTTGCGACTTTCGTTGTCCGACAGTCCACGTTCACGGGCAATCTTCTGCGCTTCTGTGCTCAAATCCAGCCTGGCCAGTGAAGGCAGGTAGCGCACCACCAGCATCAGGCCTACCAGGCCGACCAGATAGGTCAGCGCATAGCCAATGCCCATGTTGTCGAGTACGGACTGCATGTCTGTCTTGTGAGGCAGGTTGAGCAGGCCGCTGCGCAGGGCATCCTGCGCACCAACCAGGGCCGGGGTTGAGGTGAGCGAGCCCGCCAGGATCCCGGCGGCCATGCCTGGCCCCAGGTTGAAGAACTTGGCCAGCCCCACTGTCAGCAGCAGCGCCGTCAGCAGGATCACCAGAGTGAGGGTGATGTAGTGAATGCCGTCCCGCAGGAAGACGCTGAAAAAGTGCGGCCCCGCCTCTATCCCCACGCAGAAAATGAACAGCATGAAGCCGACGTTCTCCGTGGTGGCGGTGAACTCGAAACCCATCTGGCCGAACAGCAGGGCGGTAAACAGCACGCCTATGGTGTTGCCAATCTGGAAATTGCCGAGCCTGACTTTGCCGAGCAACAGGCCGAAGGCCAGTACCACGAACAGCAGCAGGGAGTCGCTTTGATGTAACAGTGTCACGAAATCTATGGTCATGCCCGGAAAAACCGAGGAAAAAAGTGGGGCCGATATTGTGCCGGATCCCTTACCAATAAAGAAGCGCCAAAGGAGGATTAATCGGTAGCAAGCTGCCTTGCTGCCCCTTGGTTGAGGGAAAACACGGGGCAACCAGGAAGATCCGCTCTATTTCGCGCTGTCTGCCCCGCTGTCAATTAGTGATTCCTGCTATCTGTGATCCTTGTCCGCATGGCCTGCTTGAAAATTTATTCCCTGCTGTTTGGGAGAGTCGTTTCGCGGTTTTTCAGCATATCTGACTGAAGAGCGGGGGAGAAGTCAGGAACCGGTTCAAGGGGCCGGTACGGATGCTGACCCACTGTTCGCGGGATAGCGAAAAGATATCTGGAAAAGGCATCTGATGGCCGGTGTTTCGACCCATTTAGGGGGGCATTCAAAAACAGCAGAAAATGAGGTTGGGAAGAGAAATCGGAGCCGGTCGATGGCAATGGCCTGCCAAGCTAGGCAGTGACTGGGTTTGACTGACTTACCCACAGATTCTGTGGATAACCCTGTGTGTGAAACTTGGCGATCAGGCTGCAGGCCGCGCCAATACTGGGTTGCAAGGGCTGTTCAAAAAATACCGGAAGAAAAATGTTTCTATAAAAATCAAATAGTTAGGCGCAACAGAACAAAACGCTGCTGGCATGGACAGGGAGACAAAAGGGGGATGTCACCGCAGTGAGCGGCTTGTGCATTAAAATCGGCAGAGGAAAGCACTAAAGTGGATAACTTGCACCGAGATGGTGAGGAATTGGCTCCCCCGACTGGACTTGAACCAGTGACATACGGATTAACAGTCCGCCGTTCTACCGACTGAACTACGGGGGAACATCAGGCAAGGAGGGGCATCATACAGAGGTCGCTTTTTGAGGTCAATAGCCGCTTGGGCAGGAGAGTGGATACCCAGGCCACCCCAACTCGGAGTACACTTCTTCCTTGCCGTTTTTTGCCGGGAGTTGTCATGAGCAAGTTATTTCAGTTGGCCAGCCAGTTTCAACCTGCAGGGGATCAGCCAGAAGCGATCGCCCGTCTGCTTGATGGCATCGAATCCGGCCTGGCCCATCAGACCCTGCTCGGGGTGACAGGTTCGGGCAAGACCTTCACCATGGCCAACGTGATCGCGACCCTGAACCGCCCCACCATGATCATGGCCCCCAACAAGACGCTGGCTGCCCAGCTCTATGGCGAGATGAAGGAGTTTTTCCCCGAGAATGCGGTGGAGTACTTCGTCTCCTACTACGACTACTACCAGCCCGAGGCCTATGTACCGACCACGGACACCTTCATCGAGAAAGATGCCTCCATCAACGATCACATCGAACAGATGCGGTTGTCGGCCACCAAGGCGCTGCTGGAGCGGCGGGATGTCATCATAGTCGCGTCCGTGTCGGCCATCTATGGTCTGGGTGACCCCCAGGCTTACCTCAGCATGATGTTGCACCTCAAAGTCGGGGACGTGATCAACCAGCGGGATATACTGCGTCGCCTCGCCGAGCTGCAATACACCCGCAATGACATGGCATTCCAGCGCGGCACCTTTCGGGTGAGGGGAGAGGTGATCGACATCTACCCCGCCGAGTCGGACAAGCTGGCGCTGCGCGTGGAGCTGTTTGATGAAGAGGTGGAGCGGCTCTCCCAGTTCGATCCCCTGACCGGTGCCATCGAACAGACGGTGGTGCGCTACACCATCTATCCCAAGACCCACTACGCCACCCCGCGCGAAACCATTCTGGGTGCCATCGAACATATAAAGGAGGAGTTGAAAAGCCGCCGGGAACAGCTGCTGTCTCTCAACAAGCTGGTGGAGGAGCAGCGCATCAGCCAGCGCACCCAGTTCGACATGGAGATGATGCAGGAGCTGGGCTATTGCTCCGGTATCGAGAACTACAGCCGCTACCTCTCCGGTCGTGCACCGGGGGAGCCGCCGCCCACCCTGTTTGACTACCTGCCAGGGAATGGCCTGCTCATCATCGACGAATCCCACGTGACGGTGCCGCAGATCGGCGCCATGTTCAAAGGGGACAGATCCCGCAAGGAGACGCTGGTGGAGTACGGCTTTCGTCTGCCCTCGGCACTCGACAACCGGCCCCTCAAGTTCGATGAGTTCGAGGCCCTGATGCCGCAGACGGTGTTTGTCTCGGCTACCCCTGGCCCCTACGAGCTGGGCAAATCCGGCGATGACGTGGTGCAGCAGGTGGTTCGCCCGACCGGTTTGCTCGATCCCGAGATAGAAGTGCGCCCGGTGACCACCCAGGTGGACGATCTGCTCTCCGAGATCCGGCTGCGGGTCGCGATGGAGGAGAGGGTGCTGGTGACGACCCTCACCAAGCGGATGTCGGAGGATTTGACAGAATATCTGGCGGATCATGACGTTAGAGTGCGCTACCTGCACTCGGATATCGATACCGTAGAGCGGGTGGAGATCATTCGCGATCTGCGCCTCGGCAAGTTTGACGTGCTGGTCGGCATCAACCTGCTGCGAGAGGGCCTCGACATGCCGGAGGTCTCTCTGGTGGCCATCCTGGATGCGGACAAAGAGGGCTTCCTGCGCTCCACGCGCTCCCTCATTCAGACCATTGGCCGCGCCGCTCGCAACCTCAACGGCAAGGTGATCCTGTACGGGGATTCCATCACCAACTCCATGAGAGTGGCCATCGAAGAGACGGAGCGTCGTCGCACCCTGCAGCATGCCCATAACCTCGAACACGGCATAATCCCCAAAGGGCTCAACAAGTCGGTGGGGGATGTGATGGACATGGGGGGCAGCCGCAGTGCAGGCAAGACGGGCAGGGGAGGTCGCAAGGCTGCCGAGCCACAAGGGGAGTACCATGTTCGCTCCGCTGGCGAGATCGCAAAAGAGATCAAGCGGATGGAAGAGCAGATGTTCCAGCATGCCCGGGATCTGGAGTTCGAGCAGGCAGCGGCGCTGCGAGATCAGATCCAGCGGCTGCGCCACGAGTTGATCGAGAGTTGAACAACAAGCCGAATGGCAAACGCTGGCTCATCTGGCGGCGCATGCGCCGTCTCTATCAGGGCTTTCGCCATCCTGCCACTCCCTGGTGGGCCAAGGGGCTGGTGATCCTTATCCTGCTCTATGGCCTCAGTCCGGTAGATCTCATCCCCGATGTGGTCCCCCTGCTTGGCTGGTGTGATGACCTGACCCTGCTGCTGCTTTTATTGTGGGGATGGGAGAAGTGCCTGCCCGAACATGTCAGGCTGACACTGGATAAACGAGACTGAACCAGTTTCCCCCTTAATCAAGGGTGAACAGGCGTTAGTTATTTATGATTTTTTGGATAAAAAGGGAATCGATTGGGTTTCGCCTTTCGTTGATTAAAAAGAGCGCAATGGGGAGATTGTGACCCTGAATGCATTGGCGTAGACTCCACGCCGTTCACTTCATGAGTATGAAAAAATGGATCTGATCCTGTTTGCGATTGACTTTATTCTGCACGTTGACGTGCATTTGAGAGAACTTTTTGAAAACTATGGCGTCTGGGTTTATGCCATCCTGTTCCTGATCATCTTCTGCGAGACAGGGCTGGTGGTCACTCCCTTCCTGCCGGGTGACTCACTGCTGTTTGCTGCCGGTGCCCTCACAGTGGGCAGTGTGCTGGATGTACATACCCTGGCGGCCCTGCTGATCATCGCTGCCGTGCTTGGCAACGTGGTCAACTACACCATTGGTCACTTCTTCGGCGAGCAGCTGTTCCGCAACCCTGACTCCAAAATCTTCCGTCGGGATTATCTGGACAAGACTCACGCCTTTTACGATCGCCATGGTGGCAAGACCATAATCATCACCCGTTTCCTGCCGATCGTGCGCACCTTTGCTCCCTTCGTTGCAGGCATGGGGGCCATGACCTATCCGCGCTTCCTGGTATTCAACCTGGTGGGGGGGCTGCTGTGGGTTATTTCCTTCGTGTATGCCGGCCACTTCTTTGGCAACTTGCCCGTGGTGCGTCAGAACTTTACGCTGCTCATCTTCGGCATCATCTTTATTTCCTTGTTGCCCATGGTCATCGGCATGGCAAAGGCCAGGATGCATGCCAGCAAGGCAGCATCCTGATCGGCGCATCGCTGACGGGCAGGTCATAAAAATGGGAGCCACTGGCTCCCATTTTTATTGTGTGAACACTGGCTCGGCCGCATGGGTGCCCCTTGAACCGGTTGCTGATAGCCAGGATCACAAACGCCAGAGGCAGGCGGCAAAGATGGTATTCAGCCCCATGAAGAAGGGGTGTAGGAAGCGGGTGAGGTCATAGAAGTTGATTGAAAAAGGGAGCCAATGGCTCCCTTTTTCTGCTTGCTACTCTGGATTAACTGCAGCATCGCCCCTTGACCAGATTGCCTATGGTCACGACCGCAAACACCAGCAGGTAGGCGGCGAAGATGGCGACAAGCCACTGAGGCATGGAGAAGCTCAGGAATTGCCAGCTGATCTCGCTGCAATCTCCATCCGGGAAGAATAGCCAGGGCAGCCACTGATCGAGAGGAGCCCAGCTGGGGAAGTCGGCAAAAGGGCTGCAGACGTTGAATGGGGAAGGATTCATCTGATAATCCACGTGCTTCAGTGCCAGCTGAAGGCCACGGAAGGCACTGTAGCCCCAGAGCAAGAGGGCACTCCAGCGGAGATACCACTTCTCTGGTGCCACCATGCCGAGCAAGCCTGCCGAGAGTACCCCCAGGATGGCAAGGCGCTCGTACACGCACATGACACATGGGTGCAGACCCAGCACATATTGGAAGAAGAGGGCACTCAACTCAAGGAACAAAGCGGACGCGGCAAGCAGACCCCATGCCAGTCGATGGGCGGCAATACGACGCAGGAACTCAATCATCTGGTTGATCTCACAGAAAAAACAGTGGCTGAATTAGAGCAGAGCAGGGGATAAAAAGAAAGGTGCTGTCCCAATCCCGCATGGTGAGACGAATCCATTGTTTGTTTTAAGGCTTATCTTGGTAGGTGATGGCTTTGAAGACAGCGCGTAACCGTCAAGTTGAGCGGATACCAGATCCAACATGTGAACAAGTAGCACCGTCAGTTGAAAGAACGGATTGAGTGATGCCACGGTTTGGCGACCCATTGCCTGGGAAATTATCCGGGTTGGCGCAGGATGCTGGAACGTTACGGAAGGGGGAAATATCAAAGCGTGTTTGCACGAGACTCTGGGGCACCCCATGCAACACGTAATTGGGACATAGCCAAAAAAGAAAGGGCCCGCAGGGGCCCTTGGTCTTTAGTGCAGTGCAGGTAGTGCAGCAGGTGCAACGCTGTGAGGCAGGATCCACCCGGCCTGATAGAACCACTCTGTGGTAGGTGCAAGCAGCAGTTCCACCGCGAAGAAACCGACCAGCCCCAGCACCAGGGTGTAAGGCAGCGCCATCCACACCATGCGACCATAGGAGAGTCGCAACAGGGGGGCCAGTGCCGAGGTCAGCATGAACAGGAAGGCAGCCTGACCATTGGGGGTCGCCACTGAGGGCAGGTTGGTACCTGTATTGATGGCAACCGCCAGCAGGTCGAACTGTTCGCGACTGATGGCATTGTTGAGCAGTGCTGTTTTCACCTCGTTGATGTAGACAGTGCCGACGAAGACGTTGTCACTGACCATGGAGAGCAGGCCGTTAGCCAGATAGAAGAGGGCGAGTTGATCGTCCGGCTCTGCGGCCAGTACCCACTGGATAACCGGTCTGAACAGCTGCTGATCGATGATGACGGCGACCACGCTGAAGAAGACGGCGAGCAGGGCGGTGAAGGGCAGCGCCTCCTGGAATGCTTTGCCCAGCGAGTGCTCATCGGTAATGCCGGTCAGTGAGGTTGCCAGCACTATGACTGACAGCCCGATCAGCCCAACGGCGGCCAAATGCATGGCAAGGCCGATGATCAGCCAGATAGCAATCAGCGCCTGTACCATCAGCTTGGCTTTGTCCTGAGGAGTGCGTTTGGCATCCTCATGACGGTTGTACTCTTCCATGATCATGCGTACCGAGTTGGGTAATTTGGCGCCATAGCCAAACCATCCCATCTTCTCCACCAGCACGCAGGTAAGCAGACCACAGATAAAAACAGGCAGAGATACGGGGGCCATACGAATAGCGAATTCACCAAAATACCAACCCGCCTGCTCGCCGATGATGAGGTTTTGCGGTTCACCCACCAGAGTACAAACCCCTCCCAGTGCCGTCCCTATGGCTGCGTGCATCATCAGGCTGCGAAGAAAGGCACGAAATTGCTCGAGCGCCTGATGGTGATCCTCCTGTACCTCCTGATCATGGGTGTGGTCATGTTCATGACCAAAACTCTTGCCAGACGACACCTTGTGGTAGATAGCGTAGAAACCGGTCGCCACACTGATCACCACGGCGATCACGGTCAGGGCGTCAAGGAAGGCTGACAGAAAGGCTGACACCAGACAGAACGCCAGAGAGAGCAGCGTCTTGGAGCGGATCCGGATCAGCATCTTGGTGAACACATAGAGCAGTAGTTGCTTCATGAAGTAGATGCCTGCCACCATAAATACCAGCAGCAGCAGCACTTCAATGTTGGCCACCAGTTCATGTTTGACCTGCTCTGCCGAGGTCATGCCGATGAGCACGGCTTCAATGGCCAGCAGGCCGCCGGGCTGCAGTGGGTAGCATTTGAGCGCCATTGCCAGGGTGAAGATAAATTCGACGACCAGCAGCCAGCCGGCAGCAAAGGGATCGAGATAAAAGGCGATCGGGTTGATCACCAGAAATAACAGAATTGCGCTCTTGTACCACTTTGGCGCATGACCCAAAAAGTTCTTGGCAAATGCGTTCCCTAAGCTGATTGGCATAATAATGGATCTCTGTTTCGTTGTTGGTGTCTGCTTCTGTGCAGTCAAGACAGACTCGTCCTTAAATATCCGGATGCTGTCCCATATCAGATTGATTCTTCATGATTTTAATCAAAAAGAGCACTAACTATAAATAACATAGTGCCCCTTGCCCAAGATAATGTCTGTTTTATCGACAGGGGGTGGCGTTGCTTGGCACCTTTCTCGACATTCAATACATTTATTTAACATCAAGTTCTGCTTATGTGAGCAGAGGACTGACCTTCTGCTTGCCAGCCTTTTCTGCTTTGCTATTATTCGTGGGCCTTTTTACGCACTAAACAGAGTCACTACATGGTCATAAAAGCGCAGAGCCCTGCAGGGTTTGCCGAGGAATACATCATCGAGTCCATCTGGAACAATCGCTTTCCTCCAGGATCCATACTGCCGGCCGAGCGTGAGCTGTCCGAGCTTATCGGGGTGACTCGTACTACCTTGCGCGAAGTGCTTCAGCGTCTGGCCCGCGATGGCTGGCTCACTATCCAGCATGGCAAGCCGACCAAGGTAAACAATTTCTGGGAGACCTCGGGTCTCAACATCCTGGAAACCTTGGCCCGTCTGGATCAGGACAAGGTGCCGGATCTGGTGGCCCAGCTGCTGTCGGCACGTACCAATATCTGCACCATCTTCATTCGTGGTGCCATTCGCAACAACCCGGATCAAGCAGCCGAGATACTGCGCGGTGCCAATGCGGTAGACAGTACCCCGGAAGCGTATGCGGAGTTTGATTATCGTCTGCATCACCAGCTCGCCTTTGCCTCCGGCAATCCTATCTATGCCCTGATCCTCAATGGTTTCAAGGGATTGTATAGCCGGGTCGGGCGTTACTATTTCTCTGACAAGCAGGCTCGTGAAACGGCGGATGCCTACTACAAGGTCTTGTTGGGGTTGGCCGAGACCAAGAATCATGAAGCCGTGTTCATGACGGTACGCCAGTACGGTATCGAGTCTGGCAAGTTGTGGACCCGTCTGCGCCAGGACATGCCGAGCAATCTGTGTGACAACTGATTGTTGATGCAAAGAGAAAACGCGCCTTCTGGCGCGTTTTTTTATGGTTGAATGTGGTCTCAGAGCGGTTTTTTGTCAGGGCAGCGACCTATGATGTCGGCAGGCAAATCGCCGTTATCCTGCTCCAGCACCACATCGAATCCCCACAGCTGGTGCAGATGCTTGAGCACCTCGTGGCGTGAATCTCCAAGGGGGATCCGGTTGTGCGGCACATAGCGCAGGGTCAATGAGCGATCTCCCTTCACCGCCACGTTATAGACCTGAATATTGGGCTCCAGGTTGCTCAAGTTGTATTGAGCTGACAGGGTATTGCGTACCAGCCGATAACCCTCCTCATTGTGAATGGCAGATACCTTGAGATAGTTCTTCAAGTCATCATCGTCGATGGCGAACAGCTTCATCTCCCGCATCACCTTGGGGCTGAGGAACTGACTGATGAAGCTCTCGTCCTTGAAGTTCTGCATGGCAAAATGCAGGGTATCGACCCAGTTGGTGCCGGCATAATCGGGGAACCAGTATCTGTCCTCCTCGGTCGGGTTTTCGCAAATCCGGCGCAGATCAGTGAACATGGCAAAGCCAAGGGCGTAGGGGTTGATCCCCGAGTAGTAGCGGCTGTTGTAGGGGGGTTGGTACACCACGTTGGTGTGGCTGTGCAGCACCTCTATCATGAAGCGATCGCTGATCTTGCCCTCGTCATACAGGTGGTTGAGGATGGTGTAGTGCCAGAATGTGGCCCAGCCTTCATTCATCACCTGAGTCTGTTTCTGCGGGTAGAAGTACTGGCTGATCTTGCGCACTATGCGCACTATCTCGCGCTGCCAGGGTTCGAGCAGAGGGGCATTCTTCTCGATGAAGTAGAGAATGTTCTCCTGGGGCTCGGCCGGGTAGCGTCTGTCTTCAACGCCGGAGGCCTTGTGCTGCTTGGGCAGGGTGCGCCACAGCTCGTTCACCTGAGTCTGCAGATAATCTTCCCGTGCCTTCTGGCGGCGCTTCTCCTCTGCCAGCGAGATCTTCTGGGGCCGCTTGTAACGGTCCACTCCGAAGTTCATCAGGGCATGACAGGAGTCGATCAACTTTTCCACCGCATCGATGCCGTGTTTCTCTTCGCACTCTGTGATGTAGTTTTTGGCAAACAGCAGATAGTCGATGATGGAGGAGGCATCGGTCCAGGTTTTGAACAGATAGTTGTTTTTGAAAAAAGAGTTGTGACCATAACAGGCGTGCGCCATGACCAGTGCCTGCATCGGCATCGTGTTCTCCTCCATCAGGTAAGCGATGCAGGGATCCGAGTTGATGACGATCTCATAGGCCAGCCCCATCTGGCCGCGCTTGTAGTTGCGCTCGGTGTGGATGAAGCGTTTGCCAAATGACCAGTGTTGATAGCCGATGGGCATACCGACACTGGAGTAGGCATCCATCATCTGCTCGGCGGTGATCACCTCGATCTGATTGGGGTAGGTATCCAGTCGATAGAACCTGGCGACCCGGGCTATCTCCTGATGATAAGTCTCCAGCAGATCGAAGTTCCAATCCGGGCCATCGTCCAGTGGCGGTATTTTTCTTGCGGTTTCTACCATATGACCTCCTTCACGCCGCTTGCTTCTTGAACAGCTCCCGGAATACCGGATAAATATCCTCGACCTTGCGAATGTGCTCCATCGCGAAGTGGGGGAACTGGCTGGCCACCGACTCGTACTCGTGCCACAGGGTCTGGTGGGCGCGGGTGGTGATCTCTATATAGGAGTAGTACCGCACCCGCGGCATGATATCCCGGGTCAGGATCTCCCGGCATTGCGGCGAATCATCAGCCCAGTTGTCACCATCGGACGCTTGCGCCGCATAGATGTTCCACTGGTTGGCCGGGTAACGCTCGTTGATGATGTCATTCATCATCTTGAGTGCGCTGGAGACTATGGTGCCGCCCGTCTCCTGGGAATAGAAGAACTCGTGTTCGTCCACTTCCTTGGCCTGGGTGTGATGGCGAATGTAGACCACTTCCACGTTCTTGTAGGTCCGGCTCAGGAACAGGTAGAGCAGGATATAGAAGCGCTTTGCCATCTCCTTGGTGGCCTGATCCATGGAACCCGACACGTCCATCAGGCAGAACATCACCGCCTGGCTGGACGGCACGGGCCGTTTGACAAAGTTGTTGAACTTGAGATCGAAGGTGTCGATGAAGGGCACGGCTGAGATCCGCCGTTTCAGCTCTCGGATCTCCTTCTCAAGCAGGGCGATTTCGGCGAAATGCTCGTTGGGATCGGTGGCCAGCAGGGCCATCCTCTCTTCCAGTTCATGCAACTGGCGTTTCTTGCCGGCTTGCAGCGCCATGCGCCGCGCAAGCGAGTTTTGCAGAGAACGCACCACGTTGATATTGGCTGGCACTCCGTTGGAGGTGTAGCCCGCCCGGTAGGTCTTCATCTCCATCAACTGGTTGAGCTGGGTTTTCTGCAAGCGGGGCAGCTCCAGATCTTCAAACAGCAGATCCAGATACTCATCCTTGGAGATCTGGAATACGAAGTCATCTTCGCCTTCCCCCTGATTGGATGCCTGACCTTCGCCCGCTCCTTGACCACCGCCCCCTCCTTTGGGACGGTCAATCTTGTCACCGGATACGAACTGGTCATTGCCGGGATGCACCATTTCCCGCTTACCGCCTTGCCCCTGATGGAAATGGGGTTCGCCTATATCCTTGGTCGGTATGCTGATGCTCTCGCCCTTGTCCACGTCCTGAATGCTGCGCTTGGAGACAGCATCCGAGACCGCTTGTTTTATTTGCTTCTTGTAGCGGCGGATGAAGCGCTGCCGATTGACAGCGCTTTTGTTTTTGCCGTTGAGCCTGCGGTCGATAAAATGCGCCATAACTCCCCCTTGAACCACGGCAGGGTCAGGATGACTTGCGTACCCTGAGATACCATTCGGAGAGCAGTCGCACCTGTTTGCGGGTGTAGCCTTTCTCCATCATCCGTTCGACAAAGTTATCGTGCTTCTTCTGCTCCTCAGCCGAGGTTTTGCTGTTGAAGGAGATAACCGGCAGCAGCTCTTCCGTGTTGGAGAACATTTTCTTCTCGATCACGGTGCGCAGCTTCTCGTAACTGGTCCAGTTGGGGTTACGGCCTGCATTGTTGGCCCGGGCTCGCAGCACGAAGTTGACGATTTCGTTGCGGAAATCTTTCGGGTTGCTGATCCCGGCGGGTTTTTCAATCTTCTCCAGCTCGCTGTTGAGCGATGCGCGGTCAAACAGCTGGCCGGTCTCGGGGTCACGGTACTCCTGATCCTGGATCCAGAAGTCGGCATAGGTGACGTAGCGATCGAAGATGTTCTGGCCGTACTCCGAATAGGATTCGAGGTAGGCGGTCTGGATCTCCTTGCCGATGAACTCCACATAGCGCGGGGTCAGATAACCCTTGATGAACTCAAGGTAGCGATCATGCAGCTCCTGCGGGAACTGTTCGCGCTCTATCTGCTGCTCCAGCACATAGAAAAGGTGTACCGGGTTGGCCGCCACTTCCGCGTGGTCGAAGTTGAAAACGCGAGAGAGGATCTTGAACGCAAAACGGGTGGAGAGGCCATTCATGCCCTCATCCACACCGGCGTAATCACGGTACTCCTGATAGCTCTTGGCCTTGGGATCCGTGTCTTTCAGGCTCTCGCCATCATAGACCCGCATCTTGGAGTAGAGGCTGGAGTTTTCCGGCTCTTTCAGACGTGAGAGGACGGAGAACTGACCCAGCAGCTCCAGTGTGCCCGGGGCACATTTGGCATCGGTCAGTTCGCTGTTGATCAGCAGTTTTTCGTAGATCTTCACCTCTTCCGAGACGCGCAGGCAGTAAGGCACCTTGACGATATAGACCCGGTCGAGGAAGGCCTCGTTGTTCTTGTTGTTACGGAACTGCTGCCACTCTGATTCGTTGGAGTGAGCCAGCAATATGCCGTCGAAGGGTAGGGCGGAGAGCCCCTCTGTACCGTTGTAGTTCCCTTCCTGGGTCGCGGTCAGCAGAGGATGCAGCACCTTGATGGGGGCCTTGAACATCTCCACGAACTCCATGATCCCCTGGTTCGCCTTGCACAGCGCACCTGAGTAGGAGTAAGCATCGGCATCATCCTGGGCATAATGCTCCAGCATACGGATGTCGACCTTGCCGACCAGAGAGGAGATATCCTGGTTGTTGTCATCACCCGGTTCTGTCTTGGCGATGGCAATCTGATCGAGGATGGAGGGGTTGACCTTCTCTACCTTGAACTTGGAGATGTCGCCACCGAACTCGTGCAGTCGCTTGGCCACCCAGGGTGACATGATGGGGCGCAGATAACGGCGCGGTATGCCGTACTCTTTTTCCAGCAGCTCGCCATCCTCTTCGATGTCGAACAGACAGAAGGGGTGGTCATTGACCGGCGAGCCCTTGATGCGATAGACAGGCACTTTTTGCATCAAGGATTTGAGCTTCTCAGCCAGCGAGGATTTGCCGCCGCCAACCGGCCCCAGCAGATAGAGGATCTGCTTCTTCTCTTCCAGCCCCTGGGCCGAGTGCTTGAGGTAGGAGACGATCTGCTCGATGGCTTCCTCCATGCCGTAGAAATCTTTGAAGGCGGGATAGCGTGCAACGACGCGGTTGGAAAAAAGGCGACTGAGTCTGGGATTGACCGAAGTATCGATCATTTCCGGCTCGCCGATGGCGACCAGCAAGCGTTCGGCAGCGGAGGCGTAGCAGGCTTTGTCCTGCTTACACATATCCAGAAATTCCTGGATGCTGTACTCCTCTTCCCTGGCTTTCTCGTATCGCTGTTGATAATGCTCGAAGATGCCCATAACTTTGCCCTCGTTATAGTCGCTTACCCTGAAAAGAGTGGATCACTACTTTTGTTCTGTTTACCTCATTAAGCCTAGTCAACAGCCCCCAGTAATCCATCACCATCTATTGGTTTAAATTTGCAAGGGTACTTCCCGATCCTGATGCGGGAAGGCGCAATCAGTGACACACCTATGTTACTGACTGTTAAATTATTTTTGCCACGATAGTGAGGTAAATGTCAAAGAGATAAAAAATAAATGTTTGCCAGAAAATGGAAAGGACAACGCATTGTTCGGGTCAGTTGGCTGTAACGCAGACGGGGCAAGGGAAGGAGGAAAAGCGAATGGAAATGACCATTACGTTTACGTCAGCGGAATGATGCTTGTTTGGTGTTAAAGCTCTAATTTTTACATTGACGCTACATTTTTGCTGCTCTAGATTGGCCCTGTGTCGGCAGCCATCGCTTTAGCAAGAGAGTGATGGCTGCTGATACAAAGCTCTGTTTAAGCACGTTTCCGTTGGCTTGACCCTCGCATATGCGAGGGTCTTATTTTTTCAGCGGGTTGTAGATGTGCACTGGCATGATCAACTGTCAGGGGTGGGGTAGAACCGTGATACCGCTGCCAGCACCTCGGCGAATGGATGCGCCGCCAGCTGACCAAATCCAGCCAGGCTTTTTGCCTTGACCCGGGTGGTCAATGGCGTGGCGATACCGCACAGAAAACGGGTCAGAATGCGAGGATGGCTGGTGTGGCACAAGGCTATCAGGGGATCGCACCAGGCACGCAACCCCTTTTCGTTGGGCAGGGTGAGGGTCGGCAATGGCGGCAGTATGGCAACCTCGCCACGGCAGACGGAGCAGTGTCCGCACTGGCCGGGTGCCTGCTTGTCGGCAAAATATCGGGCCAGCTCCTGACTCAGGCAGTGGCGTGATGTAAAAAAGGCCAGCAAGGCCTGCAGTCGAGCCAGTTCACTCAGCTCCTTCTTCTCGAACAGGGCATAGAGCTCGTCTGCCAATGCATTGATATCAACATCTTGACGCAGCACCCGATAGACATCGGTCATCTGCTTGCTCT
Organism: Aeromonas sp. 2MA4; assembly: GCF_029237305.1. Lineage (NCBI taxonomy): Bacteria > Pseudomonadati > Pseudomonadota > Gammaproteobacteria > Aeromonadales > Aeromonadaceae > Aeromonas > Aeromonas sp. 2MA4. The sequence goes on along the minus strand of NZ_JAACFY010000004.1, from coordinate 50,386 downwards.
CCAGCTCTATCCAGCCTTGTTGTTGCAGATAATCCAGGGCTGCTGCCGCACGGTGCCGTTCCCCCTGATAACCCTGCCAGAGGGCATCGAAGTCCATGGTGCACCAGCTGCGGGCCTGCGGTGCACAGGTAAACAGCTGCTCCAGAAACTGGCGTCGGTCGGGATTGAAACGGGTCAGGATCTCGGCCTTGTCCAGCACGAACTTGAAGCGATATTCGGCGAAGTAGCTGTAGGCCGGCATGATGACACCCGCCATTTCCAGATAGACCAGCAGGGTCTTGAGCGGCAACTGGCGGATGTTGGTGTCGTTGGAGAGACGCAGCAGACCAAACTCCCACTCGCTGCCACTTTGCGACAGGATCTCGAGCAGCGTCACTATGGCGGCGCGATCGGGCGTATCCCCGTACACGAAATTCTCCAGCACGGGGAGCTGTGCGCGATTGGCCAGCACTATGCAGCGGGAAGGGTGTCCATCCCGCCCGGCACGGCCAATTTCCTGACTGTAGTTTTCGATGGATTTGGGCAAGTCATAGTGGATGACCCGGCGAATGTCCGCCTTGTCGATCCCCATGCCAAAGGCGATGGTGGCGACAATGCAGTCCACCTTGCCAGCCATGAAGTCATGCTGGATCTGGCTGCGCAGGGTCGAGTCGAGCCCGGCGTGATAGGCACTTGCCCTGATCCCTGCCCGCCGCAGCAGGTCGGCACAATGCTGCGCCGTGTGTTGCAAGGTGACATAGACGATGGTGGGGGCCGTAGGCTCTCGTCGTACTTCTGCTTGCAGCCAGTCATCACGCGCCTCGGCGGGCAGCGGCACGACCCCCAGATCCAGGTTGGCGCGATAAAAACCGGTGACGACCAGTCCCTCATCCTCGATGTCGAATTTGGCCTGCATGTCGGCCATGACAGCCGGGGTGGCGGTCGCGGTCAGCAACAGTACCTGAGGTATCTTCAGCTCGTGGCGATAAGCGGGCAGCTTGAGATAGTCGGGTCGAAAGTTGTGGCCCCACTCCGAGATGCAGTGCGCTTCATCCACCACCAGCATCGACAGCGGCACCTGCTGGATGAAGCGACGAAAGCGCTCGTTCTTGAGTCGCTCTACCGAGATCATCAGGATCTTGAGCTGACCGTCACTGACCTGCTGCATCACGCGGCGGCTCTCCTCCGGCGTCTGGCTCGAATCCAGGGTAGCTGCGGCGATCCCCTTGCTGTGCAAGAAGGCGAGCTGGTCGTGCATCAGCGCGATCAGCGGGGAAATCACCAGGGTCAGATGGGGCAGGGCGAGGGCAGGCAGCTGATAACAGAGGGATTTGCCGGAGCCGGTGGGGAAGATGGCAGCCGCACTCTGGCCTGCCAGCAACCGGCTGATCACCGCCTCCTGACCGGGCCTTAACTGGTCGAAGCCGAAGTGGCGGGTCAACAGGGATGAGATCATGGCAGGGACTCCAGCGCAAAACCACCATAATACCACCGCTCGGGAGTGCCTGAACGGCCCTTCAGAGGAAAACAGCGTCCATTTGGACGCTGTTGATATTGTGTTATCGCATTGTTGTAGTTTTTTTGTGAGGTAAACCGGATATTTTTCAGTGATTATGTGGAAAAAAGCGATTGCAGATGGGATATTCCTTGTCCGTAACCCCGTGTGTTTCCGGACTGGCTCAATAGAAGGCTTGCCGGGGCAGACGACGCCAGCCTGTGACATGGGTGTCGCCTGGTGTAGTGGTTGCCAACAGGACTAATGATTCACGCACTTCGGTGCTCAGGGACTATTTGATGACACAACAACACCCCCTCATGAGACTGGTCAATAGCACCAGTCTGGTAAGCCAGATCCTGGTTGGTCTGGTATTCGGTATCCTCCTTGCCATGTTCATGCCCGAATGGGCCAAAGCAGTCGGTCTGCTCGGCAGCCTGTTTGTCGGTGCACTGAAGGCAGTCGCGCCGCTGCTGGTATTCGTGCTGGTGATGGCGGCGATCATCGGCCACAAGCAGGGCCAGAAAACCAATATTCGCCCGCTGCTGGCCCTCTACCTGTTCGGTACCTTCGCCGCGGCCCTGGTGGCGGTGATTGCCAGCTTCCTGTTCCCCACCACCCTGCATCTGGTGGCCAACACGGCGGACATCACGCCGCCAGGGGGCATCACAGACGTATTGCAAACCTTGCTGTTCAACATAGTGACCAACCCGGTCAAGGCGCTGATGGATGCGAACTATATTGGCATTCTGGCCTGGGCCATCGGCCTGGGCATCGCCATGCGTCACGCCAATGACAGCAGCAAGGCCCTGATCACCGACCTGTCCCACGGTGTCTCTGCCATCGTCAAGGTAGTGATCCGCTGCGCGCCCTTCGGTATTCTGGGGCTGGTTGCATCCACTCTGGCCGAAACCGGCTTCGATGCCTTGTTCGGTTACGCCCAGTTACTGCTGGTGCTGATTGGCTGCATGCTGTTCATCGCCTTGGTGGTCAACCCGCTCATCGTGTTCTGGAAGATCAGACGCAATCCCTATCCGCTGGTGCTGACCTGCCTCAAAGAGAGCGGCGTGACCGCCTTCTTCACTCGCAGCTCTGCCGCCAACATCCCGGTCAACATGGCGCTGTGTGAAAAACTGCGTCTGCCGGAAGATACCTATGCGGTCTCCATTCCGCTGGGCGCCACCATCAACATGGCCGGCGCCGCTATCACCATCACAGTGCTTGCCATGGCGGCGGTACACACACTGGGGATGGAAGTGGATCTGGCTACCGCCGTGCTGCTCTCTGTGGTGGCCACCATCAGTGCCTGTGGCGCCTCCGGGGTGGCTGGTGGCTCTTTGCTGCTGATCCCGCTGGCGTGCAGCCTGTTTGGCATCGGCAACGACATCGCCATGCAGGTCGTTGCCGTGGGCTTCATCATAGGTGTGTTGCAAGATTCTGCCGAGACAGCCCTCAACAGCTCCACCGACGTGCTGTTCACCGCAGCTGCCTGTATGGCCGAAGATGAAACCCTGCTGGATGCCGCGCCGCTGCCAAGCCGCGAAGCCTGATAGTCAGCTTCATCAAACCATTGAAAACGCCCTCTTGTGAGGGCGTTTTTTTTATGTGCGCTATCGATGGCCGAATGCATCAGGATATGAGATCCCTTCGATGGGATGGAAGCGTGTGGGCTGAAGGTCATGGCGTAAACAGGGGCCAGCATGCCAACAGACATACCCGCTGGATAGGCTAGCTGTCAGCCGCTTCCCATGTCCGGCCAGCATACGACAACCGGGATCCTGTCATGAAAGGAGCAAGGAGTGTGGCTGGGGTGTTCAAGGGAGACAAGCCGCGCGCCGGACAGGCAATGCGATAAGAGCTGGCCGAGCCGTGTATCTCGAGGGCACCCTGGCTGAGCCGAGTCCCACATCGCCAAGGGCTGGGTCTATTGCGTTCGTGGATAGCGGCATTGCCGCTGGAGAGTGCGGTTTACCATTGTAGGAATGGGTTACTTGTGCATAAAAAATGCCCGCCATCACTGGCGGGCATTTGCTTTACCGTTATGGCCTGGTGATTAGCCAAACAGCTGGTAAAGGATGGCGGAGATGGCAATGGTACCCATCAGAGCAACAAACGCGTTGCTGATGTGTCCCTGGTATTTCGCCATGGCTGGCACGCGTTTGATGGCGTACATCGGCATGATGAACAGAATGGTGGCGATGATGGGGCCACCCAGAGATTCAATCATGCCCAGGATGGAGGGGTTGGCAATGGCCGTGCCCCACAGGGTGAGGACGAAGAAGGCGATGATGAACATCTCCACCTTCTTGTGGTTCGGCTCTTTGCCGGATTTGCGCATGTTTTGGACGATCATCCCTTTCAGGCCTTCACGGGCACCCAGGTAGTGGCCAAAGAAGGAGGATACGATGGCGACAAACGCAACCAGCGGACCGAAGTAGGAGATGAGGGGGCTTGCGTGCTGGTTCGCCAGATAGGAGAGCACGGCAATGTTCTGTGACTTGGCTTCTGCCAGCTGGGCCGGGGTCAGGCTCATGACGCAGGAGAAGACGAAGAACATCACGAAGCCCAGCAGTATGGTGGCAGTGCGCTTGAGAATGGCATCGGACTTCTCGACCGCATGTTCGCCATGATCACGACGCTGAGCCAAAGAGAAGCTGGAGATGGCAGGGCTGTGGTTGAAGGAGAACACCAGTACCGGGATGGTCAGCCACAAGGTAGTGGCGAAATCCTTGGCAGACGGCACCTGGGACAGGGCGGCACCCGTCCAGTCAGGGATCAGGTAGAAGGAGATACCCACCAGGATGGCGATGAGCGGGTAGACCAGGAACTCGGTGACCTTCAGCATCAGCTTCTCGCCGGCCAGCATCACAGACATCATGCCCATGATCAGCACGATGGAGAGGATCCAGCGCGGAGGGGCAGCCATCTGCAACTGGTTGACCATGAAGCTTTCGACCGTGTTGGTGATACCGACACCGTAGATCAGCACTATGGGGTAGATGGCAAAGAAGTAGAGCAGGGTGATTAATTTACCTGCGCCCACCCCGAAATGCTCTTCCACTACTTCGGTGATGTCGGCATTGGGTCGCTTGGACGAAAGTACAAAACGGGCCAGGCCACGGTGGGCCAGATAGGTCATGGGACCGACCAGCAGCGCCATGACCACCAGTGGCCAGAAGCCACCCATGCCAGCGTTGATGGGCAGAAACAGGATACCCGCGCCGACGGCAGTGCCGAACAGGCTGATAACCCAGGTAGAGTCTTGTTTGCTCCAACCGCGAGATTGGATTGAGCTCGTTCCTTGCTCCTGTACGGCTGCAACGTCCTGTGCGCCTGTGACTGTATTTGACATGTGTCTCACCCCGAATGTGTGTTTTTTGTTGAGTCGGCGCAAGGATACGGTTTTTTTAATCAAAAATGTTGATCAAATTCACCTTTGCGAGGGATAAACCCTCACACTTTTATAGAAATGTGATCGAAAGAATAAAAAATCAATTTTTTTTTAGAAACCTATACGTTAGTTTATTGTTAACGCGCAAATATTGCACTGCAATATGTTTGCAAAATGTTACATGGCAAGTTGGTGGGATAGCTGGCGGATCATGCTGGCAGTCGCCCCCCAGATGAAGTGATCCTGCCAGGGTATCCAGTAGATGGTGTGCAGCTGATTGGCCCTTGGAATGGTCAGGGCTATGTGGTGGCGTGGGTCCAGCAGATGATGGAGTGGTACTTCAAAGGCCTGAGCCACTTCATCCTGGCTCAAGGTGAGCTGATAATCGGCGGCAACCAGCCCCAGCACCGGCAACACATCGTATTGGGAAATTGTATTGAGGGGGGCCAGGGTACCGATGATCTCGACCTGAGCCGGTATGATGCCCAGCTCCTCCCAGGTTTCCCGCAATGCCGTGTGGATCAGGGTGTGATCGTCCGGATCCTGTCGCCCGCCAGGAAAGCTAATCTGTCCCGCGTGATGACGCAGGTGTGCGCTGCGGCGGGTCAGCAGCAGTTGCAAGCCGTCGGCCCGCTCCACCAGCGGCAGCAAGACGGCGGCAGGTTTGAGCCCTGCCACCGTCAGGCGATGGGCTGGGGCAGGGCGTTGCAGTAAAAAGCGGGTCAGCAGTTCGGCGCGGTCCATCTTGTTTATTCTCTCGAATCGTCTCTCAATCCTGCGCTTGGGCCTCTTTACATGGTCACTCCGTTAGCCATTCTGTCAGCTTCTCAGCTTCTCAGCTTCTCAGCTTCTCAGCTTATCCAGCAACGGCAGTATGCGGGCCACCTTGTCATAGGTTTCCTGATATTCACTGTCCACATCGGAGTCGGCGATGACACCGCCCCCGGCCCAGCAGTGCAGTTGGCCGTCTGCCGCTATCAGAGTGCGGATGCAGATGCTTGTGTCCATCCGGCCATGCTGGCTCAGATAGCCGATACTGCCACAGTAAGCGTTGCGGCGCTGGGGCTCCAGCTCCTCGATGATCTCCATGGCCCTGATCTTGGGGGCGCCGGTGATGGAACCGCCCGGGAAACAGGCGCGCAGCAGATCCACCGCCTGCCAGCGGCTATCCAGCTCGCCGTGGATGGTGGACACCAGATGATGCACCGCCGGGAACGACTCCACGGCAAACAGGCTGGGCACGCTGACGGAGCCCGGACGGCTCACCCTGCCGATATCGTTGCGCAGCAGATCCACGATCATCAGATTCTCTGATCTGTCCTTGTCGGCGCCTGCCAGCTCGAGGGCGCTGGCCTGGTCTTGCTGCGGATCGGCAAGTCGGGGGCGGGTACCCTTGATGGGCTTGGTTTCGATATGGCGATCATCAAGCAGCAGAAACCGCTCGGGGGAGAGGCTTAGAATGGCGCTCTGTGGCAGGCGAACAAAGGCCGAGAACGGAGCCCGGTTGGCACGGGACAACACCTGATAAGCCTGCCACTCATCGCCGCAATAGGCGGCGCTGAAGCGCTGGGTCAGGTTGATTTGATAACAGTCCCCGGCACTCAGGTAAGCCTGTACCCGCGCAAATTTCTCGCCGTACTCGGCGCGGCTCATGTTGCTGCGCCACTCGCTCTGCAGGGCAAATGGCGGTGTTGGCATCTCGTGCTGCGCGGCCAGCCACTGCAGCCGGCGATGGAGGCCTGCTTCATCGCCCCAATGCACCAGCTGCCAGGCGCCGCTTGCTACGTTGCGCAGCAGGGCCCAGTCATAGATGCCGACTGCCATGTCCGGCACGGACACATCCTGTGCGGCCAGTGTCGGCAATTGCTCGAATCGACGGCCAAGATCATAGCCAAACAGCCCGAGGGCGCCGCCAATAAAGGGCAATTCGTCACAGTGCGGTGCTTTCTCGCCCAGCAGATCCCGTTGCCATTGTGCCAGCAGGGTCAGGGGATCCGTGTCAAACGACAGACACTGTTCGCCCCGGGTTATCCAGGTCAGTGGCCCCTCTGTCTGCAGGGTTGCCAGCGGGTCGGCGCTGATGATGTCAAAGCGGTTGTCCGCTCCCTGCTGGCCGGCCGATTCGAGCAACATGGCCCAAGGCTGATGATGCAGACGGGCAAACAACGCATGCAGCGCTGTCTGGTGATCAAAGTGGTAGATATGAAGAGTTGGTTTCATTTTTTGTTACACAGGCAACAGTTTGCACCCTGCTCCCTAGCCGGTATGGGGGGGCAAGCGTATCATAGGCATCGGAATTTTTAGAACAAACACGCCGTTGTCTATCGGGCCGACAGGTATATCGCCTGACACTATGACACCGAAGCACGGCTCATATGGAAGCCCTTGCTCTGCCACCACGACGGAGACAAGGACCAGTGAGGATGATATGAGCATCATTAAAAAACAGGATTTTATCGATTCCGTCGCCGACGCCCTGCAGTACATCTCCTACTATCACCCCCTTGATTTCGTCCATGCCGCCAAGGCTGCCTATGACCGTGAGGTCAACCCGGCCGCCAAAGATGCCCTGGCCCAGATCCTGATCAACTCCCGCATGTCAGCCGAAGGGCATCGTCCCCTCTGCCAGGATACCGGTATCGTTACCTGCTTCGTCAAGATAGGCATGCAGGTGCAGTGGGACAGCGACATGACGGTGCAGGAGATGGTGGATGAGGGGACGCGCCGTGCCTACACCAATCCGGACAACCCGCTGCGCGCCTCCGTGCTGGCCGACCCGGCCGGCAGCCGCAAGAACACCAAGGATAACGCCCCTGCTGTCGTGCATATCGACATGATCCCGGGCAACAAGGTGGAAGTGAGCATAGCGGCCAAGGGCGGCGGCTCCGAGAACAAATCCAAGATGGTGATGCTCAACCCATCCGACGATGTCGTCGAGTGGGTACTGAAAACCGTGCCGACCATGGGCGCCGGCTGGTGCCCGCCCGGCATGCTGGGCATCGGCATTGGTGGCACCGCCGAGAAGGCGGCCGTGCTGGCCAAGGAAGCCTTGATGGAGCACATCGACATTCAGGAGCTGATCGCCCGTGGTCCCAAGACCACCGAAGAGAAGCTGCGGGTCGAACTCTATGACAAGGTCAACAAGCTCGGGATCGGTGCTCAGGGTCTGGGCGGCCTCACCACAGTGCTGGATGTGAAGGTCAAGAGTGCCCCGACCCATGCCGCCTCCAAGCCGGTGGTGATGATCCCCAACTGCGCCGCCACCCGCCACGTCCACTTCGAACTGGATGGCTCGGGGCCGGCCGAGTTGACTCCGCCGAAACTGGCCGATTGGCCGGAGATCACCCGGGAAGCCGGGGCCAATGTGCGTCGTGTCAATGTTGACGGTATCACCAAGGCGGAGCTCGCCAGCTGGAAGAGCGGCGACACAGTGCTGCTGTCGGGCAAGATCCTTACCGGTCGCGATGCAGCCCACAAGCGCATTGCCGACATGTTGAAAAATGGCGAGGGTCTGCCGGAGGGGGTCGATTTCACCAACCGTTTCATCTACTACGTTGGCCCGGTTGATGCGGTTCGTGACGAAGTGGTTGGCCCTGCCGGCCCCACGACGTCCACCCGAATGGACAAGTTCACCGACATGATGCTGGGGGAAACCGGTCTCATCGGCATGATCGGCAAGTCAGAGCGTGGCCCCAAAACTGTCGAGAGTATCAAACAGCATAAAGCCGTTTATCTGATGGCCGTAGGGGGCGCAGCCTACCTGGTCGCCAAGGCGATCAAGAAGTCGCGGGTGGTGGCTTTTGCCGACTTGGGTATGGAAGCCATCTACGAGTTCGAGGTGGAGGATATGCCAGTGACGGTGGCTGTCGATTCTCAAGGCAACAATATCCATGAAACAGGCCCGGCCTACTGGTCGGCCAAGATTGCCGAGCTGGATGGCAAGCTCTCCTGATCGTCGTGTTGAGCCAGGGCCTAAGGATACTCACATCATTCCTGTAGGGTGGCACGAGCAAACGACCAGGCCGCTGTGACATTGGGTGACAGCGTAAAAAGGCGACCTTAGGGTCGCCTTTTTCTATCGCCCCGCAGGTTGGCGTTGGTACTGGCGTAGGTGCACAAACCAGACGGGTCACTTCTGCTTGGTCACTCTTCTATTGCCCTTTTCTTGCGCTCTTGCCTTCTCCCCTTTTTCCATTTCTTCACGGCGATTTCGAGTCTCCAGGCTTTCCTGGGCTATCAGTGGTTGAGATAGACATCCTGTCCGCCGTAGGCCAGCGGGCCGCTATGCACGGGCAGTAGCTTTCCTGCTGGCTCGAAAAAGCGGGTCAGCACCCCGAAGCGTTGCCCCAGTTTGCTCAGCTTGACGCGATCCAGCGAAACCTGTGCAGGCAGCCAGGTCAAGACTGCTGCGCAGTGACCATTGCCCAGACTCTGCTCCAGCATTAGCTGCCAGTTCTTGATCTTGGGGCTGTGCACCACCAGCACCCGAGCGGGGTTGATCCCCTGAGCCTGCAGCTGTTTGGCCACTGGCAGGCCTGGCGGGGCAATCAGCAGGATCCAGCCCGTGTCACCATGGCTCAGTCTCACCAGCTCGTCGAGCAATGGCCGCTCATCGCTGGCAGGTGCGGTGTGGCACGCTCCTTCCACCTTGCTTTGATGGCGGGTTGGCCAGGGATTGCTCATGCTGACAGACGCGGCGAAAGGGAGGTGACTCATGGGCTGGCTCATATGTTTGTCCTGTATGGATAACCATGCTGTATACGTATACAGTAGTTGCAACTCAGGTCAGTGACAAGCCATTTATGGCAAAAAATGTGATCAAGCTGACAGGGTGTGAATCTATATTATTGATTGTAATGGATATTTTATTTTTACCAGGGTGCTTGTTTTTTAGGCTGTGGACAAAGAGGGAGGTGGCACCCATGGTTATACAGTATCTGGATGAAGAGGAGAGATGAAGATGGACGTCAGTACCTTGCAACGGCTGGATGCCAATATCCTGCTCGGGATCATCAATGAAAAGTTGCGGCTGGAGTGTGATGGCCTGGAGGAACTACTGGCTTATTACGACATGACGGAGGATCAACTGGCGACCCGGTTAATGCAGATAGGCTATCACTACGACCCCATGAGCAATCAGTTCAAGGCCCATGGTTGAAGGGGAGTCGATCGTCGCCATCGGGGATCCAATCTTGCTTTATGAACAGCGCACATTGAAATCGTTTTCAATGTGCGCTGAATTTTCAGCTATTTTCATGGATTTTCAGTACTTGGCAATGATTGAAAACCTATTCACGGATTTATATTTGCACTTGTTTGTTAAGTTGCTGATTTTAAATGAAATGAGCGTCACTGATTAATAAGTTTCAGGAAAGGGTTTTCAAGCTTGAACTGTCATTTTTATACGTTAAAGTGTGACTTGCGTTAACTTTTAAACCATCGGCTTTAGCTAGTATGCCCACGCCGGAACATATTCTGAGATAACAACAGCACCGGTCCCTGATGGGATAACAATTTTATTATTCTGTAACGAAGGAAATGGTTTATGGCTACCAAGAAGAAGACAGACCAGGATCTCCAACTGGATAAAGATCAGCTCAAGGCGAGTATCGTGCGTCACCTGCGTTCTACCTTGGGTACAAGCGAACAGAAAGCCTCGCCAGAAGCGTGGTGGAAAGCAACCGCAGCCGTCGTCAACGAACAGGTGTACGAGCGCCTGACCCGTACTCAGCAGACTCACTTCAAGAAAGATACTCGTGCGATTCACTATCTCTCTGCTGAATTTCTGATGGGGCGTTTGACCTCAAACAACCTGCACAACCTCTCCCTGTACAAAGTGTGTGAAGAGGCGCTGGGTGAACTCGGTCTGGAACTGACCGATTTGTGTGAACAAGAGCCGGACATGGCGCTCGGCAACGGTGGCCTTGGCCGCCTGGCTGCCTGCTTTATCGACTCCCTTGCCACCCTGAACTACCCGGCTGTCGGTTATGGCATCCATTACGAGCACGGCCTGTTCCGTCAGGAGATTAAGGATGGTCGCCAGATCGAACGCCCGGACTCCTGGCGTGAATATGGCAATCCCTGGGAGATCTGCCGCCCGGAATCTGTGCAGGAGATCCCGCTCTACGGCTATGTGGAAACCGTGTTCGGCGACAAGGGTGGCCTGAAGAAGGTATGGCACGCAGGCCGCAAGATCAAAGGGGTGCCTTGGGATATCCCTGTGGTGGGCTTTGGCGGTCACACCGTCAATATCCTGCGTCTGTGGGAATCCCGCGCCTCCGAGTTTTTCGACTGGGACGTGTTCAACGCCGGTGGTTACATCGATTCCCAGGCTGAAAAAGCCCAGGCCGAAACCATCTCCAAGGTGCTCTACCCGAATGATGAAACAGATGCGGGCAAAGAGCTGCGCCTGATCCAGCAGTACTTCTTCTGTGCCTGCTCCATCAAGGACATCATGCGCCGCTACAAGCGGGTGCATGGCAGTGACTTCAGCAATTTTGCCGCGCAAATTGCCATTCAGCTCAACGATACCCACCCGACCGTGGCTATCCCCGAGCTGATGCGGGTGCTGGTGGATGAGGAAGACTTGAACTGGGATGCCGCCTGGGCCATCTGCTATCGGGTCTTCTCCTACACCAACCATACCCTGCTGCCGGAAGCGCTGGAGAAGTGGTCTGTCAGCCTGTTTGAGAAGGTGCTGCCCCGTCACCTGGAAGTCATTTACGAGATCAACGCCCGCTTCCTGAGCGATCTGGTCGAACCCAAGTGGCCAGGCAACGATGCCATCAAGGCCAAGCTCTCCATCATCGAAGAAGGGGATGTACGCAAGGTGCGCATGGGCAACCTGTGCGTGATCGGTTCGTCCAAGGTGAACGGCGTGGCCGAGATCCACTCCAAGCTGGTGAAAGAGGATCTCTTCCCCGAGTTCGCCGAGCTGTGGCCAGAGAAGATGTGCAACGTTACCAACGGCGTGACCCCACGTCGCTGGCTGCTGGCCTGCAACCCAGAGCTGGCCGAGCTCTATAACGAAGTGGTGGGCAAAGAGTGGCCGCTGCAGCTCGACAAGCTGCGCGCCGTCACCAAGTTTGCCGACGACAAGGCATTCCAGCAGCAGTTCATGACCATCAAGCGTCATAACAAGGAGAAACTGGTCAAGGTCATCAAGGCCGAAACCGGCATCGATGTGAGTGCCGAGGCGATCTTCGACGTCCAGATCAAGCGTCTGCACGAGTACAAGCGCCAACAGCTGAACCTCATTCATATCATGGCGCTCTACCGTCGTCTGCTGGCGAACCCTGACTATGACATGCACCCGCGCGTGTTCATCTTTGGCTCCAAGGCGGCGCCCGGTTACAAGCTGGCCAAGGACATCATCTACGCCATCAACAAGCTGGCGGAGCGGGTCAACAACGACGCTCGCATCCAGGGCAAGCTGAAAGTGGTGTTCATGCCGAACTACCGCGTGAGTCTGGCCGAGAAGCTGATCCCGGCGGCCGATGTCTCCGAGCAGATCTCCACTGCCGGTTACGAAGCCTCCGGTACCGGCAACATGAAGATGGCACTGAACGGCGCCATCACCATAGGCACGCTGGATGGGGCCAATATCGAGATCGCGGAAGAGGCGGGTGCCGAAAACTGCGCCATCTTCGGTCTGAACGTGGATGAGGTGAAGTCTCTGAAGGCGCGCGGCTACAACCCGTACGATTTCTACTATGCCAACTCCGAGCTCAAGGCCGTGCTGGATTGGTTCGACACCGACTATTTCACGCCGGGCAAGCCGGGGGAACTCTCCTCCATCAAGCGCTCCTTGCTGGAAGGGGGGGATCCCTACCTGACCCTGGCCGATTTTGCTTCCTACTCCGATGCGCACAAGCTCATCGATACCTGGTACCGGGATCCGGCGCTGTGGGCGAAGAAGGCCATCATCAATTCGGCTACCATGGGCAAGTTCAACTCGGACCGTTCCATCCAGGACTACGTGGATCGGATCTGGAACCTGAAGAGCTGCAACGTACAAGGTTGATAACTTCTTGATATGAAAAAGCCCTCGCAATGCGAGGGCTTTTTGTTTCAAGGGCCACTTGGGGATCAGAGAATGTCGCCAACAAAGTAGGCCAGGACCGCCAGTAGAATGACAAAGACAATGTTGAGGGCCATCCCGGCTTTCATCATCTCCTTCTGGCGGATATGACCGCTGGCGAAGACGATGGCGTTGGGTGGGGTGGCAACCGGCAGCATGAAAGCGCAGGAAGCACCTATGGCGATCAACACGGCCATGACGACAGGAGAAACCCCCAGGGCTTCGGCAACACCGGCAAACAGCGGGATGAGCAGGGCGGCGGTGGCGGTGTTGGAGACCAGTTCGGTCAGGAACACCACGAATGCCGCCAGCATCAGCAGAATGATGAAGATATTGGCATCGGCCAATACGGCCGACAGGTGACTGGCCAGGAAGGCACTGGTACCGGTTGCCTTGAGAATGGCACTCAGGGTCAGGCCACCACCAAACAACATCAGCACGCCCCAGTCGGTGTTCTGATTGATGTCATCCCAGCTGGCGACCCGGCTGACGGCGATGGCAATGATGGCACCCATGGCGATCAGGGTGTCAAATTGCGGGATGCCCCCCAGTGCCTTGGCAATGGGTTGAGAGCCGATCCAGAGTACGACCGTAGTCAGGAAGATAGCCAGGGTTACCTTGCGCTCGCGGGTCCAGTTGATGGTGACATCCTGGATCTCCACTCTGTGGTTGAGCTGCGGACGCGTCACCAGATAGAGCAGGGCAATGCCGCAAGGCATCAGGATCAGCACCACAGGCACACCAAACTTCATCCAGTCGGTAAAGCCAATTCCCATCTGGGCGGCGGCGATGGCATTGGGTGGGCTGCCGACCAGGGTGCCGATGCCGCCTATGCTGGCGCTATAGGCGATACCCAGCAGCACGAAGACGAAGGTGGCACGATCCTGCTGGCTGTCGAGACGCGCCAGCATGCCAATGGCCAGCGGCAGCATCATGGCGGTGGTTGCCGTGTTGCTGATCCACATGGACATGGCCGCCGTGATGGTAAACAGCAGTATGACACCCCAACCCAGATGGCCATTGGCCAGGTGCATTACCTTGCCTGCCATCAGGGTATCCAGCCCCTGCTTGGAGAGGGCGGCTGCGAGGGCGAAACCACCGAAAAACAGGAACAGGATGGGGTTGGCAAAGTCGGTGAGGGATTTGCCCATGTCAAACACCCCGAGCACTGTGGCCAGCAAGGGCACCAGCAGCGCCGTGATGGTGACGTGCAGGGCTTCGGTCAGCCAGAGAATGGCGATGAAGACCAGGATCCCCAGCCCCTTGTTGACCATGGGGTCAAACGGCAGCCAAGCCAGCATGGCACAGAGCAACAGCACATCCAGGATGACAATCCCGGATTTGATGTCCAGCCAGCGAGATGGAGTAGTCGAGGGTACAGCCGATGTGTGCATATTGTTCTCTCGGTTAATTTATGGTTGTTGTTGTGTTGCCGAGATTACAATTATTCCCCTGTTTGAAACAGGGGAAAGTCGTCAAACCATGCCGGGACTCACAGAGTCAAATTGGCAAGAAACACTTAAAAAACAAAAATTAAACAATTATTTATCATTCAAGGCTGAATGACGGAGGTCACCCACTCCTTGAACAGGCTCTTGGGCAGAGAGCCGCTGCGTTGTGCCACCATCTTGCCTTGCTTGAATATCATCAGGGTGGGAATGCTGCGGATGGCGTAACGGGCTGCGATGGCAGCTTGTTGTTCCGTGTCGACTTTGACAAAACGGAAGTTGGGCTCAAGCTCGCTGGCAACTTGCTGAAAAATTGGTGAAAATTGTAAGCATGGTCCGCACCAGCTGGCCCAGAAGTCCACCACGACAGGAAGGTCGGATTGGATCAGAGTATCGAATTGATTCTCACGGCCGATGACAGGGGTGGTACCAAACAGCGAGGACTTGCAGCGGCCACATTTCGCATTTGAATCCATTTTTTCGGCGGGCAGGCGGTTTCTGGTGAAGCAATGGCTACAATAGGTAGTGATAAATGACATAATTGATTCCTGTAAGCATAAGCCCTGCAACATCTTTAGTGCACTGACAGGGCAGAGTAACGGTAACATAGCAGTCAGTTATCTTTCACAGCCAGTGGTCCGTTGGCGGATACACGGTCATGACATGAGAATCGAGACGGGATGAATAATGTGACACGGGTCAATCGTGTTGTCCTGAGCCTGATCATCGTCGCGCTGCTGGCGTTTGCCGGCTATTGCTGGCAACTGCTCAGCCAGCAACACAAGGCCTCCGAGCTGAGTGTGGCAGCGGAATTGATCCTCAATCGGGTCAATACTGACACTATTTATCTGCTGGGGCGCGAAAAAGCCAATGATGGCAATGTACAGCAGCGCCTCAACCAGTTGTCGAGCAACCTGGACAGCTTCGTGCGCCAGGTGCGCAACGATCCGGATACGGCCGATAGTCCCAGCTCCCAATCCCTGCTGCACGATATCGACAGCTACTTGCTGGACCTGGCCAAGCTCTACTCCATGGAGATGGCCATCCAGTATATAGAGCAGCCTTTTCAAAAGCAGCTCAATGCCTTGCTGGCCACCTTGCCTGCCAGCTCTGCGCTGGCCATTGATCTGGTCGAACTGGCGCAGCTCAGCCACTACCTCAAGCGCAGCTGGGACAGAGGTGAGCAACGGCAACTGCAAGCGCTGCAGCAACGACTCAAGACCGCCTATCCCGAGTATCCCCAGGTGGCCGGGCTTGCCCAGTTGAGCGAGGACGTCAGCCGTCAGGTGGTGGATTACCATATATTGCGCAACCAGGTCATCGACATGCATGAGCTGGATGGCTTGTCGGTCTGGAAACAAAGCAAAATGGTGCAAGCCTCCTCCCTCAAGAGCCGCTTCTACCTGATGGTGCTCGCTGGCGCCATGGTCTGCTTCGTGCTGGTGGCGGTGACCCTGTGGCGTCGCAACCAGAAGTTGAGCGAGTTGTCACGCCAGACCGGCTTGCTGGCGCAGGCAAAAAGCGATTTTCTGGCCAACATGAGCCACGAGATCCGCACCCCCATGAATGCCATCATAGGTTTCAGTTCCCTGGCGCTGCAAACCGAACTGGATCAGCAGCAGCGGGATTACCTCAGCAAGATCAAGTCTTCGTCAGATACCTTGCTGCTGCTTATCAACGACATTCTGGACTTGACCAAGGTGGAGTCCGGCAAGCTGACCCTGGAAGAGATCGATTTTGACTTGAGCGAGCAGATAGATTCGCTCGCCGGCATGTTTGCCGATCTGGCCGAGCGCAAGCAGGTCGAGGTTATCATCAACAAGTCCCCGGCTGTGCCCGATTTCCTGCGCGGCGATCCGCTGCGCCTGGGCCAGGTATTGGTCAATCTGGTCAACAACGCCATCAAGTTTACCGAGCGGGGCGAGGTGGAAGTGGTCATCACCTTGGTCAACCAGCATCCCATGCGGGTGCGTTTCAGCGTGCGGGATACCGGGATTGGCATCGCCGAGGATAAGCAGGACCAGCTGTTCCAGCCTTTCACCCAGCTGGAGGCGGGTAACACCCGCAAATATGGTGGATCAGGTCTTGGCCTCAATATCTCCCAGCGTCTGGTCGAACTGATGGGCGGGCAGATCACTGTGCAGAGCAAGCCGGGGTCCGGCTCTGTGTTCCAGTTCGAGATCCCCATGACCAAGGCGGTGTACGGGGTATCGGGCCGCCGGGTCTTTTTCGAGCATCAGCCGCTCATTCTGGTGATGGATGACAATGAACTGGTGCTGGACCTGGCCAAGGATATTCTCGGCCGGGCCGGTGTCCGGGTCGTGGCCGTCAACAGCCTCTCCCGTGCGCGTCAGGTGCTGCGGGAAGAGGGGCAGAATATCCGGCTGGCCATTCTGGACTGGCGCATGGGACAGGAGGATGGCCTGGATCTGGCCCTCGAAATGTACCAGCACAGCCAGTGGCGGCGACTGCCTATTCTGATGACCAGTGCCTGGGCCAAGGAGGGACTGCACGGGCGGATGGAGAGCATGGGCCTGACCCACTTTCTGCCCAAGCCCATGACCGAGAATTCCCTGCTGGCCAAGGTGGATGAGCTGCTCAATGGCAGCTCCCATGATCATCAGGTTCGCCAGGCCGAAGCCCAGGGCGATCAGCAGCACTTTCGTGAGCTGCTGCAAGGTGTCCGGGTCTTGCTGGCGGAGGACAACAGAGTCAACCAGCAACTCATCATCGAGTATCTGCGCCGGATCGATGCCGTGGTAACCGTGGTAGGTAACGGGCGCGAGGCGGTCGAACGGGTAGCCGAGCAGCCTTTTGACGTCATCCTGATGGATTTGCAGATGCCGGTACTCGATGGGTTGGATGCGACCCGCCAGATCCGCAAGATGGTCGACAAGCATGACGTGCCCATCATAGCGCTGACTGCCAGCGCCATGCCCGGTGACAGGGAGCGTTGCCTCGGTGTCGGCATGAACGGTTATGTCACCAAGCCGGTCAGCAAGCTGGATCTCTACAACAACCTGTTGCAGTGGGTGAAGAGCGCCAGCGGCGAGCGCCGGATCCCGCTGGAGGTGAAACCTCCTGATCTGATGGGAGTACTGGATCTGGAAGATGCCCTCAAACGGCTGGAGCAAGACAAGGAGGCGCTGCAGATCCTGTTCAAGCTGTTTATGTCCGAGCACAAGGATGATCTGTGGGAGATCCGCTCCGCCCTGCGTCGCCAGCAACCCGAAGTGGCCTGTCGTCTGTTGCATACCCTGAAGGGGGTGTCGGCCAATATCTCCGCTGCTCGCCTGCAGATCATGGCCGGTGATTTGGAGTGGCGACTTCGCCAGCAAGAGGAGTTGACCGAGCCGGATCTGGAGCAGTTGCAGCAGGTATTCAGTCAGACCCGGGAGGAGGTATCTCACTTTCTGCTGACCGGAGAGCAGCATGAATCACCATACAGCCCCGTGGGGCAGCGAGATGATCGCTTATTGTAGGGAGACAAATAGCAATAATTCTCAAGCCAGTCACTTCAGGCTATCATGACCCTCTCGTATCGCCCCCTTCTGGGGGCGATTGCATTACGTTTCCCCGTGACGGGCGGCAGCCTTGGGCTGGCCGCGACAAAGGACATCTACGTGAGTGTATTCTCAAGGCTGGGCTGGTTCTTCAAGGAGCAGTGGCGGCGTTATCTGATCGCCATCTCCTTGCTGATGATGGTGGCACTGTTGACCGTGATCCCGCCCAAGGTGGTGGGTTGGGTGGTGGATGGCATCGCCAAAGGCTCTCTCGACAACGACACCCTGATGGGCTATCTGGCGGGGCTGTTTGTGCTCGGTCTGCTCATTTATCTGCTGCGCTACGTATGGCGGGTCATGTTGTTTGGTGCCTCCTATCGGCTTGCCTATGTGCTGCGCAACCGACTGTTCAGCCACTTCACCCGCATGAGCCCCGATTTTTACCAGCGCCACCGCACCGGTGATCTGATGGCTCACGCCACCAACGATATCCAGGCGGTGGAGATGACAGCCGGGGAAGGGGTATTGACCCTGGTGGACTCCATCATAGTCGGGGTGCTGGTGCTCTCCATCATGTGCAGCCAGTACTCCTGGCAGCTGACCCTGCTCTCCCTGCTGCCCCTGCCTGTGATGGCATTCTTCATGAACCGCTTCGGTACCCAGATCTACAAGGAGTTCAAGGCGGCGCAGGGAGCCTTCTCCCGTCTCAACAACAAGACCCAGGAGGCGCTCTCTGGCGTGCGGGTGCTCAAGTCTTATGCGGTTGAATCCCTGGAAGACAAGGGCTTTGCCGAACTGACCCGACAGGCGGGGGCGTGCAACATGGCGGTGGCCCGCATCGATGCCAAGTTCGACCCCGTCATCTACCTCTGTATCGGTTGTTCCTACTTTCTCGCCGTTGCCGGTGGCAGCGTGCTGGTGGTGCGTGACGAGCTGACGCTGGGGGAGCTCACCAGTTTCACCATGTATCTGGGTCAGCTCATCTGGCCCATGTTTGCCATCGCCTGGCTGTTCAACATCATAGAGCGGGGCAGCGCCGCCTATTCACGCATCGAGAGCATGCTGGCCGAGCGCAGCGACATCGAAGAGCCGACGGAGCAGGCGATGTTTGTCTCTCCCTTCCCGCTCCAGGCCAAGGGGGTGAGCTATCAGCTGGAGCAGCGCACCTTGCTGCGCAATATCGACTTCACCCTCCACAGAGGCGGCATGCTGGGGATCGTCGGGCGCACCGGGGCTGGCAAGAGCTCGCTGCTCAAGCTGTTGATGCGCCTTGCCAATCCCACGTCTGGTGAGCTCACCATGGGCTCCGTGCCCATAGCGCAGCTGGCCCTTGGCGATCTGCGCGGCCAGTTTGCCTATGTGCCCCAGGAGCCGTTTTTGTTCTCCACCACCATAGCGGCCAACATCGCCCTTGGCCGGCCCGATGCCAGCCAGGAGGAGATAGAGCGGGTGGCGCGCATCGCCTGTGTGCACGATGACATCTGCCGCTTCCCCAAGGGCTATGAGACCGACGTGGGGGAGAAGGGTGTGACCCTCTCTGGTGGTCAGAAACAGCGACTTTCCATTGCCCGCGCCCTGCTGTTGGCGGCGCCAATCCTGGTGCTGGACGATGCCTTGTCGGCGGTGGATGCCCATACCGAGCAGCAGATACTGCAAGCGCTCAAGGCCCATAGACGCACGCTGATCCTGGTCAGTCATCGCATGACGGCAGTGGAGCAGGCCGACGAAATCCTGGTGCTGGAGCAGGGCTACATCAGCGAGCGGGGCCGCCATGGCGCCCTGATGGCCCACAACGGCTGGTATGCAGACATGGTTCGTTACCAGCGACTGGAACAAGATGTAGAGGAGAGTTTGTGAACCCGACCATTGAATGGCGACTGACTGCCTGGTTGCGCCCGTTACTCGCGTCTGAAACAAGATGTGGGGAGACGCTGTGAATCCAACGATCAAACGCCTGCTCGCTTATTGCGCCCGTTATCCTCGCTGGCTGGTTCAGGCGGGGATCTGCCTGCTGCTGGCCACCGGCGCCGAAGTGGCCGGCCCTCTGCTCATCAAGCTCTTTATCGATGACTATCTGGCACCCCGCCAGCTGGTGTGGCCTCCCATTGCTGCCATCGCGGCTGGGTATCTTGGCCTGCAAGTGCTCTCGGCGGCGGGTTTCTATCTGCAATCCCTGCGTTTCAACCGCATCGCCCAGGCTGTGGTGCAGACCTTGCGCGAGCAAGTGTTTGCCACCGCGATCCGGCTGCCGGCCCGCTACTTTGACCAACATCGCTCCGGCTCGCTTATTTCCCGCATCACCAACGACACAGAGGCCATCATGAACCTCTATGTGCAGGTGATCGGCCTGCTGGTACAAAAAGTGGTGCTGCTGTGTGGCATCCTTATCTCCATGGCCCTGCTAGATGTGCGGTTGATGCTGGTGTGCGCCTGCTTGCTGCCGGCAGTGGCGGCTGTGATGTGGCTCTACCAGAAATTGAGCGTGCCCGTGGTACGGGCGACCCGCAGCCTGCTCTCCGACATCAACAGCCGCCTCAATGAGTCGCTGCAGGGAATGCCGGTCATTCAGGCCATGGTACAGGAGCGCCACTTTGCCAACGCTTTTGCCGAGGTGAATCAGCAGCACTGGTCGGCGCGCCTCAAGAGCCTCAAGATCAACGGCATACTGCTGCGCCCCCTTATCGACCTCTTCTACATGATGGTGTTGATCGGCCTGCTGGCCCTGTTTGCCCGCGAGGGCTTGAGTGCCGGTGGCGCCATCCAGGTGGGGGTGCTCTACGCCTTCATCAGCTATCTGGGGCGCATGATAGAGCCGCTCATCGAGATGACCAACCAGCTCAACCAGTTGCAACAGGCCATGGTGGCCGGGGAGCGGGTATTTGCTCTGCTCGACGAGTCCCGTGAGAGCACGCAAGGCGAGAGTCCTGCGTTGCAGGGGCGGGTCAGCTTCGACAAGGTGAGCTTCTCCTACGATGGCCAGCAACAGGTGCTGCGGGAGGTGAGCTTTGCCGCTCGCCCTGGCCAGATGCTGGCGCTGGTGGGTCACACCGGCAGTGGCAAGTCCACCATCATCAGCCTGTTGATGGGGTTTTATCCGGTGGATCAGGGCACCATCCGCTTCGATGATCATCCCATGGCTGAACTGTCGCTGGCGGCGGTGCGCCGCAGCATAGGTCTGGTGCAGCAGGATCCCTTTATCTTCGTTGGAACTTTGGCGGAAAACCTGCGGCTCGGCCGTGACGGCATCGATGAGGCACGGCTCTGGCAGGCATTGACCGAGGTACAACTGGCAGACTTCGTGCTGAGTCTGCCGGATGGGCTGGGTACCCTGATGGAGGAGGGGGGCAAGAACCTCTCCGCCGGTCAGCGGCAGTTGCTCTCCTTCGCCCGCGCCCTGGTGGGGGATCCGCGCATCCTCATCCTGGATGAAGCCACCGCCAGCGTGGATTCCCAGACCGAGCTGGCGCTCTCCACGGCGTTGGCAGCAGCCCGCCGTGGCCGCACCACCATCGCCATCGCTCACCGGCTCTCGACCATAGTCGATGCCGACGAGATCCTGCTGCTTTCCCGCGGTCAGGTAAATGAGCGGGGCACCCACGGTGAGCTGATGACGCAGGGAGGACACTACGCCCAGCTGTTCGAGATGCAGAGTCAGGGGGCCTGGCTGGAAGAGAAACGGGCCTGATCGCAAGGCCCGTTGTAAAAAAGAGAGGGAGCCCGAGGGCTCCCTCTCTTTTTTTGTGTTCACCGACAAGCAGCAGAAGCGTGATCGGCAACCTTGTAGAGCAGGGTAGTTGCGTGGCAACATGCTGTTTACATTAACTCATCGGATCAGTTTGCATATGGACCTGCAACGTTTCAAAGCCAATCTGGCGCTCCGGCTGTTTGCCTGGCGCTACATTCCCGTTATCGGCTTTTGTGCCCCCGTGATCGAACGGATGGATGCGAAGGCATTGCGCATTCGCATTCCCCTTGGCTGGCGTACTCGCAACCATCTGGGCAGCATGTATTTCGGCGTCCTGGCGACCGGTGCCGATCTGGTGGGGGGATTGCTGGTAATGGAGAAGGGACGGACGAGAGGCAAGAAGGTACATTTTGCTTTTAAAGATGTACAGGGGGAGTTTCTGAAGCGGCCCGAGGCGGATGTGCAGTTTGATTGCGCCGCCGGGGAAGAGATAGATGCCATGATCGACGAATCATTGGCGACGGGGCAGAGAGTCAATCGTCCCATCCAGGTGGTGGCGACTTGCCCGTCACTGAATGGGGATGAGGCGATGGCGCGCTTTGTGCTGACCTTGTCGATCAAGGCCAGCTAGTCAGCAACCGGCTCACTTGCACCTCCTGGCAGGAGGGAAGCGGCCGGTCTTCTGGCTCGGTTCCGCTTGCATCACGACTGTCATGTCGCGGATGCCAGCCACTGACTAGGTCACTTTTCTGATCTTCTGGTAGTGCTTGCGGGGATCAGAGGATCTCAGGGCTCACGCCCTCTTTTACCACGACTTTCATGCCGTTGAAGTTGACCACTTGCTCGGCCACTATCTTGCAGCGTTTGCGGGTCTCGACCTGACCGTCCACTTCCACCAGACCGTCGGCGACGAGCGCCTTGGCCGCGCCGCCACAATCGGCCCAACCCTGATGCTTGATAAGGTCACACAAGGCAACGAAGGGGTGGCCTTCGAGCAGAAACGTCTCCATGGGAAATCCTCTAGATGGATGAATGGCTGAAACAGCAGGGCGAGTATTTTAGGCAGTTCAGGCCAGCAATGAAAGGGCGGGGTAGAGAAGGCATCATAAAAGCAGCGTGACAATGTGAACGACAAGCGTCAGCCCAGCGGGTGCCGGGCTGACTCAGGGAGTGCAAGTATTGATGTCAGCCCACCTTCACCACGGCTTCTCCGGTCACGGCGAGGGCGCCGCCAGCGGCAAGGATGCGGGTGGCCAGGGTGATGATGGGCTTGTCACTGCGCATGGCGATGATCTCCACCTCGGCCGTCACCTCATCTCCCACAAACACCGGCTGCTTGAAGGAGAGGCTCTGCCCCAGATAGACGGCGCCCTTGCCTGGCAACTGCTGGCCTAGCAGCCCGGAGAAGAGGCTGGCCAGCAGCATGCCGTGCACTATGGGACGCTCGAATGGCGTGGTAGCGGCAAAAGCCGAGTCCAGGTGCAAGGGATTGAAATCCTCCGACAAGCCGGCGAAGGCCGCGACTTCGGCCGCGCCGAACCGTTTGGTCAGGCTGGCTTTTTGCCCAATTTCAAGGGGGAGTGTGTTCATGCGGGCTCCTCCTCCGGGGTGTTGGCAAAGACAGGGTTAAGCCGCACCTTGACATAACCGCCGGGGGCCGCCTCCAGTCCCTCGCTCGGGATGCGGGCGGGTACGGACGTGGCCTCCTCTTCACGCCCCTTGATGAAGGCTGCCATCTCGGGCCACCAGGAGCCGCTTTGATGGGTTGCCTGCTCAAGCCAGGCGTCCGGGGTGTCACTGCTCGCATCGCTGTGCCAGAAGCCGTACTTGTTGGCCGCAGGCGGGTTGATGATGCCGGCAATGTGGCCCGATTCGGCCAGGATGAAGCGCTGCTCGCCGCCAAACAGCTTCATGCCCTGCCAGGTGCCCTGCCAGAGGGCGATGTGATCGTCCATGGCCGAGACCAGCAGCACAGGGGTCTTCACCTTGGCCAGGTCGATGCGGGTGTGGCGGATCTTGAGTTCCCCCTTCACCAGCTGGTTCTCCAGATAGAGACGGCGCAGCAGACTGTTGTGGGTCTTGCCTGCCACGTTGGTGCTGTCGCTGTTCCAGTGAAGGAGATCGAACGCCACCGGGCTCTGGCCCTTGAGGTAGCTGTCGATGTAGTAATTCCAGTAGAGGCTGTTTTCCCGCAGCAGGCTGAAGGAGACCGCCAGCTGGCGTCCATCCATGATGCCCTTGGCCTCATTCTGGGCCTCCAGCGCCGCTATGATGGGCTCGTGGATGAAGATGCCAAGCTCCCCCGGCTGGGAGAAATCGAGCAGTGTGGTGAACAGGGTGGCGGAGCGCACCCGCTGTTTCTGGCGCCGCGCCGCCAGCCAGCCCATGGCGAGCGACAGGGCGGTGCCGCCGATGCAGTAACCGATACCGTGCACCTCACGCTCGCCGGTGGCTGCTTCCACGCCGTCCAGCGCGGCGATCACCCCATCGACCACATAGTCGTCGAGATCGATATTGGCCTGCTCCACCCCCGGGTTGCGCCAGGAGATCATGAATACCGTCTGGCCCTGGGCGACCAGCCAGGCGACCAGAGAGTTCTGGGGCCGCATGTCCATGATGTAGTACTTGTTGATGAAGGGCGGCACTATCAGCACCGGTGTCCTGGCCACGGTTTCCGTGGTCGGGCTGTACTGGATAAGCTCGTAGAGCTCGGTGCGTTGCACCACTCGGCCCGGCGTCAAGGCCAGATCCCGCCCCAGTTCGAAGGCGGACTCGTCGGTCAGGCGGATGTTGAGCTGATCGGCGCTGCGCTCCAGATCCTCGGCCAGCAGGGCCAGTCCGCGCACCAGATTCTGGCCGTCGGATTCCAAGGTGAGCCTGAGCAGCTCGGGGTTGGTGGCCAGAAAGTTGCTGGGCGCCATGGCATTAAGGTATTGGCGGGTAAAAAAGCGCAGCCGCTCCCGGCTCTTCTGGGGCACCCCTTCCAGCGCATCTACCGAGGCCAGCAGGTGCCTGGCGGTCAGCAGATAGGATTGCTTGAGGTAGTCATAAAGGGGTTGGTCACGCCAGGCGTCGTCCTTGAAGCGGCGATCGCTGCGCTCGGGCGTGATCACCGGCTCGCTTTCCTGGCCTGCGCTTTTGAGCAGGGTATGCTGCATCAGCTTGAGCTGATCCTGCCACCAGTTCATCTGGGCATTGATCAGTTGCCAGGGTTGCTGAGTGCCCTGTTCCAGTACCTGGCCCAGATCGTCCAGATTGGTCTGCAACAGCGCCTGCGCCGTGCGCTCCGTCTGTGCCTTGGCCATGTCCAGCAACTTGTCGTTATAGTGGGCCAGGGCCTCGAACAGCGGGCCGTAAGATGATTGGCTCATGTTCTCTCCTTCACCCACACCCGTGACAGGGCGAGCCTGTCGTGTCGGGTCATGGGGAGATGTGGCTGCCCGCATCGGGCAGCCAGGGGGATATCAGGCCTTGCCCGTGCTTTTTTTGATGCCGTCGGCCGCCAGGGTATCCAGCTCTTCCTTGAACTGCAGACCCAGCGCATTGAGCTTCTGGATGTCATCCAGCATCTGGCGGGAGAGCTGGCTGGCGGTTTCCAGCTGCACAGTGCCGAGGGCCGCCAGGCTCTGGGCATCCTGCACCTTGCCAACCGCCTGCAACTGGCTCAATCCCAGTTCGGCATAGGCATTGGCGGAAGCCAGCTGCAACCGGGTCAGTTGTTCAATATTGCTGGCCAGCAGCTGGTTGTAACGGGTAAGGGGGGCAGCAAAGCCTTGCATCTGCTCGGTAAAGGTCTTGATTACGTCCATATTCATCGCGCGTCTCCGTGGTTGACAGCAGGGTATTGCAAAAGGCCGACAGGCCCATTCTTTGGTTACATCCGTTCGACTACATCCTGAAGTCGTTGCGTGTCGTTTGCTCTGTTCAAACGCACGTTTGAGTATTGTGTTACCAAATGAGGCTTGATGTAAATAATATAAATGTTAATTTTTGCTTAAATTTTGATTCTGGTCTATCCAGATGGGCGAGTGAATTCAGACGGGGAATGACGCAGCCACGCCTGTCCGGCCTCGTTCCTTCCTGCCAGTACTGATAGGCTGGCGCCACTCTCTGACCGTCAAGGAAAGCCCCGATGAAACCTGCCCACCTCTTGCTTGCCTGTGGTTCTTTAGCCCTGAGCGGTGTTTCCCATGCCAGCACCCCGATTCAGGTCTCACTGCCCGGTGTCAATCTGCCTGCCTCCCATCAGGTCGAAGGCGCCAGAGCCTCCTTTCTCTATGGCCGCACCGGTCAGGTGAAAGGGATAGATCTGCCCATCTTGGCCCTCTCCGATGTGGATCAGTTCAGCGGCCTGCAGCTTGGCGTCTTCCTCGGCGCCGGACGGGTGCGCCACCAGTTCAACGGTGTGGCCATCAATGCCGTCAACTGGCACGAGGGACAGGACAAGGGGGTGAACCTTGGCTTCGTCAACCTAACCAACAATGTGCAGGGCCTGAACTGGGGCGCCGTCAACATCGCCAAGGGCAATGCTCTGGCCAACGTGGGCTTCGTCAACTATGCCGAACGCACCACCTTCCAGTTGGGTTTCATCAATGCCACCAAGCATCTGGACGGGCTGCAGATCGGTCTGGCCAACTACGCCGAGAACGGTATTTTCCCCATACTGCCGCTGATCAATTTCAAGAAATCTTTCTAAGGCCGGCTCCCGGCCTTGCTTTAGGGGCCGCAGCCATTACCCTGTGCTCCATTGATAGCGCGCAGAGGTGACACGGGCATGACAATGGAACACATGGATGCCATCGGTATCGGCTGGGATGTGAGAGGCTGGCAGGGCAATGCCCAGGCGGTGGCCGTGGTGGGCTGGCAGGCACGCGAGCAGCGCCTGCACTGGTTTGGGGTGTCGCCCCTGTTCCGGTTGAGCTCGCGGGTGGCGCCGGATCTGGATGCCCTGCTGCGCCCGGCGCTGCAGGACGAGATGAACCTGATGCAGGTGCTGGCTTGCCCGCAGCTTGCGTTGGGTATCGATGCGCCGCTCGCCTTTCCACGTGCCCTGGGCGATCTGCTGGCGGGGAGGGCGACCGAGTGCGCCGTGCCCCAGCGCGAAATTGACAACCCTTATGCCTATCGCGATTGCGAGCGCTGGCTGCACCGGCAATATGGCAAGAAGCCCCTTTCCGCGACCTTCGACCGGCTCGGCAACAACGCCACGCTGGCGCTCTCCATGCTGCCCCGGCTGGGGGATCTGCAACTCGTACCCAAGCTGCAGTCTCAGGCCGATCGCGCCGTGCTGGAGGTCTATCCCGCTTTGGCCAAAGTGGGTGGCAAGGCATCCGCGGTCAGGGCCGAGCTGCAACCCCATCTGCCTGCAGAATTGGCGACGGGCACGGATCGCTATGACGCTGCCATCTGCGCCCTGATGGCGCTGCAATACGCCGCCAAGGGGACTGTGTCTCTGCTGCCACCCCTGATACAAGCGCCCGCCGACATGGTACTGGATGAAGGCTGGGTCTATCACTTCGCGCGCCCTTGAAAGCAGGGCCGAGTACTGACCTCTCGGCCTTGTTCTGCTCCTTTTCTGCAGGGTGTTATACAGGGCACCCGGGTTTTTCTTTGCTTTCCTCAGTGCCATCAAGCAGCCAGACAAGATGCTGGTTTATTGCTCTCATATGCCATCAAACAAAAGCATGGGATCACCGCGTGAAACTCGGTTAAGCCAGATGGAACTGCCCCTGGTCTGGCAGGGCAAAAACGGCACTAACAGGGCATGGGGTGGGATTGTGATGACAAATTCACCGTTTGATGGTGATTTCCAGGGCTAAATAGCGGTTTGTGCCGCACAAAAGTAGAAGTGCAATCTCCTCATCCGATATATTGCGCCTTTCCCTGATCTTCTCTGCGGTGATGTCGATGAAACGCATTCTCTCTATCCAGTCCCACGTGGTGTTTGGCTGTGCCGGTAACAGTGCCGCCGTGTTTCCCATGCGCCGTCTCGGCATGGAGGTGTGGCCCGTCAACACGGTGCAATTCTCCAACCACACCCAGTACGCGGCGGGCTGGCAGGGGATGGCGATGCCTGCCGGTCACATCAGCGCCCTGGTAAAGGGGTTGAGTGATATCGAGGTGCTGTGCCAGTGTGACGCCGTGTTGAGCGGTTATCTCGGCTCGGCCGAGCAGGGGGACGAGATCCTGGCGGTGGTGGCCGCGGTCAAGGCCGCCAATCCCAATGCGATCTATTTCTGCGATCCCGTCATGGGGCACCCGGAGAAGGGGTGCATAGTCGCCCCCGGCGTCACCCGTTTTCTCACCGAGCAGGCGCTGCCGGTGGCCGACATCATGGCACCCAACCTGCTGGAGCTGGAGACACTGTGTGACACCCACCTGGCGGATCTGGCCCAGACCCGGGTGGCTGCCCATCAGCTGCTGGCCAAGGGGGTCAAGATGGTACTGGTCAAGCATCTGGGGCGTGCCGCACAGGAGTCGGGTCGTTTCGAGATGCTGCTGGCCACCCCCGAGGGCGACTATCTGATCGCCCGTCCGCTCTATGCGTTTGCCCGCCAACCAGTGGGGGTAGGGGATCTTATCAGTGCTCTGATGCTGGCCAATCTGCAGACCGGCTACGATGCCGTGACTGCCTTTGAGCGCACCAATGCGGCGGTGGACACAGTGATGCTGCACACCTGGCAGGCAGAGGCTTACGAACTGCAACTGATTTCAGCCCAGGATGCGTTTGCCGAGCCAGTGATCAAGGTGCGCGCCGAGCGGTTGGCCTGATCATCCAGGCTTGCGAGCCCATGATCACACAGCAGGCAGGGCTGCCGTGTTCACTCCCCACGTGACTGCCTGACAGTGTTCCACTCCTTGATAGTGTTCCGCTATCTGATAGTGTTCCACTGTGGGGAAGGGGTCGTAGAAATGGTGCAGCAGTGCCTTCCATTGCTGGTACTGAGCGGAGCCGCGAAAGCCCTGAGTGTGATCTTCGAGCCGCTGCCAGCTGACCAGCAACAGATAACGGTGAGGATCGGTCAGCGAGCGCTGCAACTGATGTCCGGCGTACCCTGGCATGGTGCTGATGATGGTCTGGGCTTGCCCAAAAGCCTGTTCGAAGGCGGCGGCCTGACCCGGGACAACCTGCAGATGGGCGACTTCCAATATCATGATGACTCCTTGTCTTGACGGGGGAAGCGCCATTTCAGCAGTTCAGGCCACAACGAACAAGGCCAGCCGTCAGGCTGGCCTTGTTCGTTGGCGATCATCAAGGGTTTTTATCCCGGATCAATCCCGCGGATAACGGGCCCGATAGCGCTCAGCCATGGCGTTGGCCGCTATCATGGCGTTGTAAACATCCTGCTCGCTCACGGCCATCGGCATATTGACCATGGTGTCGAGGGGATCGCAGGCAAGCGTTGCCACCTTGCGCCACTCGCTCTCGATGAAACGGGTCAGCCCCATCTCCTGCAAGGTCATGGGCAGACCGGCAACCTGGATGATGCGCATGACCTCATCGACCTCGGTCTGGGGCGCGCGTTCCAGCACCAGCTGGGTCAGCAGACCGAATACCACCTTCTCCCCGTGCTGTGCCCGGTGCAAGTCAGGTACTACCGACATGCCGTTGTTGACCGCATGGGCTGCCGCCAGACCACCGGCCTCGGCGCCGACGCCGCTCAGGTAGATGGTGGCTTCAATGATCTGCTCGAGCGCCGGTGTGGTGACATGATGGTGAATGGCATCCATCGCCATTTCTATGTTTTCCCCCAGCAGCTCATAGCAGAGTTTTGCCAGGCCAAGTCCGGTACGGGAGGGGCGCTTGCCCACCAGGTTGATGCCATCGGCTCGATAGCAGGCGCGGGCCTCGAAATAGGTGGCCAGGGCATCCCCCACGCCAGCGGCGAAGAAGCGGGCAGGGGCCGCCGCTATGATGGCGGTATCGGCGATCACCACGTCCGGGTTCTGGGGGAGGAACAGGTAGCGCTCGAACTCGCCCGCCTGATTGTAAATCACCGCCAGCGCGGTACAGGGCGCATCGGTGGAGGCAATGGTGGGGAACAGCACAACGGGACGGCGCAGGTAGAAGGCAACCGCCTTGGCCACATCCAGGGTCTTGCCGCCGCCGATACCGACGATCACGTTGGCGCCCTGCTGTTCGGCGAGATCGCAGAGGCGACGGATCTCGATATCGGTGCATTCGTAGTTGAACTTCTCGACCCGTCCTTTCAAGCCTGCTTGCAGCAGACCGGCCAGCGCCTCTTCGCGCACCCGCTCCAGGATGAACTCATCGCTGACGAGCAGGGCGTTGTCGCCAAAATCTTTCACATGATCATGGAGTTGAGGCAGAAGGTCGTGACCTATGATGAACTTTTTGGGGGAGGTGACGGTACGAGGCAGAATAGGCATGCAGGATTCCTCAAGGCAGTGAGTGACACCCGTTAGGTATGCAAACGGGTCTTCCTGCCACACCATACGCCTCGCTCGCCATCAGGTGAAGGGGTAATGGCGCAGGCTCCTTGTCAAAATTAATCAACTGGCGTTTTTGATTGTTTTTGCAAAGGGGCGTGCCCTGCTTGAACAAGCGCGCAACGCCGCAGCACAATGCGCCCTCCGGGGAAAGAGTGGCGCCTTGCTTTCCCGGAGGGCATTCATCAGAGCTGCTTGTAGAAGAAGAGGGTGGCGGCCAGGGTACCGTCGGCATTGCGGGCAAAGTCCGGGATCTGGCCAACTTCCTGATAACCGAGCTGGCGATAGAGGCTGGATGCCACGTCGCCGACCCGGGTATCGAGCACCAGCAGGGTGCGTCCCTTATCCCGGGCGCCTTGCTCCATGGCGGCCATCAGGGCGCGGCCGACGCCCTTGCCACGGGCGTGGTTGTGCACCATCAGTTTTTCTACCTCGGCCCGGTGGCGGCCATTTGCCTTGGTGCAAAGCGCCAGTTGCAGGGCCCCGACCAGGTGGTGCTGCTCGAAGGCAACCCAAAGCCGACGCCTGCCTGCTGCCAGCTCAGTCTCGATCCCTTGCCAGTATCCCAGTCCCTGATCTTCTGTCAGTGGCGGCAAAAATCCCACCGAGGCGCCATTGGCCACGCTGTCTTGCAGCAGGGTGATGAGCGCAGGCTTGATGCCCAGGGTGGTATCAACCTCAACTATGTCCATCGAGAGTCCTTGTCAAACGTGGTCGCGACAGCGGGTCTGGCCCGCTGCGGCTGAATGCACAGATACAATCCAGTGTCATCAGCATGACTGGTCAGACTCGCCTTTTCTGATGCCGATTTCAAGTCGGGCACCTCTGCAGGGTGCGCAGGATCACGCTTGTCCATCAGCCCCACCACGGGTTCATCAGCCGCACGTCTTAGCGGACAAGATTTTGCTCTACCAGCCAGGCGAACAGCAGGCGGGACACGGGGGAGATCTGTTCGAGGTGGCGGCTATCGAGCCAGCGCAGTTCGGCGATCTCGGCCGAGGCAACAGGTGTACCGCTGGCTTCACCGGTGTAACAGCGCAATCGGACCTGCACGCCTTCAGGCTTGCCATCGGCCTGGGCGCTGAATTCGCAGGCAAGGCGCAAGGTGTCGGCTTGCAGGGTCACGCTCAGCTCCTCCTCGATTTCTCGCATCAGCGCCGCTTCATCGCTCTCTCCCGCCTCGCGTTTGCCGCCGGGAATGTAGTAGATGGCCTTGCCGTGGGAACGGGCGCAGAGCAGTTGCCGATCCTTGAAGGTCAGCCAGGCGAGTTTGTCGATCATGATTGTGTCCCGGTGGTTCAAATGGTCAGTAGAGAGCATTCACGTATTTTTCAGTCGGTTCCGGCAGCAGATCTTGTGGATGATCGCCACCAAATGTAGCCCATTTGCTTTTTCCCTTAAATGAGCTGTTGGCTATGCTCTTTTTGCTCAAGGTATCGTAGATAACTACCTGAATTTCAATTACATCCGGTTTTCCAGACCATTCTGTTGCCCGTTCCTCCCAATGTAGAATGACGGGTTTCACATAATATCTGAACTGAGTCGGCTCAATGTTGGTCAGGCAAGGATCTCCATGACAACTGGTCGTGATCTCGACTCTGTGAGCCTTCTTGGAAAATGCCGCATAGATTGCCTGGGCCGTCATTTGCCCCGAATTCTGATACTGCGTAGTTTCATATGACCCATCTTGGGGCTGCGAAATGAGTACCCCCTGACTGGCATCGAGTTTATTGGTTATCGTTTGTACATCGGCTTGTTGATAGGTCGAGCTGCAGCCGACAGCAAGCAAGGAAAAAAGGGCACCGAGATAGGGTTTCAAAATACATTCCTTTGTTTAATCAGTTGTTTTTTGATGTTTAGATAAAGCGTGATTTTTATACCAAAGTTAAAAATATAACTTATTGATTAAGCTCACATAACTCCTTATAGGATCGATATTCTCGCTGCTTCAAGCCCAGCTTTATCGCCAGATGCTCCAACTCGACTCTATATTCCTCCAACCGATCTTCATCATCGGTCATGATGGCCAGCTCGGCAAAGTCGCCGAGCCCGTCCAAGTGATCCAGCGTGACGTGGAAGGGGCCAACAAAGTAGATGCTACGCCGCTTGCTGATGGCCAGCACCTGCTGATAACCCAGGGTCTGCAGCATGCTCGCAGCCTTGTCGGCGTCCGTGATATTGACCGCCTCGCAGCGATCCCGCTCGGGCCCCTTGACGATCCAGAGCTTTATGCCGGAAGGCTGCATGGTACGGATCACCAGGCTCTTGCCCTCTGTGGCAGGGTAGGTTCCGGTGTGTCGAAGTAGCTGTCCTGTTCCAGATTGTTTTCCAGCATGACTTCCAGATCCAGCGTCTTGAGCGCGGAGATGAAGGCGGGTCTGTCATCCAGTCAATATTTGAATTCGACTTCATAGCGGCCCTGAAAATGATCCTGTGACATTGAGGCTGTCCTTGTAAGCTGCTGGCGTGTGCTGGGTGGCAGCCTACCAAAGTTGAGGGGCTGGCCCAAGGGGTCAGCCTTGCTGGAGATGGAAACGCTCTGTTTCCCGTCGGGTTCGTTTGCGCTTTGTGATTTTCCAGTAGAGCGCTTTTCTGCAGGCGTGGCTGATCGGCGTATTGCCTTTGTCAGTGATCTGGCTGGCCGCCACTCTGTCAGCAAGAGAGGGAATGAAAAACGGGTGTTAACAGGTGGTGAGTCCCTGGTTAGAGAGTCACCAATGGGCGCCAAAAAGTTCGCGCTGGCGCACAGGATGGGGCGCCCGGACTGGGCGGGAACAGGCCCCTGTGGTTTAATCCTTGCCACTTTCGCGGTAGCTGCTTCCGCTTGATAGGCCAGCTACCCCCGCTTTGGCAAGATGCAGGTGATCAGATGCAAGTGACAGCAGAGAGCAAATTTATCGGACTCGGGGTGGCGGGCAACTTTGCCGGCCACCTGGAGCAAGCTGGAGAAGCCTCGGATTTCGTGGCTGTGGTGGTGCGTGATACCACAGCGCCCAAGGCGCTGTTTCCCTTCTATGTGCCGGGTCACCCGGGTCAGCTCGGCGTCTTCCCCCTGAGCGAGAAGGCCATCTTGCTGCCAGAGGCGGCGGTCAGTGGTGACGAGAAGGTGCAGATCGAACCGGAAGTCGCGCTCTGGTGCGAGCTGGAGTACGCAGGTACCCAGGTGGTGGCCATCCATCCTCGCGCCTTTGGGGCCTATAACGACTGCTCCATTCGTCGTCCCAATGCCAAGAAGATCAGCGAGAAGAAAAACTGGGGGGAAGAGAGCAAGGGGCTGGCAGCCAATCTGCTGCCACTCAGTGGTTTTACCGCGGGTTGCGAGCTTGATGACTATCGCATCGCCTGCTATCTGGAGCGCAATGGCGAGCTCCACGTTTACGGGGTAGACAGCGCCGCCGTTGATTACAGCTATTTTCATCAACAGCTGCTGGACTGGGCCATCGACAAGTTCAACCATCAGCAGGATGAGGGCCCGGCAGAGCATATTCAGGGGCTGCTGGCCCAAGCTGGCTACCCGTCCCATGCGCTCATCAGCATAGGCGCCACCCGTTATACCCCCTTTGGTGAGACCCACTTCCTCAAGCCCGGCGACACGTCCTGTGTGCTGGTCTATCCGGCCAGCCGTTATAGCGAAAGTGATATCCGCGAGGCCATTCGCACCCGCCAGTTCGGGCCGGATGTGTCAGCCCTGCTGCAAGCGGTCAAAACCCGCTAATACCACCACCTTCCCCCGTGCTCGCGGGGGAAGGCTCGCCTTCTTGCCATTCCAATCCCGTCTTTTTTCGCTGTGCTTACATAACCTGATGATTTATTTTAACATTCAGCCTGTTTAGCAAGGGCAATAGAGACACATCATGGTAGAACTCAAAACGATCGGGCTGTTTCTGATCACGGCGGTGGCCGAAATCGTCGGCTGCTATCTGCCCTATCTCTGGCTGACACAGGGCCGAAGTGTCTGGCTGCTGCTGCCAGCGGGTTTGAGTCTGGTGCTGTTTGCCTGGCTGCTTTCACTGCATCCGACCGCTGCCGGCCGTGTCTATGCGGCCTATGGTGGCGTCTATATCTTTGTCGCCATCCTCTGGCTCTGGCTGGTGGACGGTATCAGACCCACACTCTGGGATCTGGTGGGTTCGCTGGTGGCGCTGCTCGGCATGGCCATCATCATGTTTGCACCAAGGCCGGCTTAGGGCCCATGGGTGACGCTGCATCGGGAACAAGATCAGGAGGATCCCCATGGTGGTGATCAGAACGTGCAATGAACAAGACGTAGCGGGTTTGCTGACCCTTTATCGGGAGCTGAGGCCCCATGATCCGCCGCTGGTTGAAGCCGAATCGACTCTTGCCGCCTTGCTGGCCCAATCCCATGTGCGGCTTATCGTCGCCGAGGTGGATGGACAGCTTGCCGCTACCTGCCAGCTGGGGGTGATCCCCACCCTCACCAACGGTGGCAGGCCGTTTGGCATCATAGAGCACGTGATCACGGCGGCCCGATTTCGGCGCCAGGGGCTGAGCCAGAAAGTGCTCGAACAGGCGCTGGCCATCGCCTGGCAACAGGATTGCTACAAGGTGATGCTGCTGTCAGGGGAGGGACGTGAGTCGGCCCACCGCCTGTATGAAAAGCTGGGTTTCAAGGCCGGCATCGAGAAGGGATTCGTCATCAAGCAAGTGGATGCCAAAGTCACAGCCGAGCCTCTCCGGTAAGGCGATTCGCTCCACACAACAGAGTCATATTATGAAGATTGAACAAGCAAAGACGCGGGATCACGCGACCCTGATCAGCATCTGGGAAGCCTCGGTGCGCGCCACTCACCACTTTCTGCCAGAGGAGGAGATAGATGCCCTCAAGCCGCTGATCCTGGAGCACTATTTCGCGGCCGTCGATCTGGTCTGTGCCAGGGACGAGACAGGTATCGCCGGTTTTTGCGGCGTGCACGATGGCAATGTCGAGATGCTGTTTCTCGCACCCGAGGCAAGAGGCCGTGGCATCGGACGCCTGCTGGTGGCCCATGCCATCAGCCGCCAAGGGGCAACCAGGGTGGACGTCAACGAGCAGAATGTGCAGGCGCTCGGCTTCTACCAGCGCATGGGGTTCGCCGTGACGGGGCGCTCGCCACTGGATGGCCAGGGCAAACCCTATCCGCTGTTGCATATGGTGCTGGCAGATTTCGAAAAGGTGTGATCTATCCCGCCAATAAAAAACCGCCTTTCGGCGGTTTTTTATTTTTCAGTGCGGGCAGCTTATGGCCGGCCTTACTCCTCGTTGGAGTTGTCCTGATAGCTGTCGCGCTGGGCCCGGGGCAGGCGGCGCATCGGGGTGAGCCCTGCGTCTACGCCACCGCGATCCTTCTGGCGCGCCGGCGCTGGTTGCTTGCTGCCATCGGCTTTGGGCTTGCCCCTGCCTTTGGCGGGCGCCTTGGCATTGTGCTTGGCGTTGGCATGGCCGCGATCCCGCGGCGGGTTTTGTACCGGCTTGCTGCCCGGCAGGGTCTGGCGAGTCGGTTTGCCGCTCGGCTCATAACCGGCCAGGATCTCACTCGGTATGCTGAGGCCGATCAGGGACTCGATGGCCTTGAGTTGATCCTGCTCATCCTGGCTGACCAGGGAGATAGCTTCGCCGCCACGACCGGCACGACCGGTACGACCGATGCGGTGGATATAATCCTCGGCCACTTGGGGCAGCTCGAAGTTGATCACATGGGGCAACTGATCGATATCGAGACCACGGGCGGCGATGTCGGTGGCGACCAGTACCCGTACCTTGCCTTCCCGAAAATCTGCCAGCGCCCGGTTACGTGCACCCTGGCTCTTGTCACCGTGGATGGCGACGGTATTGAGACCGTCTTTTTCCATTTGGTGGGCGAGGCGGTCGGCGATCTGCTTGGTGCGTACGAACACCAGCACCCGTTGCCAGTTATTGCGGCCGATCATGTGGGAGAGCAGCTCGCGCTTGCGCTCGCGGTCGACCTTGATGATGCGCTGGTTGACCTGCTCGGCGGTGCTGTTGCTCGGGCTCACCTCGATCAGGGTCGGGCTCTTTAGCAGATCGTCGGCCAGCTCCTTGATCTCGTTGGAGAAGGTGGCGGAGAACAGCAGGGTCTGCCGCTCTTCCGGCAGTGCCTTCATGATGCGGCGAATGTCGGTGATGAAGCCCATGTCGAGCATGCGATCCGCCTCATCCAGCACCAGCACTTCCAGCTCGGTCAGGGTGAGGGCGCGCTGGGTCAGCAGATCCAGCAGGCGGCCCGGGGTCGCGACCAGGATGTCGACGCCGAGCTTGATGGCCTCCAGGTTGGGCTTGATGCTGACGCCGCCATAGGCGATCAGGGTGCGAAACGGCAGGTGATGGGCGTACTTGATGATGCTTTCGCCCACCTGGGCGGCCAGTTCACGGGTCGGGGTCAGCACCAGGGCGCGTACCTGACGACGGCCACCACGGCCATGGTTGGCCATCAGACGGTGCAACATGGGCAGGGTGAAACCGGCCGTTTTACCTGTGCCTGTCTGGGCGCCGCCCAGCACATCCTGGCCTGCCAGCACAGCCGGAATGGCTTGCTGCTGGATGGGGGTTGGCTGTTCGTAACCCAATTCCTTGACGGCCCGCAGA
Source organism: Aeromonas sp. 2MA4 (assembly GCF_029237305.1). Lineage (NCBI taxonomy): Bacteria > Pseudomonadati > Pseudomonadota > Gammaproteobacteria > Aeromonadales > Aeromonadaceae > Aeromonas > Aeromonas sp. 2MA4. The sequence continues at coordinate 13,750 of NZ_JAACFY010000004.1, read as the reverse complement.
ATGTGCGGTGACAGACCCAGTTCGTTAAATGACATGTTCGAGAGAGACTCCTGAGGTGAGCCTTGGGCTCAACGAGTGACAGGCAGGCGCTGACGCCTGGCCTGTCACAACATAAGACGCAGCGGACCACCTGGGCAGCCAGCCACGACATAGAAAAGATAATGGGGGCGTAATATAGCAGATGTGCGGCCTGCACGCAGCAGCCGTGTCACTTGCCCGGGCCGCTGCGTGGGTCTGGTCCCGTGGCGAGGCTCAGAGCAGTGCGCTTATCTCGTCCAGCAGGCTCTCTGGCTTGGTCTGGGGGGCGAAGCGTTCCACCACCTCGCCGTCGCGGTTGATGAGGAACTTGGTGAAGTTCCATTTGACGTTTTCCAGCCCCAGCAATCCGGGTTTTTGCTGTTTAAGCCAGCGATAGAAGGGGTGGGTGTGCTCGCCGTTGACTTCGCACTTGGCCATGATGGGGAAGCTGACCGGATAATCCAGCGAGCAGAAGCGGGCGATTTCGTCTGCATCCCCTGGCTCCTGATGGCCAAACTGATCGCAGGGGAAGCCCAAGATCACCAGCCCTTTGGGTCCCAGCTGCTGATAGAGTGCCTCCAGCCCCGTGTATTGGGGGGTAAAACCACAGCGGCTGGCCACGTTGACCACCAGAATGACCTGACCTTGCAGGGCGGTGAGAGAGAACTCGGTACCATCGAGACGTTGCAGGGGAAGATCGGGCAGAGACATGGTGCACTCCAGAGAGGATGGGGCCCATTCAGGGCAGTGGTTATGCACGTTAACGGGCCCGGGATCCCGAGGCAAGCAGCAAGTGCCGGGTTTGCCTCCCCTCATGCATCCTTTTGTCGAGCCAGATCACAGGGCGGCGAGGCCGGTACGATAAAGGGCGCCTTCTGTGGCGGGATAGCGTATTGATGGTGGGACTTCTCAGGAGAAGCAAACTGGTTTGTGCTCAGGCCAGGAAGTCGCTAAAAAGCGCCCTCTCTCCACTAATTGCGAGCCAATCTTGGACTATCAAGCCGTCATGGATGCCATTTACACCCGGGGATGGGTGATTGTGGATGACTTTTTAACCGCCGTTGAGGTGGATGCCCTCAAAGCCTGTCTGCCCCATGCGTGGCATCCGGCCGGGATTGGACGGGAAAGTCTGCATCAGGGCAATCCCGATATTCGCCGTGATCAGATCCACTGGCTGGAGCCTTCCCTTGGCGCGCCAGTGGCGGACTATCTCGGTCGCATGGAGTCCCTGCGCCTCGCCGCCAACCGCATGCTGATGCTGGGACTGTTCGATTACGAGGCCCACTTTGCCCGTTATCGCAGCGGGGACTTCTATGCCACCCATCGCGATGCTTTCGCTGGTCGCTCCAACCGTCGTCTCACCTCTGTCTTCTATCTCAACAACGACTGGCAACCTGAGGCGGGTGGCGTGCTCAGGGTCTATGACAACGACGAGCAGCTCTTGATGGATGTCTCTCCCAAGGGAGGGCGGCTGGTATTGTTCCTGTCGGAGGAGTTCCCCCACGAGGTACTGCCCGCCAATCGTGAGCGTTACAGCATAGCCGGCTGGTTTCGGGTCAATGGCAACGGCATGGGGCGCGTGGATCCGCCGCGCTGAGCCCTTTTCGTCCCGTTTTTGACACAAGAGGGGATTTTTACGGGCCGCGGCTGCCTGATGGTGCCCCCATCAGCTGACAAGGCTTGATTTCCCTTGCTACACTGGCTCGCACTTATGTTCGTATCTGGCTTCGTCCATTTTTAGTGCAGTTGGATTATCACATTGTCATGACGAAGCCGCTTCTCCCAAGGGATCACATCTAATGAAGAACATGCATGTCTTGCTGCTGTGCGGCGGCGGTGGCTCAGAACACGAAGTCTCTCTGCGCAGCGCCAATTTCCTTGAGCAACAACTCGGTTTGGTGCCCGGTGTCGAAGTGACCCGGGTCGAGATGTTCGCCGACCGCTGGCTCTCTGCCGACGGCCGCGAGTGCAAGCTGGGGCTGGACAAGCTGCTCTCGTTTGACAGCGTGGCCCGTCCGGTGGACTACGTGGTGCCCTGCATCCACGGCTATCCGGGTGAGACCGGCGATCTGCAATCCTTCCTCGAGCTGGCGGGCCTGCCTTATCTCGGTTGCGATGCCGAGGCGAGCAAGATCTGCTTCAACAAGATCAGCACCAAGCTGTGGCTCTCCGCCATCGGCATTCCCAACACCCCCTATCTGTTCCTGACCGAACAGAACGACGCCGCCCTGACCGAGGCAAAAGCCGCCTTGGCCAAGTGGGGCAAGGTCTTCATCAAGGCCGCCTCCCAGGGCTCTTCCGTGGGCTGCTACTCCGCCAGCAACGAAACCGATCTGCTGGAGGGCATCAAGGATGCCTTTGGTTACTCCGAGCAGGTGTTGATCGAAAAAGCGGTCAAGCCCCGCGAGTTGGAAGTGGCTGTCTACCAGTACGGTGACGAGTTGATTGCCACTTATCCTGGCGAGATCTGCGTGCCGCAGGACAAGTTCTACACCTATGAAGAGAAGTACAGCAGTGCCAGCCACACGGCGACCAGCCTCAAGGCCGAAGGCCTGACCCAGGCGCAGGCCGATGCAATTCACGAGTATGCCCTCAAGGCGTTCCGTCAACTGAAACTGACCCACCTGTCTCGCATCGACTTCTTCCTGACGGAAGAGGGCGAGATCCTGCTGAACGAGATCAATACCTTCCCCGGCATGACCTCCATCTCCATGTTCCCGAAACTGCTGGAGCATCACGGCCACAGCTTCGCTCACTACCTCGAGCAGATCCTGCGCAAGTCCGCCTGACGGTTTGCCGAAAACAACAGAGGGGCCCGCGGGCCCCTCTGTTGTTTGCAGCTTGCCCAGATCACATGGGAGCAGGGGTGAACAGCCAGATATGCGCCCCTTGTGGATCGGCAATCAGGGCCATGCGCCCGACTTCCGGGATATTCAGGGCTGGCACCACCACGGATCCTCCATGTTGGCTGACTTTGGCCACCCTGGCGTCCACGTCATCCACCGCTATGTAGGTTGCCCAGTGCGGCGGAACACCGGCCATATCGGGATTGTCACGGGTCGTCTGTACCCCGGCTACAGGTCTGCCATTGACGACCAGCATGGGGTAGTTGCCTCCCTCCATGGCCATGGTCTGGCTCTCCCAGCCGAGCACTTCCGTGTAAAAGCGGATCCCGGCCTCGGCGTCCGGAACATAGAGCTCGTGCCAGGTGAAGGCAGAGCCTTCCGCCAGGGCATGCTCTCTTGCCATATCTTGTTCTGCCATCGTCTTCCTCCTGTGTCCCATGCGTGGGCGCATGGGTTGACGACCAAGTATAGAGAGGCGTGGCACCCCGGCTTGCCCCGGATGGGGGGCCTTGCTGCGCGGCGGACGGCTCGTTACAATCTGCCCCCTTTTTTCCCGCAATGTGCACCGCCAGAGCCGCGCCCCCATGAAGCCAATCCCAGATCACGCCGTCAATCGCCTGCGCGTATGGCGCAAGAGCATCTCCACCCGTCCTTTTCTCGCCCGTGGTGGCACTGTGCCCCGCTGCGAGGCATGCCAGTTGCGCTCTGACTGGTGCGCCTGTGAATGGCGGCCAGAGCTCAAGGCCGAGGCCGGCTTCTGCCTGCTGATGTATGACAGCGAGCCCATGAAGCCCTCCAACACGGGGCGCCTCATCGCCGATGTTCTGCCGGATACCACCTGGGCCTTTCTCTGGAAGCGTACCCAGCCCCATCCTGAGTTGCTGGCCCTGCTGGCCGATCCCGTCTGGCAGCCCTACGTGGTGTTCCCCGCATGCGAGAAAAACCCGGCGCGCGTGACCGAGCAGGTCATGCTCGCCCCCGGCAAGAAGCCGCTCTTTATCCTGCTGGACGGCACCTGGCCCGAGGCGCGCAAGATGTTCAACATGAGCCCTTATCTGGATAGCTTTCCCGTGCTGGCGGTCAAGCCGGATGCACTCTCCACCTATGGCATGCGGGTCGCCAATTGCGACGAGCACCTCTGTACCGCGGAAGTGGCGGCCTGTGTGCTGGAGGTGGCCGGTCAGCTGCAAGCCGGACAGGCGCTGCAGCTCTGGTTCAATCTGTTCAGCCGCCGCTACATGGCGGGCCGTGTCAGCCGGGCGCCCGGTGAGGATGAAGTGCAACTGCAGCAGGCGTTGGCTGCGATAAAGGGCGGCGTACCAGCTGAGGCGATAGCTGATAGTGCCGCCTGATAGCGCCGCCTGATGGCGGGGAAGGGGAAAATAGGGCGAGATGAATAAGACTGATGAAAATATGGAATCAATTGGCTGCCACTGTTTCGTTAGCCTCATGAACCCATGGCCTTTAGGATAGCGGCCAAGCCAGCATGTCCGGCTTGTTTACACAGCAAATTCAACAAGGGCCCCTCTTTGGCGGGCGACCCTGTCTCGCGAGGTCTATGGATGGAATTGGAACTGTTTACCCTGCTCGCCCTGTTCGGGGTGGCGCTGATTGCCGGCTTTATCGATGCCATTGCCGGCGGCGGTGGCCTCTTGACCGTCCCCGCCCTGCTGGCGACCGGCATGCCGCCGGCGCTGGTACTGGGCACCAATAAACTGCAGAGCAGTTTTGGCTCCTTCTCCGCCACCTGGTTCTATGCCCGCAAGGGGCTGCTGGAGTGGGCCATGATCTGGCCCGCGGTGATCTGCACCTTTATCGGTGCCGCCATCGGCACCCTGGCGGTGCAGACCATAGACGCCGCCATTCTGGAACGGCTCTTGCCCTTCCTGCTGATGGCGTTTGCCTGCTACTTCTTTTTCTCCCCCAGAGTGAGCGATGCAGAAAGCGCACGCCGCCTGACCCCCATGGTGTTTGCGCTGTTGGTGGGGGGGGGAGTGGGCTTTTATGACGGCTTCTTCGGCCCGGGCACAGGGTCGTTTTTTGCCATCGGCTTCGTGGCGCTGGCGGGTTTTGGCATGGCGCGGGCCACAGCACACACCAAGCTCCTGAACTTAACCTCCAACCTTGCCTCCCTGCTGTTTTTTGCCCTGGGTGGCAAGGTGGTGTGGAGCGTTGGTTTCTGCATGGCGCTGGGGCAGTTTATCGGTGCCCGTGTTGGCTCCAGACTGGTGCTGAAGAAAGGGGTAAAGCTCATCAAGCCCCTGCTGGTGACCGTCTCTGTGCTGATGTCAGCCAAATTGATGTGGAGCCAGTATCCCGAGCTGTTTGCCTGGATCCAGTGAGACGGCAGATCTGCTTATAAACCCGTGCTCTCTACTGTTTGCACGGGGTTATTGACTCGGCCCGCTGAAATGATGAAAGTGCCTGCGCAGCGCACTCACCAGCTGCGCAATGCGTTCCCGCTTCAGACTGCTTTGGCGATAGACCAGATGCAAAGGGCGCCCCAGCCCAGGCAAGGGGCGCGCCGTTTCCCCCTGTTCTCCCACCAGTGCCAGCAGACCTGCTGGCAGCAGCACAGGGCCTATGCCTGCCTTGGCGAGTTCTATCAGCGCCAGATAGGAGTCCAGCTCCATGGCGGGCACCAACCCCAATTGCGCCAGCGGCTCGCGCAGATAGCGGTTGGAGGGGTTCTCCAGATCCATGGTCAGGATCTTGCGCTGATCTGCCGAAGGCGCCTCATCCTGATCGCTTCCCACCAGATAGAAGGGCTCCTCCAGCAATAGCTCGGCTCCCAGACCATGGCCGGGAGGCAGCCGACCGGCACAGATGCCGAGCAGGACGTCGCCACTGCGCACTCGGGCCAGGATCACCGGGGTGTGATGGGTGGAGAGGGCAATATGGGGATCGCGGCCCAGATAGTCGTGCATGAAGCGGGCAAGGTAGCCCGCCAGCAGGGTTTCGGAGCAGGCGATCGGCAGGGGAGTAAGATCGGTGAGGGTCAGGCTGTCGGCCAGCACCCCCTTCATCTCGGCGAGACTCGGGGCCACCCGGTCGAGCAGCTCCCGCGCCTGGGGGGTGAGCCGGATCTGGCGGCCATCCGGCTCGATCAGCTTCTTGCCAAGGCGCAGCTCCAGCTGACCAATACGCTTGCTCACCGCCGACTGGCTGATGTAGAGGCGACTGGCCACCTTGGCCATGGTGCCCTCGCTTGCCAGCAGACTGAGTGTCTCCAATCCTTCCAGTAACATTAGGGCCCCTGGTGTCTCACCGTATATCGAATGGCGTTACCTTAGGGGCTGATGGCGTCAGGAGCAAGTGTCGTTCACCGCCTTGGCAGGCCGCCAGCGCCACTCCCGCAAGGGTGGGGCGAAGATCACCAGATTACCGAGCAAACTGATCACAACGCCCACCACTGAGACCGTCTGCCAGACAAACCCTTCATAAAGCGTCGAGAGCGTGAGCGCGACCAGCGGGAACAGCACAGTGGCGTAGGAGGCCTTGCTGGCACCAATCCTGCCTACCAGCGTGAGGTAGGCAGTGAAGGCGATGACAGAGCCGAACAAGGCGAGATAGACCATGGCCGCCAGATAGTGACCGTCGGTCGGTATGGTCAGGGACTGGCCGAGCAGGGTGACCCAGCCCAGCAGCAATATAACCCCGTACACCATGCCCCAGGGCACCAGTTGCAGCACGTGATAGCCGTGGCGCTGGCCGCGGGCAGAGACCAAATTGCCCAGCGAGAAGCAGAGGGTGCCGCCACAGGCCAGCAGCAACCCCTTCCAGCCGTTTGCACCCAGTTGCGCATCCGCCAGCACGGGCCAGAACAGCAACAGGGTGCCCAACAATCCCAGCAAGGATCCTTGCAGCCAGCGCAAGTTGGGGCGTTTGCCCTCGAACAGCCAGAGATTGAGGCCGTTGAAGATGCTGGCACTGGCGAAGATCACCGCCGACAGGCCACTCGGTATGTAGAGGGTGGCGTGATAGAAGCAGAGAAAGTTGGTGGAAAAGAGCAGGGCACCGAGCAGGGCTGCGTAGCGCTGGCCCGCCCAGGGCAGGCGCGGGAAACGGCCGCTGACGGTGAGCAGTGCAAACAGTGCCAGCGCCGCCAGCAGGAAGCGATAGAGCACAGACACCTCGATGGGAATGGGGCCGAGCTGCCAGGCGATGGCGATCCAGGTGCTGCCCCAGATAAGGACGGTGGCAAGATAGAGCAGGAGATTCATAACACATCCGGTGAAGTGGGAATGGGATGAACCACAGCATGGGGGGGGCCGGAGCGACTGGCTTGCACCATCTTGCGGTTATTTCAGCCGGGCCGCAGCGTTTGGCCCAGCGGCGCGGTAAGATGGCCGCAAGGCATGATGGGCGAGGCAGCAAGGTGCAACAGATAAGACAGGCGGGCGTATTCGATGCACTGGTCAGCACGGGAGCGCGGCTGGAAGACTCCTGCTGGCTGGAGTCGGGCCTTGGGGTGGCCAGCTGGCGCAACTGCTACGATCAGACCCGCTATCACAAGCCGGGTCACCATACCCTGAGCGTCTATTTGCAAGGGGGCGAGCAGACTGAGCGCCTCGATGGTCCCGGCGGCCATGGCGGCACCGGCAAGGTGTGCATCATGCCGGATCACCACAGATCCGAATGGCTGGTGCGCGAAGAGTTCCGCTTTTTCCACCTCTACTTCACGCCAGCCCATCTCACCCGCATCGCCGAGCAGGTCTGCGACAAGGAGGGGCGCCATCTGCTGCTGGAAGACAAGACCTTCATCGATGACCCCCAGGCATCGGCGCTGGTACAGACACAGCTGATGAAGCTGGAGTGGCAGCACGGCATCGACCGCATGGCGCTCTCCCACGGCGTCTGGATGCTGATGCTGCATGCTTATCGCCACCACACCCGGGAGGCGCCGAGCCTGCCCGAGGTGCGTGGCGGCCTGGCACCCGGGGTGATCCGGCGGGTGCAGGAGTACCTGCAAGCCCATCTGGCCGAGCCGGTTACCCTGGCTGAGCTGGCACAGCAGGCGAGCCTCAGCGAATATCACTTCGCCCGCATGTTTGGCCAGAGTCTGGGGTGTCCGCCTCATCGCTATCTGCTTGGGCTGCGGCTCAAACGGGCCAAACAGTTGCTGGCAGGATCCGACTCCCTGGCCAGCATCGCCATCCTGTGCGGTTTCTCCTCCCAGGCGCATTTCGGTAATCGTTTTCGCGAGGCATTTGGCCTCACACCGGGACAGTGGCGTACACAATTGTCATCTTATCGTCACAGATAACGCTGAGACTCTGGGCAAAAGAGGTGTACCATCTGCCACTTACCCATTGAAAGGAATGCCCATTGAATTATCGCAAACGCCAGACTCGTACTCGTCACCTTTGGTTCAGCCACTGGAATGCTCCCCAAGATCGCACCTGTATTCCCACCCCTCCCGAACCCGTAGTGCCTCACAGTTCCCGCTGAAAATCGATACGACCCGATAGGTTTTTTCCGGCAACTTTGCCACTATTGCGCCATCTGAATGGATTGGATATGGCTGCATGTTTCTGGAACGCATTGAAGTCAAAGGTTTTCGCGGGATAAATCGCCTCTCGCTCGGGCTGGATAACACCACGGTTCTCATCGGTGAGAACGCCTGGGGCAAATCCAGCCTGCTGCGCGCCCTCTGGTGTCTGTTGGGGCAGGATGCCGAACCCTATCAGTTCAGCAGCGATGATTTTCACCAACCTGAAGATCCCGAGCTCGCACCCGCCCGTCATCTGCAACTGGTGCTCACCTTCAGTGAACACAGACCCCAGATGTGTCTGCACTCCCATCGCCTTGCCCGTCTTGGCGCCTCCTGGGTCAAGCACAAAGACAAATTCCACCGCATTCACTACCGTGCCAGTGCCGAATTGCAGGCTGATGGTTCAGTGCTCACCACCCATGATTTTCTCGACGGCATCGGCAAGAGCCTGTCCATCGACAATGCCCATGAACTGGTCTGCCTGCTGATCACCATGAACCCCGTGTTCCGGCTGCGGGATGCCCGCACCGCACGCAACGGGGTCGAGATGTTGCAGTGGGGGGATTTGTCACAGAACCGGTTGAGCCAGCTCGCCGACAAGCTCATCGACGAACCCCAGCGCATCGGTGAGGCTGAGCTGAAAGAGGCGCTGCAGGCCGTGCGCCAGCTGATGGATCACTACTTCAACGCCCTTGCCCCCATGAAGCACAAGCCTCGCAGCCAGCGGGACATCGTCAATCGCCCCATGACACTGCGCAATCCCGGCAATCTGCAGACGCTGCTGCGCAATGCCGACAACCGGGCGCTGCAACTGGCGATGGCAGGCATGGCGGCCACCCTGCTCAACGCCCGTGGCAACCGTGAGCTGGAGCAGGGGGCGAGACCCATTATGATCCTGGAAGACCCCGAGAGTCGCCTGCACCCCACCATGATGGCGCTGGCCTGGGGTCTGCTGGAGCACCTGCCGGGCCAGAAGCTGCTGACCACCAATTCGGGTGACCTGCTCTCCTCTCTGCCTCTGAATCAGGTGCGCCGTCTGGTGCGCCGCCAGCAGGACATCGTCTGTCATCAGCTGGGGGGCGAGCGTTACAGCAGCGATGATTTGCGCAAGATTGCCTTTCATGTGCGCATCAACCGCCCCATGTCGATGTTTGCCCGTTGCTGGCTGCTGGTGGAGGGGGAGACCGAGATCTGGCTGCTCTCCGAGCTGGCCCAGATCTGCGGTTACAGCCTGCGGGCGGAAGGGGTACGCATCATCGAATTTGCCCAGTGCGGTCAGTCGCCCCTCATCAAGGTGGCGCGCGACTTTGGCATCGAGTGGCATCTGCTCACCGACGGTGACGAGGCGGGGATCAAATACGCCACCTCGGCCCGGGCGCTGCTCAAGGGGGAGCGGGAGCGAGACCGGCTGACCCAGTTGCCGGCGGCTGATATCGAGCACTACCTCTATCACAACGGCTTCGAGGCGGTTTTCAGGCGCGAGGCCGGGGTCGGTGGCCGTTCGACCCTCAATGCCGGGCGCATCATCAACAAGGCCATTCATCATCGCAGCAAGCCTGGCATGGCGCTGGCGGTGGTGGAGGAGGCTGAGCGCCTGGGAGGCGAGCAGATACCAGCTGTGATCCGGCAGATGTTTGCCAAGGTGGTGGCACTGGCGCGCGGTCAGGGCTGATGGTCTGTGCTGGCCGGCGTCCAATGATGCCGGCCAAGCGTGATCCCGCCTTGTCATCCCGATGGTGCTGAGCGTCAAATCCCTCGCAAGGCGCTTGCAGAGATTGGGGACAGGGCTGGGTTTGGGTATACTCGGCCCCTTCTCTGGCGCCCCACAGGCGCATCCCGAATCTTTGCTGCTGGAGGCGTCATGTTCGTCCAACTCCCTTTTTGGCTTTTTCCCCTGACAGGTTTGATGGCGTTGGGGGCTCTTATTGCTCTCGGCATAGTGTTGTGGCGCGGTGATCTCTGCCCGGGCCAGCGCTCGCGGATCACGGCCCAGCTCTTCTCCATCTGGGTGATCACCGGGCTCTCACTGATGCTGGCGGTGGAGGCCAAAGTGGCGAGCTGGTTCGTCTGGAGCGGTGGCGCCGCCCTGATCCTGGGGATAGTGCTGTCCCTTGCCCAGTCACGGCTGGAGGGCAAGCGTGCCATTCCGTCCACTCTGCTCTGGCTGCCTGCCATGCCGCTGCTGGTCTATGGGGTCGGCCTGCTGCAAATTCAGGGCTGGTTGAGCGGCCTGCTGCAGATGATCTTGCTGGGGGCGGCCTTCGCGCACCTTATGCTGCTGCGGGCCCGCCACCGTCTGCAGGCGTTCAATCTGTTGCTGCCACTGGCGGGGCTGGTGGCTGCCATGCTGAGCCTGCTCTGGCTGGCTGTGCTGGTAGGCTGGCAGGGCAATGGTACTGCGCTGGATGCCCTGATCCCCGGTGTGTTGACCCAGGCCATCTTGCTGATTGCAGCCTTGTTGCTCTGGTTCAGTCCCATCTATCTGCAAAAAGAGACGGCGCCCGTTGTGGTCTCCACCGCCCTGTGCGGCCTCGTCATTGCCCAGATAGCGGCGACCAGCGTGCTGCACCAGCTGACCTGATCGCGTACCGCATTGTATGAATAGAAAAGCCCACCCCGAGTCACTCAGGGTGGGCTTTTTGATGGCCGCAACAGTGCAATCCGGGCCTAGTAGAAGTCATCCGCCCCGCAGATAAAGAGGCAACTGCTGCGCGGCTGGGCCAGGTACTCTCGGGTCAACCCCTCCAGCGGCATGCCGAAGGTGCAGATATCGTGGGGTGAGGGCAGGGCGGTATCCAGGATCCGGCGCCAGTAGCCACCCACCCCCTTGGGGGGGCTTGGCAGATTGAAGGTGAGCGGCTCCCAGTAGGCATTGAACAGCACATAGAGTGCCAGCTTGGTTTCGCTGGAGAGTGCCGACATGGCGATGGCGTGGGAGTGGGGGCTGAAGTCCGGCTGGGCGGCATTGACCCCGTGCCAGCAGATCTCGCTGTGACGCAGGATCTCGGTCAGCGACAGCGGCATGCTCTCCTGCTCCGGTCGCTGGAACAGGTGCTTGCGATACTGGATCAGCTCCTTCATGAAGCGGAACATCTCCTGTCCCATGGTACTGGTTTGCCAGTTCATCCAGCAGGTTTCGTTGTCCTGGCAGTAACCGTTGTTGTTGCCATGCTGGGTACGCAGCACCTCGTCCCCCATCAGCAGCATGGGGGAGCCCACCGACAACAGGGTGGCCACCATCATGTTCTTGGCCTGGCGTATGCGCAGCGCATTGACGTGAGGATCCTCAGTGACCCCTTCATGGCCATGATTCCAGCTGAAGTTGTGATCGCACCCGTCCCGGTTCTGCTCGCCGTTGGCGTCGTTGTGTTTGTGGTCATAACTGGCCCAGTCCCACAGGGTGAAACCGTCATGACAGGTGACGAAGTTGATGCTCTTCTCCGGGTCGGCGTGGTGATAGTGATAGATATCCGGGCTGCCGCACAGTCGCTCCACGAAGGGAGTGACGGCGTTGTCATCCCCGCGCAGAAAGTGGCGCACGTCATCCCTGAACTGGCCGTTCCACTCACGCCAGCGCGCGCCGGCTAGGCTGCCCACCTGATAAAGCCCACCCGCATCCCAGGCCTCGGCGATGAGCTTGATGTCGGCGATGCGGGGATCCGTGTCTATGGTGCGCAGGGTTGGCGCATTGGCCTGCGGCATGCCGGACTCGTCCCGCGACAGTATGGCGGCCAGATCGAATCGAAAGCCGTCCACGTGCATCTCCTGGCGCCAGAAGTGTAGGCTGTCCATGATCATGCGCAGAACCACTGGGTGGGCACCGTTGAAGGTATTGCCGCAGCCCGAATAGTTGGTGTCCTTCTGATTGCTGTCGAGGATGTAGTAAGCCTCGTTGTCGATACCGCGAAACGAGAAGATGGGGCCATCGTCGCCCCCTTCGGCCGTGTGGTTGTAAACCACGTCCAGGATCACCTCGATATTGGCTCTGTGCAGGGCCTTGACCATGTCCCTGAACTCGGTGAGCGGATCGCCGCCACTGGCATATTGAGCGTGGGGGGCAAAGAACGACATAGGGCTGTAGCCCCAGTAGTTGGACAGCCCCTTGGGAGCATCCTGGGGATCGAACTGGAACACCGGCAGCAGCTCGACGGCTGTGATGCCGAGGGATTGCAGATAGGGGATCTTCTCGATGAGGCCAAGATAGGTGCCGCGCAGGGCAGGCTCCACCCCCGAGCTCGGCGACTTGGTAAACCCCCCCAGATGCAGCTCGTAGATCACGGAGCGGGAGAGGGAGTGAGCGGGGAGCTTGTCCCCTTCCCAGTCATAGTCGCGGGTATCCACCACCCGGTTTTTGGCACACACAGCCAGGTTGCTGCCGGGACGGGCCGCAGCCCAGCGGTCGTAGGTCGGCCCCAGCTCAATGCTGCGACCATAGGGGTCCAGCAGTACCTTGTCTGCATCGAAGCGGGTACCGTAGTAGGGACGCCAGGGGCCCTGGATGCGATAGGCATAGCGCTGGCCCAGCGGAATGCCTTCGATATGGATGTGCCAGTAGTAGGCGGTGCGGTTGAGACGGGGAGAGAGCACTATCACCTCAGGGGTGTCATCATCGGCACGGGTGAAGAGCAGCAGTTCAACCCGACTGGCCAGGCGGGCCCAGATGGCAAAGTTGACGCCGTCGTTCTCGGGTGTGGCCCCCAATTGACGGCAATGACCGGCGGATATGCGCATGATAAGGCTACCTAAAAAGAGGAGTGACAAGCCTTTTGAGTGTAGTGCGCCAAGCTGGCCCCAAACCTGCTTGTCTGAAAAAACAGCGTCCTGTTGCAAATTCCTTCAATTTGTGCCGCTTTAACCTTCGAATGAAGTTTTTTTAGGATATTTACTTGCAATCTGAGCGCTGGCGCCTATTATTGGCGACCTCAGACGCGGGGTGGAGCAGCTCGGTAGCTCGTCGGGCTCATAACCCGAAGGTCGTCGGTTCAAATCCGGCCCCCGCAACCATCTGGGTATCAGAGTCGAAAATGCTGATTAACGCATTGAAGACAAAGATAATTCGAACTGGCTACTGCTCGGCCAATTCGGAAAAAATATGGACGCGGGGTGGAGCAGCTCGGTAGCTCGTCGGGCTCATAACCCGAAGGTCGTCAGTTCAAATCTGGCCCCCGCAACCAACTATTTGTGCTCATGGCGAGGCTGATGCCACGCGGTGAACGTAAATACAGCGAACTACTTCTGCTCGGTAGTACGCGGTGATAAAGGCAATACAATTCGGACGCGGGGTGGAGCAGCTCGGTAGCTCGTCGGGCTCATAACCCGAAGGTCGTCAGTTCAAATCTGGCCCCCGCAACCAACTATTTGTGCTCATGGCGAGGCTGATGCCACGCGGTGA